>CAKZHN010000016.1 GCA_936924235.1 uncultured Rhodoplanes sp. | reverse complement strand
GGACGGTTTCCCGACACGGAAGAAGGCCTGCGCGCGCTGCCGGGCATTGGCGGCTACACGTCGGCCGCGATCGCGGCGATCGCGTTCGACAAAAGAGCAGTCGCGATCGACGGCAACATCGAGCGCGTGGTCGCGCGGCTCTTTGCCATCGAGACCGAGTTGCCTGCGGCGAAAACCGAAATCCGCGAATGTGCCGAGGCGCTGCTGCCGCCGAAGCGCTTCGGCGATTTCACGCAAGCGCTGATGGATCTCGGCGCCACGATCTGCACGCCGAAGAAGCCGGCCTGCGGCATCTGTCCGTGGATGGACGCCTGCACGGCGCGCGGCCGCGATGACGTCGAAAGCTTTCCGCGCAAGGCGCCCAAGATTGAGGGCAAGCTCCGCCGCGGCGCGTCCTTCGTGGCCATGCGCTCCGACGGCTTCGTGCTGGTGCGGACCAGGCCCTCGAAGGGCTTGCTCGGAGGCATGACCGAGGTGCCGTCGACCGCATGGACCCACGACTTCGACGAGGATGACGCGCTGTCGCATGCGCCGTTGAAGGCGAAGTGGCGGAAGCTCCCCGGCGTGGTCGAGCATGGCTTCACGCATTTTCCGCTGCAGCAGTCGGTCTATGTCGCCGAGGTGCCGGCGAAGACCAAGACGCCGGACGGCATGCGCTGGGTGGCGGCCGCCGAGCTTCACGGCGAGGCGCTGCCGAATGTGTTCCGCAAGGTCGTCGTCCATGCCGGACTGCTTCCGCGTCCGCCGCGCAAGGGGTGAGGGCGATGGCCACGGACCAGGACCTGCGGCGGCTTGCGCTCGGCCTCGAAGGCACGACCGAGGCGCCGCATTTCGACCGGACGGCGTTCAGGGTCGCGCGCATCTACGTGACGCTTGCGCCCGACCGCAAGACCGCGAACTTCATGTTCACACCCGAGGAGCAGGAATTCAAATGCATGCTAGCGCCGGAGGCCTTCGCTCCGGTGCCGAACGCCTGGGGCAAGCGCGGCGCGACCACCGCGACGCTCGCCAAACTGAAAATCGCGGAGGTTAAAAGCGCGCTGGAGACGGCCTACCAGCACGCGCTGCCCAAGAACAAACCGAATAAGCAGAAGCCGAAGCGACGTCAGAAATCATAAGGCGCAACTCAGGAGCAGTGGAATGGGCATCGGCAGAAGTGTCGCGAGGTGTGTTGCGACGTTGATGGTTTGCGTGGTTGCGGCGTTGTCGTCGCGGGCTGAGGCGCAATCGTCGCGGACCATCAAGATCATCGTGCCGTCGACGGCGGGCGGCGGCGCCGACGTGCTGGCGCGGATGCTGGCCGACCAGATCGGCAAGGCGCAGGGCCAGACCATGGTGGTCGAGAACCGCCCCGGCGCAGGCAACACCATCGGCACCGAGGCGGTGGCGCGCGCGGCGCCCGACGGCAACACGCTTCTGATCACCACGCCGGAATTCGTCATCAATCCGCATCTGCGCAAGCTGAGCTACGATCCGCTGACGAGCTTCGCGCCGATCTGCACTCTCGCGCGCTCGCCGCAGCTCATCCTGGTCAATCCGGCGACGCCTTATAAGACGCTCGCCGAGTTGCTCGACGCCGCGCGGCGCAAACCCGGCGAACTGACTGTCGCGAGCGCAGGCCCGGCTTCGAGCCCCCATGTCGGCATCGAGCGCATCAAGCACGACGCCAAGGTCGATTTCACCTACGTGCCGTATCCGGGCTCGGGTCCTGCGCTGAATGCGCTGCTCGGCCAGCATGTCACCGCGGCTATGGCGAGCTATCCGAACGTCACCGGACAGATCCGCAGCGGCCAGCTGCGCGCGATTGCCGTGGCGTCGCCGCAGCGTGTGGACGATCTGCCGGACGTGCCGACCGTGCAGGAGGCAGGCTTCAAGGATTTCGATCTCGACATCTGGTTCGGCGTGGTCGCGCCGGCCGGCACGCCGCCGGACGCGCTCGCGCAATTGACTTCGTGGTTCCGGGCCGCGCTGCAGGACCCGGAGATTCTCGCCAAGCTCAAGGCGCAGGGCCTGTTCGCCGTCGGCGCCTGCGGCGACGATGACGCAGCATTCACCCGCAAGCAGTTCGACGATTACGGCCGCGGCATCCGCGAGGCGAACATCAAGCCGAACTAGGGTGCCAATCGAGGCTGTCGTCGTTATCGAGGTTGTCTCGCTTTGCTGACCGGTGGCGCGTCATCGGACCGTTTGCCGATGGCTGCCAGGACCCGCGGCAGCAAGGCAGCAGCAATCATCGTGTGGCCCTCGTCGGTAAGGTGGATGAAGTCGAGGGCGTAGTAGCGAAGCGGGATCTCGTCGTCATAGACGATCACCTTGATCGAGCGACTTCGCAGTCGTTGTTCCATCGCCGCGATATTGACCGCACGCTGCTCCGTCGAGCCGAGGAAACGCCGGTCATTGCCTCCTGGCTGCAATATGACGAGATCGGTTCCGGAGGGCACATCGCCGTCGATGCGCTTGAGCATGCCCGCGGTCGTGTCGAAGGGCACGCCGGCATTGACCACTTCCGCGTCAATACCTTTGGCCTTCAGCAACTCCTGCAGCTTGGCGGGATATGCTCCCCGGTTGCCGACATACCAGCCGTGCGTATTGCTGGCGCCGATCGCGACGATGCGTAGCGGTGCCGCTTCCGCCGTCGGGGGAAAAAGCAAAACAAAAAGAAGGGGGGCGGCCCACGCACGGCGAAACGTGAACAGCACGAACGTCACGGCCGCGCGCCAATTCATCCGATCGTCTCGCTGGCGGTGGAAAGATCGTATTACAGATATTGTTCGATCGGGTCATCTCCGACCGTCACGTAGATCAGTGCGCCTTGAAGGCGCGTGATGAGCTGGTTGTTTTCGACCGGATCGACCGTGATGCAGCCGTTGCTCCGCCCCAGCATGCCGTTGTTCTTGGCGCGATAACCGGCGGTCGTGTACCAGTTCGGGTGGATGACCCATTTATACGGCGGCGTGTGATTGATGTAACGGTTGTACGGTGCGACGCCCTCGAGGACGGCAACGATCATGTTTCGATAAACGGTCCGGTCGTAGCGGTCCACGATCGTTCTGTAATGTTCCATCACTTCGGGACGCGTGACCTTGAGCGGGCCCAGCGGGACCATGTCCAGGTCCCGCTGAAAGCCTTTGAATTTGGTGGCTTTCGCGTTGGGGCCGTTGGTTCTCCCGTGCGCCGCGAAGTGAGCGGTGACCTGACCCGATTTGAAATCCAAAAGGTAGAATCTCTTGTTTGCCGACGGCTGCGAAATGTCGAAGACCGCAAGCGCGTCTTTCTTGAAAGTCGGCTGACGCGAGATCGCAACGGCGCGCTGAAGCGCGGCCGCGGGAGCGCCGAGCTGCTGCGACTGTTGCAACAGGGAATCGAGCTTGCCCGCAACGTCATCTTGCTTCGCGGGGTCCGCCGGGGAAGCGGTTTTGGATTGCGCGCGCGCCGCCAGCGGCCATGCCGCCGCACCACCTAAAACACCGAGAAACTCACGCCGTCTCATCCTTGCCCCCGGCTCGGAGACAGCATGGTATCAGGCCGTGGGGCAGGCCGCGTCCGGAAATTGCTACGCTGCGTCCGGTTTCGGACGCCGAATGAACAACCGGAACGGCCGCTTGATCGACCCTCTGCAGGTTCGGACCATGGCGTTGCCGTCGACCGTCCAGGTCTGTGTGCCCGTGAGCTTGGCGACGCGGCGGACGAACGTCCCGACGTACACCGCGTTGTAGGCGCGACTGCCGCCGCGCCATGACCCCGTGAGCCGGATGTTCTGGCCGTCGAGATGGCCGTTGCCGGTCTCCGGCAGTGCATCCGGGTTGTCGCGGACCTGGACGACGCGGCTGTATTTGATCTTGCCGTCGAAGATCGCGACGCGGATCGTGTCACGCGTCTTGTCGTCTGCGAACGGCGGCCTGCCGCATTCCACAGTGCCGCGATAGACCGCGTCGAGCACCCGGGCCGAAGCCGACCCATTCATGACGAAGAGGGCCGCGATGATCGCGGCCGCCCTGACCCATCCCCAAGCCATAACGTCCCCACGTCCCCGTCGCGGCCCGCCACCGCGAATGTCAGAAGCCGTAAAGCTTATTGGCGTTTTGTGACAATATGCGGTTGCGCACGGCCGAGTCCGGCACCCATTCCAGCATCAGGTCCAGCAGGTCGCCGTCGTTCGGCATCTGTCGGCCGTCGAGATTGACGTGGGGCCAGTCCGAGCCCCAGACCATCCGCTCCGGCGCGTGCCTGACGAACAGGTGCGCGAGCGGCGTCACCGTCGCATAGGGCATCTCCGACGGCGTGCAGCGCATCGGGCCGGACAGCTTGAGCCAGACCCGGCCGGTGTCGAGCATCCGCAGCACGGCCTTGACGGCCGGCTGGTCGATGCCGCCCTCGGCCGGGATGGCGGCGAAATGATCGAGCACGATGTCGTTCGGCAGCGCGATCAGTTTGTCGGCATATTCGACGATGTCGGTGCCGTGCGGATAGAACTGGATGTGCCAGCCGTGCTCGTGCACGCGCGCTGCGGTCTTCTCCGAATAGTTCGGCACGTGCTGGCCGCGGGCGTGGCTCATCATGCGCATGCCTTTGACGCCGAGCCGCGTCAGCCGCGCCAGCTCGGCGTTGGCGATGTCGTCGCGCACCAGCGCAATGCCGCGAAAGCGCTTCGGGTATTTCGCGAGTGTATCGGCGAGCATCGTATAGTTGCGGCCATAGCCGCCGGGGCTGACGATCACTCCGGTGGAAAGCCCCAGCGTGTCCTGCAGCGCGAAGAAATGCTCGGGCAGGGCGTCGTGCGCCGTATAGGGGCTGTCGGGCGCGAACGGATATTTCGCGGCGGGACCGAACAGATGGATGTGGGTGTCGCAGGCGTTGGGCGGCGCTTTGAGCTTGGGCTTCTTCGGATGCGGGTCGGCGATGGTGGTCAGCTTCGGCATTCCAGAAATCCTGTTGGTGAGTAAAATGAATCGCCCCTATTCAAGCTTGATATTTGCGGCTTTCGCGAGGTCGCGCCACTGCGGCAATTCGCGTGAAATCAACGCGGCGAGAGCCTCGGGCGTTCCGCCGACCGGATCGACGCCGTCGCGGGTGAGGCGCTCGGCAACGTCCGGCGACCACGCCGCCTTGGCGCTCGCGGCGGCGAGCCTGTCGATAATGAACTTCGGCGTGCCGGTCGGGGCCATGATGGCGTTCCAGAGGATGCCTTCATAGCCCGGCAGTCCCATCTCGGCGATGGTCGGGGTCTCCGGCATCAGCTTGGAGCGGTGGCTGCTCGCGATGCCGAGCATGCGGAGCTTACCGGCGGCCACCTGCGGGTTCGAGGTCGTGTAGGTGTCCATCTTGAGCTGTACGACGCCGGCCAGGAGATCGTTCATTGCTGGTGCTGCACCGCGATAGGGCACATGCGCCACCTGGATGCCCAGGCGACGCAGCAGCAGCTCCATCGTCACATGGGGCAGCGTGCCGAGCCCCGCCGAGGCGTAGTTCAGCTTGCCGGGATTCTGTTTCGCGTATGCGACGAATTCCTGAAACGTCTTGAACGGCGCCGCCGGATGGCTGACCAGCACCTCCGGCACCTCGGCGATCACCGACACCGGCACCAGGTCCTTCTCGGTGTCGTAGGGCAGCGACGCCTGCAGCGCCGCGTTGATGGTGTGGTTCGGCGTGGTGAGCAGCAGCGTGTAGCCGTCGGGCGCAGCCTTGGCGACTGCATCGGTCGCGATGATGCCGCCGGCTCCGGACTTGTTCTCGATCACGAACGGCTTGCCGAGGTCCTCGGACATCTTCGCGGTCATGACGCGGGCGACGATGTCGACCGCGCCGCCCGCCGGGAACGGCAGCAGCAGCCGGATCGGCCTGTCCGGATAGTCGGCGAGAGCGGGTGCCGTGACGCTCGCGGCTGCGAGCGACAGGACAAGGAGTGCGGCGGTCCGGATTCTCGTCATCGCTTCCTCCCTGCGGTCGTCACTGGCCGTTGAAGTAGAGCTTCAGCGCGGTCTCGCCGAAGATTTTCCGGCGCGCCTCGGCGTCTGTTACCGCGTCCTCGAGCCAGTCGATCGTGGCCTTGTACGGGAATTGCCCCTCGTGGCCGACGAATGGACAGTCGCTGGCCCAGACCAGGCGGTCGGCGCCGGCGGTCCGCACCAGCTCGCGTCCGACATCCTTCGACTGCGGCCCGAGCCGGTAGCCGCCCGACATCTTCACCCAGGTGCGGCCTTTTTCGATGGAGCGAAGGAGTGTTTTGAAACCCTCGCTTTTGACGCCGGCTTTCGGCTCCGGCCGGCCGAGATGATCGACCACGATCTTCACGCCCGAGGCTTCCAGCGTCGGCAGGATCTTCGGCAGGTCCTCGCCCTCGACATGGGGATGCACATGCCAGTCGAGATCGGCGAGGCGGCGGAAGAAGGCGCGATACTCGAACGTCGTCACGTCGGGCAGCTTCGGCAGCCCGATGAACGGCAGCCGTACGCCGATGAATCCATCGCGGCCCATCGCTTCCAGCGCGAAGCGGTCGACGGTGGGCTTGAGGATCGCTGTTGCGCGCAGGCGCTTGCGATGCGCGCGCACCGCTTCGAGCATATAGTCGTTGAAGTCGCCCCACGGGCTTGCCGCCGCGATGACGGCGCGCTCGACGCCGTTCTGATCGAGCGTCCTGATCAGCTCCTGGTGGGTGAAGCCGTAGGTCGGCGCATGGCGCGGATTGTCGATCAGCGGCATGTCGGTGGTGAAGACATGCACGTGAGCGTCGATTTTCATCACGTCGGCCATTGCGCTTTCATTTCCCGATTTCGGCTAATGCGGCTCCAGGCCGGCCTTCTTCACCACGCCGGCCCACATCTCGATGTCGGATTTCAGTCGCGCCTCGAGCTCCTCCGGCGTGCTGGCCTTGGGCTCACCGCCGAGCTCGAGCATGCGCTTCTGGAAATCCGGGCTCTCGATGATGTCGCGGATATGCTTGTTCAGCACCGCGACGATTTCCTTCGGCGTGCCGGCCGGCGCCACCAGCGAATTCCAGCCGACCACCTCGGCGTTGATGCCGCTCTCCTTCAGCGTCGGCACGTTGGGCTGCATCGCCGAACGCTTGTCGCCGGTCGCGGCGATGGCGCGGATCTGCCCGGCATCGATCGGCGACTTCAGCGCCGCGTAGGACTCGACGCCGATCTGGGTGTCGCCGCGCAGGAGCGACGTGAGCACGTCCGCGGTGGCGCGGTGCGGCACGATGGTCACCGGAATGCCGGTGACGGAGCGCAGCAGTTCCGCGCTGACGTTCTGGGTGCTGCCGGGATTGATGGTGCCGATGTTGAACTTCGACGGATCGGCGCGTGCCGCGTCGAGCGCGTCCTTGACGTTGTGCCAGGGCGAGTCCGCCTTCACCAGCAGCAGCAGGTCGAACAGTGCGAGTGTCGACACCGGCGTGAACGCGGTCACCGGATCGAACGGCATCGTCTTGAGCAGCGACTTCGACAGCGCGATGCCACTGGAGAACACAAACAGCGTATAGCCGTCGGGTTGCGCCGAGGTCACCGCATTGGCCGCGATGATGCCGCCGGCGCTGGGGCGGTTCTCGATCACCACCTGCACGCCCGAGCGCTCCGAGAGCTGCTGGCCGACGAGCCGCATGGTGATATCGGCGAAGCCGCCGGGGCCGAACGGGATGACGACGCGAATGGGACGGTTGGGGTAGGGCGCCTGCGCTTGCGCCGCGCCCGTAACGCCGGCCATCAACGGAACGATCAGAGCCAGCATCCGCAGCACGCGAGACCTCCCTTGTATTTCCTGCCTTGCAATTCCCTGCCTTGCATTTGTTGCCGTTGTGTTTTCTGCTTTGCGCCCCAACCGGGCGTGTCGCTTGTCGGGCAACGCCCATATCCTACCCAGTCGAGGCCCTGCCGCAACGACGGCGGGGTCGCATAACGGAGATCGCGAGATGTCGATTCAGCGTTTCGAGAACGGCCCGCGCATGTCGCGCGTGGTGGTGCACAACGGCACGGTCTATCTCGCGGGCCTCACCGCCGACGCCACGGTGGGCAAGAGCGTGGGCGAGCAGACCAAGGAAATCCTCGACAAGATCGATGGTCTCCTCAAGCAGGGCGGCACCGACAAGTCGAAGCTGCTGCAGGCCGTGATCTGGCTGCAGGACATCCGCGTGGTCGACGAGTTCAACAAGGTCTGGGACGCCTGGGTGGTGCCGGGCCAGACGCCGGCCCGCGCCTGCATCGAGGCGCGGCTGCAGTCGCCCGCCAAGATGATCGAGATTCAGGTCACGGCCGCGCAGTAGGGCGCGGCCGGAATATCACGCGGCCGCGAAGCTTGGAGATCAGCAGCGCGTGCCGTCATCGCGGAAGCAAGAGCTGGAGCCGCGGCGTCCGTCGCCGCGCTCGCCGTAGTAGCGGTCGTCAGGCCACGATCCGGGCCGTGCGTCGCCCCGGCCCTCGTAGCGCGGATCGTAGCTGCGCTCGCCCTGGCGGGCTGCCTCGCGACCATCGTAGCGGCGTTCTTCGGCCTGCGGCGGGACACGGTTTCCCTCGCGGCCGTTGAAGCGCGGGTCTCCAATCCGTACGCCGTTGCTGTCGCGCTCCACGTAGGGGCGATCGTCAGTCCGCGCCGAACGCGGATCCTGGTAACGGTTGTCGTAGGTGCGCTGCTCGATCCGTACGCCGTCGCGGCCGCGGACATCGTAGGGGCGCTCTTCAATCCGCGTCGAACGGGGATCCTGGTAGCGGCTGTCGTAGGGGCGTTGCTCAACCCGACCGCCGTCGCGGCCGCGGACGTCGTAGCGCTCTTCAATCCGCGCCACACGGGGATCCTGGTAACGATTATCGTAGCGGCGCTGTTCGACCTGCACGCCGCCGCCGTCGCGGCCGTCGTAGGGACGCTCTTCAATCCGCGCCAGGCGCGGATCCTGGTTGCGGTTGTCGTAGCGGCGATTTTCGATCCGGATCGGATCGCGATATTTGAGCTGATCCGCGTAGCGGCGTTCGTCGAACCGGCTGGCTGGCTTTGCAACTTTGCGCCGCGGCTCTTGAGTGACGACACGCCGGCGCTCCACGGGCTTCTCGCCGTGCCGCACAGCGTCATCGAGATTGTTCTGCGGCGCCACGCCTGGAAGCGGCGGCGCCGCCGCGCTCGGAAGCTGAGAGGGATTTGGCCATGCGGGTTGCGCGGGTTGCGCCGCTTGGGGCTGCATCAGTTTTCCGCAAACCGTCGCGCCGTCCGGTCCCTGCACGCACGCCTCTTGAGCGGCGGCGGCATCGATCCAGCAACCAACTCCGAGCAGCATGAGGGTGGCGACAGCACGGCGCATGGGATTTCCTCCGGTCACTGTGACCGCTAAAGCGAGTTAACCATGTTCAGCCATGCGACGGTCAAGCAAATAGAGAACGAGCTGCTGTGAGGCTCCGCGCGATGGTCCAGAACGGTACAGCAATGTGGCGAGTCTGATTGCCGAGGCCGCAGAGCGTTTCGCGGCGGGACACCTTGCTGTTGAAAAGCCGAAGGCGCCGCAGATTTTTCCTGCGGCGCCTTCTTTCATTGTCGTACGTGCTGCGCGTCTCAGAGGATGAAGTCGTTCGCCGTGAGATTGTGCACGCCGGTGAGCAGGATCTGGAAATCCGGCTTGTGGTCGCCGTTCACGTCGGCGGCCACGATGGTGTTGCTGCCCGCCGTGTAGACGCGCAGATCGCCTGCGTGGCTGAGCGCGCCGCTGCCGACGAAGCTGAAGGCCTGATCGCCCGGCGTGCCGGCAACCGCGTCGATCCCCGACAGGTCGATGTGATCGGTGCCTTCGACGAAGTCGGTGATCCTGTCGCGGCTCGATCCCACCGCACTGTCGGTGAGCGCGTTGAACACGAAGGTGTCGTGGCCTGCGCCGCCGGTCAGCACGTCCTGGCCGCCGCCGCCCGCGATGGTGTCGTCGCCGGCGCCGCCGGAGATGTTGTTGTTGAACTCGTTGCCGGTCAGCGTCAGTCCGTTCGAGCCGGCATCGGCGCGCAGCCGCTCGATCTCGGAGCCCGCCTCGAGCATGTAGCTGACGCTCGTGGTCACCATGTCGATGCCTTCGCCGGCATTTTCGATGACGTGGTCGCCCGCATTGTCGACGATGTAGCGGTCGTTGCCGGCGCCGCCGGACATGGTGTCCGCGCCGGTGCCGCCGTTGATGATGTCGTTGCCGCCGAGCCCCGAGATGATGTCGTCACCGCCGCGGCCGCTGATGTGGTCCGCTTCCGGCGACGGCAGCGCCTGGCCGGCCACCGTGTGGGCGGCATCGATCAGATCGGCGCCGTTGGTGCCGGAGATCGTGCTGCCGGCCACGTCGGTGACGTTGAGCGTGTAGGTCGTGCTCGTCGCGTCGGGCGAGCCGCCCACACCCGGATCGTCGGCGGTGACTGCCACCGCGTAGCTCGCCTTGGTCTCGAAATCGAGCACCGTGCCGGCCTTGAGGAACAGCTGCGAGCCTGCGATCTCGAAGAACGATGCGTCCGCCCCGGTGAGCCCCAGCGTGTTGCTGCCGAGCCCGTCGTCGGTGACATGGATGTCGGCGACGAAGATGTGGTTCGGCGTCGCCGTGTTCTCGGCGATCGAGCCGAGCGTGTTGGCGAGCGTCACCGCGGTCGGCGCGTGGTCGATGTTGCCCGGCGAGCCGATCTCGTTGGTGTCGCCCGGTGCATGGACCGCGCCGTTGGTGCCGAGCACGCTGAGCGTCGAGATCACCGCGTTGTTGAGGCCGGCGGTGTTGTCGAAGGTCACGTTGTTCGTCGAGGCGCCGAACGACACGTTCGCCTGGAGATGGCCGTTGGCGTCGAACAGGTTGACGGCATCGCCCCCGGTGCTCAGGCTGACGCTGCCGCCGCTGTAGGTGCCGATCTGCAGGCCTGCCGGTGCGTGGCCGCCGAACCAGGTGTTGACGAAGGCGGCCGTGATGGCTGCAGCGTTGCCGCCGGTGGCAGGGACCTCGATGAAGATCACCGACTCGCCGGCATGAATGGTGGTGATGCCGCTGAGCGCCACCGCCTGGGCGAACGAGTTGGAGTTGTCGTCCATCTTCCAGCCGGTGATGTCGGCATCGATCGCGCTGGTGTTGGTCACCTCGAACCAGTCCTGGCCGACCACGCTGCTGCTCGACCACGGCGCCACCTCGGTGATGGCGAGCGTCGCCTCCGGCACGTCGGTGACGCTGAGGTTGTAGTTGGTGCTGGCGTCCGGCGTCGCACCCGCCGCCGGATCGTCGACGTTGACGGTGACGGCGTAGCTCGACTTGGTCTCGAAATCGAGCGCCGTGCCGGCCTTGATGTAGAGGCCGGTGCCGACGATCTCGAAGGACGAAGCGTCCGCGCCGCTGAGGCTGAGATTGTTGGTGCCGAGCCCGTCGTCGGTGACGGCGATGTCCGCCACCTTGATGTGCGTCGCCGTCGAGGTGTTCTCGGCGATCGATGTCGTCTGGTTGTTGAGCGCCACCGCGGTCGGGGCGTGGTCGATGTTGCCCGGCGAGCCGATCTCGTTGGTGTCGCCCGCCGCGTGGGCGGCGCCGTTGGTGCCGACCACGCTGAGCGTCGAGATCGTCGTGTTGTTGAGGCCGGCGGTGTTGTCGAAGGTCACGTTGTTGGTCGAAGAGCCGAATACGACGTTGGCCTGCAGCGTTCCGCTGGCGTCAAACAGGTTGACGGCGTCGCCCGAGGCTCCGAGCCCCACGCCCATGCCGCCATAGCCGCCGATCTGGAGACCGGCCGGCGCATGACCGCCGAACCAGGCGTTGATGAAGGCCGTCGAGACGGCGGTGAGCGTGCTGCCCGTGGTCTCGATGAAGATCACCGACTCGCCGGCATGAATGGTGGAGATGCCGGAGAGCGCCACCGCCTGGCTGAACGAGTTGGAGTTGTCGTCCATCTTCCAGCCGGAGACGTTGGCATCGGCATTGCCGGTGTTGGTCACCTCGAACCAGTCGGCGCCCACCACGCTGCTGTTCGACCACGGCGCCACCTCGGAGATGACGAGGTGCGGCGTGCCTTCGGCCACGTCGGTGACGCTGAGGCTGTAGTTGGTGCTGGCGTCGGGCGTGCCGCCCACCGCCGGGTCGTCGACGTTGACGGCGACCGCGTAGCTCGATTTGGTCTCGAAATCGAGCGTCGTGCCGGCCTTGAGGAAGAGGCTGGCGCCGACGATCTCGAAGAACGCCGCATCCGCACCGCTGAGGCTGAGATTGTTGGTGCCGAGGCCGTCGTCGGTGATGCCGATGTCGGCCACCTTGATATCCGCAGGCGTCGGCGTGTTCTCGGCGATCGAGTTGACCTGGTTGCTGAGCGTCACCGCGGTCGGCGCATGGTTGACGGGGGCTGCGTTGGCAATGGCGCCCGGCGAGCCGATCTCGTTGGTGTCGCCCGCCGCGTGGCCGGCGCCGTTGGTGCCGACCTGGCTGAGCGTCGAGATCGTCGTGTTGTTGAGGCCGGCCGCGTTGTCGAAGGTTACGTTCGTCGTCGAAGCGCCGAACGAGACGTTCGCCTGGAGGTGGCCGCTCGAGTCAAACAGGTTGACGGCATCGGTCGTGGTGCTCAGGCTCACGCTCGAGCCGCTGTAGGTGCCGATCTGCAGACCGGCCGGCGCGTTGCCGCCGAACCAGGTGCTGATGAAGGCGGCCTTGACGGTGGCGATGTTGCCGGGAGTGTTGTCGGCGGTTTCGATGAAGATCACCGACTCGCCCGCGCCGATGCTGGTGATGCCGTTGAGCGCCACCGCCTTGCTGAACGAGTTGGAGTTGTCGTCCATCTCCCATCCGGAGATGTTCGCCGCGGCGCCGCCGGTGTTGGTCACCTCGAACCAGTCGAAGCCGATCGAGGTGCTGCTCGACCACGGCGCCACCTCGGAGATGATGAGGTGTGGCGTGTCGTTCGCGTCGGTGACGGCGAGGTTGAAGTTGGTGCTGGCGTCGGGCGTGCCGCCCACCGCCGGATCATCGACGTTGACGGTGACCGCGTAGCTGGTCTTGGTCTCGAAATCGAGCACCGTGCCGGCCTTGAGGAACAGGCCGGCGCCGACGATCTCGAAGAACGCCGCGTCCGCGCCGCTGAGGCTGAGATTGTTGGTGCCGATGCCGTCGTCGGTGACGGCGATGTCCGCCACCTTGATGTCCGCAGGCGTCGGCGTGTTCTCGGCGATCGCGTTGACCTGGTTGTTCAGCGTCACCGCGGTCGGCGCCTCGTCGGGATCGAGGCTGCCCGGCGTGCCGATCTCGTTGAAGTCCTCGTCCGCCTTGATGCCGCCGTGGTCCACGCTGCTCAGCGCGGTGATCGGCTGCGACAGTCCGTTGATGCCCGCCGAATTGTCGAAGGTCGGGAACGGGCCCGACGGCGAGGTGCCGAACGCCACGCTGGCCTGGAGCGCGTCGCCCGCGTTGAAGATGTTGACGTGGTCGCCGCCGGTGCTCAGGCCGACGCCCGAGCCGCTGTAGGAGCCGATCTGCAGGCCGGCCGGCGCGTGGCCGCCGAACCAGAGGTTGGCGAAGGCCGTCTGCAAGTCGGCGAGGCTCTCGCCCTTGGAAATCTCGATGAAGATCACCGACTCGCCGGCATGGATGGTGGTGATGCCGCTGAGCGGCACCGCGGAGCCGGCCGAGTCCGAACCATCGTCCATCTTCCAGCCGGTGATGTTGACGTCGGCGGTGCCGGTGTTGGTGAGCTCGAACCAGTCCTCGCCCAGCGGGCTGTTGCCGCTCGACCACGGCGCCACCTCGGAGACGATCAGATGCGGCGTGCCGGTGCTCGGCGGGCCGATGTTCAGGCTGAAGTCGGTGCTGGCGTCCGGCGTCGTGCCGACCGCCGGATCGTCGACGTTGACGGTGACGGCGTAGCTCGCCTTGGTCGCGGGATCGAGCGTCGTGCCGGCCTTGAGATAGAGCCCGGTGGCGTCGACCTCGAAGGAGGCCGCGTCGGCGCCGCTGAGGCTGAGATTGTTGGTGCCGAGCCCGTCGTCGGTGATCACGACGTCGGCCAACTTGATCCGCACCGAGGTGTCGATGTTCTGCGCGACCGAATTGACCTGATTGTCGAGCGTGACCGCGGTCGGTGCCTGGTCGGTCGCGTCGGTGTGCTGGTAGACCCAGAGCTGCGGATGATGGGCGTCGCCGCCGCCGTCCTCGTTGACGATATAGAGCGTGCCATTGTTGTCCATCGTCACGCCTTCCATCGTCATGTCGGGCACGGACAACGTATCGCCCGCACCGGTATGGATGGTCAGCGTGCTGAGCACGTTGCCGTCGCGGTCGACCTCGACCACCTTGCCGGATTCCTGGCTGATGATGAGCAGATGGCTGGAGTCGGTCTGGCCGTTGAGCGCCGACAGGTTCGACAGCGCGAACACGTCGGAGAAATCGGTGGTGCCGACCTTCGACGGATCGAACAGGTTGGTCGACTCGAGGGTGGTGGGGGAGCCGTTGGTCGCGGTGTGATTGACGAAATCGACGCCGGTCTGGAAGATTCCCTCCGGCGTCTTCTCCTTGACGACGATGAAGCCGTTGGTCTGCGGATCCCAGGTGACGCCTTCGAGACCGATATTGCCGATCGTGGTGCCGAGCTTGACGGTCGAGGTCTCATCGCGCGTCAGCGTGGTGCCGGCCGCGTAGGTGAACTGCACGAGCTGGCGGTCGCGCTCCTCGGTCATCACGAACTGGCCGTTGCCCATATAGGTAAGGCCTTCGGTGTCGTAGAACGTGGTGCCCTGCGGGCTGTTGCCCGGCGCGAGCGTCATCGAGTTGATGAGCTGTCCGGTCAGGCTCACCTGCACCACCGAGGTGCCGCCGTCGCCGACCACGAACAGCGTGTTGGTGTCCCAGTCGTAGGTCACCGACGAGGCCTCCTGGGCGAGCAGGCTCGTGCCGTCCGGCGGCGTGGTGTTGGTCGGCTCCGGCAGGGAGTAGCGGGCGACCAGGACATACGTGGACAGGTCGACGTCGGTGAACGACATGGGGCGTGCTCCTGAAAAGCCGGGGAAGCCGAGGAAATCGGCGAAGAAACCGGGTGGGCTGAAAGGGTGGATAGGCGGGGGTAGGGAGGTAGTTGTGGTTAATAAAATTGCACTCGCATGACGGCTGCGTGACATCACAGCGAATAGTTGTGGTAAGTGGTCCGGATTGGCGGATGGTGCGGCGGCGGGCAGCCTTTACGGGGCTTCCGCGGCTCGCATAATCTGCCCGCCTCTTTGAGGGTCAGGGAACTCATGCTGAGCCGCGTCCAATTCGAGCTGTCCCGCATGACGGTGGTTCGGGACCGCCTGCGCGATTACCGCCGCATCGCCGGCGACCTGCCGCGCTATCGCGAGCGCCGCGCCGCGGCCGGCCCCGCCAACCTGCAGGTGCCGCAGATCGATCGCGACAAGGGCTACATGCTCACCACGGTCGACCGGATCGCCGGATTGCCCGCGCTGTCCACGGAGCTGCGCGCCTTTGCCGAGCGGCGCATCGAAGGCCTCGATCACGGCCGCATCCGTGAGCTCGCCGAGACCGGCGCCGTGAAGCCGTTCTATTTCAACATCCTCGACCGCGAAGACGTGAAGGCGATGCCTGAGCTTCTGGACTTCGCGCTGAGCGACACCATGCTGGACATCCTGTCGCCCTATTATGGGGTGCTGCCCGAGCTGTCGCACATGGCGCTGTTCGTCTCCGGGCTGTTCGGCGACAGCGGTCCGAACATCGGGACGCAGCGGATGCACTGGGACAACCACGACCGCGCTCACGTCAAGATGTTCTGCTTCCTCGACGCCGTCACCAGCGCCGACGGCCCGCTGACGGTGCTGCCGGCCGACAAGTCGATGTGGCTGCGCAAGAAGACCGGCCGTCTGCTCGGCACCCATCCGATCAAGGACGAGCGCGAGTTCTATCGCTACTTCACCGACAAGGATCTCGTGGAGATCGTGGGGCCGCCGGGCACCGTGGCTTTCGTCGACACGACGCGCTGCATGCACTTCGGCAGCCGGACGGTCGGCCAAGGCCGCCGCCTGGCTTTCGTGGTGCATTACACGTTGTTCGCCGATTACGGCATCGCACGCACCGGCGAGTTCCAGGATCTCAACATGGCCACGTCGCCGGAGCTGCGCCCGCCGCATCTGTCCGGCCGTCAGGCGCTCGCCTATCGCATCACCGTCTAGGATCCGGCGGCGTCGAAGAGCGGCGATTGACCTGCATCAAAGCGGGCGGGTGTCCTGACGTTTACAAAGACGTCATGAAACCAATTTGCCCACACTGCGGAAGCACGATGAGCCTGGCCGGCATCAGGGCGCGCAAGGATGCGGGCGCCGGTTTCAGGACCTATTGCTGCAAGCCTTGCGGCTACGTCTACAGCGAGGTGCTCGCGGCTTATGACGTGGCGGAGCGCGCGATGATGATCGACCTCGAGGCCAGCGCCCAGCTTGGGGCCAGACACTAAAGGGCAGGGCACCGGGCTCGCCGATAGCAGTTGTCGGATACCACCATGAGTTCCGGGGTTAGCTTTTTACATACCTATCGAATGCCCAAGGCGCCGCGCGCAATAGCGCGGCGTAATACGCCATAACATTCGACGCATGTCTTGATGTCGCGGGCGAAAGCATCCGCATTCATACGGATAGGCGAAAGCGGCCTGAACGCTCTAAGATGACAGTCTGCCCGAACATGTCGGGCCTGCTTTATTGCACGGCATTCGTCTTCGTTCGCATCAGCGCAGTTTGCGCAACTCGCTGCGAGAGCGCCATGAAACCGATGTGTCCCCACTGCGGCGGCCTGATGCCACTGTCCGGCATCAAGTCACGGTCAGGCACACCTTCCGACCTGCGAACCTATTGCTGCGAGCCGTGCCACACGGTGTTCAGCGACGCGCTGCTGCCGAGCGAAACCGCCGAGCGGGCCATGCTGCTCGACCTTCAGGCCAGCGTTCATTTCGGCGCAATGCATTAGCTATCTATCCATCCATCCATCCATCCTGCTTGCTTGCGGCTGTGATGCTGCGCCGGTGATCAAGCCGGCGGCCGGCATCGTAGGCTTGCTCCCCACTGTTGACGGACCTTGCAAACAGGGGCGCGCAATTTGCGCTTCTCGTTGCGCTGTGTATCGTCGCGCCGCCTTGCTCATCTGAGGGCGTCTCCGGAGACGTGCCGTTGGCGGAGCAGGGTGCGGCGCCTGCATTCGTGCTTCGTAAGCACGAACCAGGGGGCGCAGTCACCGTCCGCCCCCGATGAGGGGGCCGCCTTCAATGGCTGGACGCGATCGGATGAAGGGCGGCGCCAATGCGGCCTGGATCACGGAAGCAGGAACTCACCGGTCCGATCGAAGAAGCACGGTGACGGCGTAACAAATCGCCGCGGTGGAGCGCCGGAAGGCGCGCGTGCCGGTCACACGGCACGCGGGGCGCCTTCGCAAAGGTGCCCCAGTTATGACTTGCGCCGTTCTGGCGCTCCGCCTCCCTCAGAGGGAGGCAAACGGCCCGGGCCGGGCCCGGGAGCAGAGACAAATGGAGTTGGACATCCGCGCATTCATGGCGCGGAGGTGAGAATGCATGTCTGGAAATCGTGAGAGAACGACGAGGGCTGCGCTGCATCGTAGGCGCATGTGCGCGCCACACACTCCGCTGTCATGCCCGGGCTTGACCCGGGCATCCACGCGATGCGTCAGCGAAGAACAATCTTACGGTTTGAATTTGCGGCTTGTACTCATGGACCCCCGGGGCAAGCCCGGGGGTGACAGCGGTGTGTGCTGTAGCGCGGCTGACTTTCAGAAGCGCGACCTACATCGCCCTTCGACGCAGCTGCTGGTCGTCGAAATGCTGCGGGTCCATCGCCCACACCGCGGCGTCGTGGCCTTGCGCGTAGTTGCGCGCGGTCTGCGTCGGATTCCGGTTCACCAGCGGCCGCAGGAACATCGGATGCGTCAGGCTGCGCACCTCGTGCTCGATGGTGAACAGGTGCTTGCCGGTGTCGAGATCGACGATGTCGCGGAAGCGGTACTGGTACTGGTTGTCCTCGCGGTTGACGAGGCCGCGCTCGCCGAGCCGCTGATGCGGGCCCGAGAAGCTCGACACATAGATCTGCACGTGATGCTCGTCGTAGTCCGGCTGCGGCGCGTCGGTCTCGCGGAACAAGAGGTACTGGGTCTTGCCGACCGTCACCTTGGCGGTCGTACCGTCGCCGTTCACCACGGTGGCCGGCGTGCCGATCATCTGCTCGTAGAACTTCGCGATGCCCTTCGCGGTGCCGACCGGCACGTCGAACTCCACATACGGAATGCCGAGCACGATGCGGCCGAAACGCGTGGCATCGGGTTCATGGAGCCGGACGCGGTTGCCCCACGGGCAGGTGGCCTCGACGTAGTCGTTGTGCTCGGCGAAACCGAACTTGGTGTCGGCGAGCTTGGGCTGCACCGTCTTGAGTCGGTTGAGCAGCGCCTCGCGGCCCTCGATCACGATGCCGGTCTTGCCGCGCAGCACCTGCGCCTTGCCGGTCGGCAGGTGGAATTGGCTCCGCCCGGCGTTCATCCACATGTTGTCGTCCATCACCTGCAGATACGGATCGCGGGTGAGGCCGAGCCCTGCGGCGTAAAACAGCTGCGCCAGCCGCTGATCGGGGATCGCGACGTTGACGTGCTCGAGGTGGACGGAGTTGCCGAGGTCCTCGGCGGCGCGGTCGAAGGTCTTCTGCATCGGGTCCATGGCGTCATCCCGGAAAGCTTTTTTGATGCCGCCACTATAGCACGGCCGTTGCCGTCGTGCTGGCGTCACAACCCGGCAGCCCTGCTATGCTCCAATGGCAAAAAAGACAGGGAGGCGTGATGTATCCGACGACCACGGCACCGCTGGTGCTCAACGAACGGCTGCCCGATCCGGCGGTGAAGGTTCTCGACAAGAGCTTCGAGAAGTATCGCGTGCTGCTCGCCAGCGTCGAGCGCCTCTCGCAGGGCTATTCCTGGGCCGAGGGCCCGGTCTATTTCGGCGACGCGCGGTGCCTGCTGTGGAGCGACATCCCGAACAGCCGCATCATGCGCTGGGACGAGGTGAGCGGCGCCACCAGCGTGTGGCGCCAGCCTTCCAATTACGCCAACGGCAACACCCGCGACCGGCAGGGCCGGCTCGTCACCGCCGAGCACGGCCGCCGCGTCACCCGCACCGAGTACGATGGCCGCGTCAGCGTGCTGATGGATCGCTACGACGGCAAGCGGCTGAGCTCGCCGAACGACATCGTGGTGAAGTCCGACGACTCGATCTGGTTCACCGACATGACGGCCGGCATCGACGGCAACTGGAACGGCGAGACCGGTGTGCAGGAGCTGCCACAGCGGGTCTATCGCATCGACGGCAAGACCGGGCAGGCGACGATTGCGACCGAAGGCGTGGTGAAGCGGCCCAATGGGCTCGCGTTTTCGCCGGACGAGAGAATTCTCTATGTGATCGAGAGCCAGCCCGGCGACCGCGCCATCTATGCGTTCGACGTTGCTGACGGCGGCAAGCTTGCCAATCCGCGCATGCTGCTGAAATGCACCAAGGAGGAGACGCCGGACGGCTTCCGCGTCGACGTCGACGGCAATCTCTGGTGCGGCTGGGGCATGGGCTCGGCCGAGCTCGACGGCGTGCGCATCTTCAATCCGCAGGGCCAGCCGATCGGGCACATCAGCCTGCCGGAGCGCTGCGCCAACGTCTGCTTCGGCGGGCCGAAGCGCAACCGGCTGTTCATGGCGGCGAGCCATTCGGTCTACGCGCTCTATGTGAACACGCAGGGAGCGCTTGGCGGGTGAATGGCACGACCTGCGCCATACGTGTCCCGGGCGCGGCGCGGCACGAAGTGCTGCGACGCAGACCCGGGACCCCGGTTTCTTTCTAGGATACCAACCGGGGTCCCGGTTCAGCAGTGCACCGCTACAAGCGCGTTTACGCGCGTCTTCGACGCGCTACAAGCGCGTTTACGCGCGTCTTCGACGCGCTATGGCGCCGCACTGCATCCGGGACACAAGCGGTGAGAGCAGTGTGTTACGCCGAAAGACCTACGCGGCCGATGAGCGGCGCACCGCGAGCGCAACCATGAGGATGGAGAAGCCCATCATCAGCAGGTTGATCCCGACCATCAGGCCCAGCACCCATAGCGCTGTGCTCGGCAGGCCGGACATGATCATGAAGGCCAGCACGAGGTCGATGACGCCGCTGAGCAGGAGCCAGAACCAGGCGCTGGGGGCATGCGAACGGTAGCCCATCGCCATCATGATCCGGAACACGCCGCCGGCGAGCAGATATGCCGCAAGGATGATCGTCAGCGTCAGGACGCCTGCGATCGGCCGCGTCAGCACCGCGAGGCCGGCGAGGAAATAGACCGCGGTGGTGAGAAGATTCCACCAGAAGCCCGGCGCGCTGGTGCCGCCGGAGATCACGGCGAACAATCCGAACGCGCCGCTGAACACCAGCGACCAGCCGACCATCAGCGTGACGGCGAGCGTCGCGACGCCCGGCGCCACGATGGCGAACAGGCCGAGCAGGATCATGATCACGCCGTAAGCGACGAACCAGGTGCTGTGCTTGCGAAGCATGTCGGCGTCGGCAGGCAGTCCGATGGGCATGGGAGCCTCCTGGCAAGCCGGGCGCGCTCTGCCCGGATGATGCGGGATTGGCTCAATATAGAATGGAATTCAGGCTTGCGGCAGAGGTGCGGCGCTGGTTTGCGCCGCTCAGGCTTCCGCCATCTCGGCGCGGATTTCGGCGCGCAGCGCGTCGATCGAGACGAGGCCCTTGGGCGTTTCGAGATGCCAGAAGGTCCAGCCGTTGCAGGCTTCGAGGCCCTGCGCCAAGGCGCCCATGCGATGGATCGAGCCGACCTGATCGCCGAGCGACACCGCGCCGTCGGCGCGCACCAGCGCCTTGTGGCGCTTCTTGGCGTCGACCAGCTTGGCGCCGGCGCTGACCAGGCCGCGCTCCAGCAGCGCTGCGAACGGCACCCGCGGCGCGTCGCGCGCGGTCATGAAGGGGGCGAGCGTCGGCGCTTCGAGCGGTTCGACCTCTTCGATGCGCTTCTGCGCCGCCGCGGCGTAAGCCGGATCGCGCTCGATGCCGATGTAGCGGCGGCCGAGATGCTTGGCCACCGCGCCGGTGGTGCCGGTGCCGTTGAACGGATCGAGGATAAGATCGTCGGGCCGCGAGCTCGACAGGATGACGCGGGCGAGCAGCGCCTGCGGCTTCTGCGTCGGATGCAGCTTCTTGCCGTCGCGGCCCTTCAGCCGCTCGTCGCCGGTGCAGAGCGGCAGCGTCCAGTCGGAGCGGACCTGGATGTCCTCGTTGCCGGCCTTCAGCGCTTCATAGTTGAAGGTGTAGCGCGCGTCCTGGTCGCGCGACGCCCAGATCAGCGTCTCGTGCGCGTTGGTGAAACGCCGGCCGCGGAAGTTCGGCATCGGGTTGGATTTGCGCCACACCACGTCGTTGAGGATCCAGAATCCGAGATCCTGAAGGATCGAACCGACGCGGAAAATGTTATGATACGAGCCGATCACCCAGAGCGCGCCGGACGGCTTCAGCACGCGCTTGCAGGCGCCGAGCCATGCTCGGGTGAATTCGTCATAGGCGGCGAAGCTCGAGAAGCGATCCCAGTCGTCGTCGACGGCGTCGACCTTGGAATCGTCCGGACGCTTCAAGTCGCCCTGGAGCTGGAGGTTGTAGGGCGGATCGGCGAACACAAGATCGACGCAATCCGCGGGGAGCCTGTTCATTTCGGCGACGCAATCGCCCACAATGACGCGGTGCGACGGCGAAGCGGAAGCGGGCTGCTCAAAGTGACCGCGGGGCGCCCGACTGGACGCCCCGCGACGCGACACAACCATGACTCAGAACTCTGACTCAGGCGACGCTGTCGGCGACGCGGGACCTACAAACCGACGTTATGGAAGATGACGGATCGCGGTAAAAAACGACTTAACAGGGAGGGCGGGTCTTCCGCATAAAACACCGCAGAACCATATTGTTTTGGAAATTTTTGCCGTGAACTGAGTTGCAGTCGCGGACGACGAATGGACTTCATGCTGACGCTCGGCAACTATTGCCTAGCACAGGGCCACGGAGATTCGATCATGCGCATGGATGACATGCCCGAGAGCAGCAACGTCGAGGATCGACGCGGCGAGGGTGGTGGCTACGGTGGCGGCGGTATGGGCATGCCGATGGGCGCCGGCGGGCTCGGCATCGGCGGCGTTATCGTGCTCGGGATCATCGGCTGGGCGCTCGGCATCGATCCGCGGCTCTTGATCGGCGGCGCCGAAATTCTCACCGGCGGCGGCCAGACCCAATATCAGCAGCAGGCGCCGCGGCCGACCTCTGCGCCGGTGAACGACGACATGTCGCGCTTCGTGCGCCAGGTGCTCGGCAGCACCGAGGTGCAGTGGAAGAACATCTTCCAGAAGGACGGCCAGACCTACCGGCCGCCAAAGCTCGTGATGTTCTCCGGCCAGACCCGCTCGGCCTGTGGCCTAGCGCAGAGCGCGATGGGTCCGTTCTATTGCCCGAACGACCGCGAGGTCTATCTCGACACCGCGTTCTTCAACGAGCTCGAGCGGCGGTTCCGCGGCTGCAGCGGCAAGGCCTGCCAGTTCTCGCAGGCCTACGTGATCGCCCACGAGGTGGGCCATCACGTGCAGAACTCGCTCGGCATCCTGCCCAAGGTGCAGGAGGCGCAGCAGCGGGCGGGGAGCAAGGCGGAGGCGAACCGCCTGCAGGTCCGCGTCGAGCTGCAGGCCGACTGCTTCGCCGGCGTCTGGGCGAACCACGCCGAGGCGCAGAAGAGCTTCCTCGATCCGGGCGACGTCGACGCCGCGCTGCAGACCGCATCGGCGATCGGCGACGATACCTTGCAGCGGAAGGCGCAGGGCACGGTGGTGCCGGAGAGCTTCACCCACGGCTCGGCCGAGCAGCGGAAGCGCTGGTTCATGACCGGCTTCAAGGAAGGCACGATCAAGGCCTGCAACACGTTCGGGGCGCAGTCGCTGTGATTTCTTGCGAGTTGATCTCTTGTGCTCTGATCCACGCGGTGTGACGACCTATGCCCGGCATCGATGACAAGCGTCAGTTCATTCCGCTCAAGGTCGCGGTGCTGACGATCTCCGACACGCGCAAGCTCGAAGACGACAAGTCGGGCGGCACGCTCGCGGAGCGGATCGAGAAGGCAGGGCACGCGGTCGCGGGTCGCGCCATTGTCACCGACGACGTGGAAAAAATCCGCGCGCAGATGCAAACGTGGATCGCCGATCCCGCGGTCGACGTGATCATCTCGACCGGCGGCACGGGCTTCACCGGCCGCGACGTGACGCCGGAGGCGGCCGAGGCGCTGTTCGAGAAGCGCATGGACGGCTTCTCGACGGTGTTTCACATGGTGAGCCACGCCAAGATCGGCTCGTCGACCGTTCAGTCGCGGGCGACCGCGGGCGTCGCCAACTCGACCTTCATCTTCTGCCTGCCGGGCTCGCCCGGCGCCTGCCGCGACGCCTGGGACGAGATCCTCGTCCACCAGCTCGACTACCGCTACCGGCCCTGCAATTTCGTCGAGCTGATGCCGCGGCTGGATGAAGGCCTGCGCCGCGCCAAAGCACAGGGCGCGACAGCCTGATGCGAGATGACCTGGAGCTAGAGCTTCAGGTCCCAGATCTCGCTGACGACATCCTTGCCGAAGCTCTTGCGCTTCTCGCTCGAGGTGAGCGTGAAGCCGGCTTTGGCATAGATGTGCCGCGCCGGCGTGAGAATGCTGTGGGTCCACAGCGTGATGCCGCGATAGCCGCGCTCTCTCGCAAAGCGCACGCACTCCTCGGTGAGCCGCGTGCCGAGGCCGCGGCCGCGCGCGATCGGATCGACCAGCAGCAGGCGCAGCCGCGCGATCTCGTCGGTGTCCTTGACCAGGAACACCGAGCCGACATTCTCGCCGTCCATCTCGGCGATCCAGCAGCGCTCGCGGGCCGGGTCGAGCTTGGTGGCGTAGTCCGCGACGATCTGCGCGCAGATGCCTTCGAAGTTTCCGGCCCAGCCGTAGTCCTGCAGATAAAGCGTCGCGTGGCGCTGAACGATCCAGCCGAGATCGCCGGGCTTGGGCTCGCGCAGGATGATCTCGCGCGCGGCATCTTTGCCGGGCGCGGGCGCCATCATGCGCTCGACCGAACGCATCGCCGACACCAGGCGGTCCTGCTCGGGATCGCTCAGGCGATGCAGCACGTCGCCGACCTGCCGGACGGTGCGCTGCTCCAGGTGGTCCATGGCCTTCCGGCCCATCGCGGTGATGGACAGAAAGCTCTGCCGGCCGTCCGACGGCGAGCGCTCTTTGCGGATCAGCCCGGACTTCTCGAATTGCGCGACGAGCCGGCTGAGATAGCCGGCGTCGAGGCCGAGGTCGCGGCCGATATCGGTGGCGGTCGAGGAGCCGCGCTGGCGGATTTCGTAGAGTACGCGCGCCTGGGTCAGCGAGAACGGGCTGTCGAGGAAGCCGTCGTTCAGCACTCCGAGGTGCTGCGTGTAGAAGCGGTTGAAGCGCCGGACCGCGGCGACGCGCTGCGTATCGTTTTTGGCGACGGCTGGCATGGCGGCAGGATCGGACAGATACTTGACGGAGTCAAGTATCTTGCCGAATGCCAAGCGGCCTCCGGATCTGCTCCGGAAGCCGCCCATTTTGGTGCTGTCAGGCCGCGCTCAGCGATACTGCCGGTTGAAATAGTGCTCGCTGCGGTCGTCGCGGATGCCCCAGTTGCCGGCCTGCCACTGGTTCTGCACGCAAAACGACCGCGACTGGCCGGCGATGTACTCGCGGCACGTCGCAAACGTCGGGAAATCGCAGCGCTCGCCGACCGAGCCGCCGCCCTGGTCGATCTTGGCGCACCAGTTTCCGCGGAAATAGGCCTGGCTCGGCTGCGCCTGCACGAGGGCGACGGTCGCCAGCGCCGCAATCAAAAGAATCTTCTTCATCGCGATCTCTCCCGGCCTCGCGGCCATTCTGCGCATGCGGGGGCATGCGCGCCTGAGCATTGGTCGCGCGGCTTTGCCGGAAAGTTCGAACGCCGCTGGCGTGCGGTATCGGCCTACTGGGCGGGATGCTTGAGCTTGGATTTCTTCGCGCGATACCGCGTCTTTTCCGGCGGGTTGCCGCGGAAATATCCGTTTTGCCGGCAGAAGCTGGTCGGCCCGAAGCGCATCGCCTCCTGGCGACAGACCTCGAACGACGGCATCGTACAGTTTTCCGAGACAAAGCCGCCGCCGAGCGAAATCACCGCGCACCACGGGCCGTCATAGGCGCGGGCGCCTTTCACATTGAAGACCAGCAGCGCCGCGGTCGCGGCCAGCATCACGGCTTTGTGCATGGGGTTGTTCCGGCCCAACTCTATCTATGGAACAAGCACAGAATTCCGACGTTGTTTCAACGTCGTAGAAATTCCCTTCGTGCTGCGTCAGTCTTTGTTCTTGTTTTGTTCTCAAGAATGGGATAGATAGCAGCCATGGTTCAGTCAGCACGACATTCACCCCCCGCGTTTCAACGCCCGTCGGCGTCGGTGCCCTCCGCGCCGGCGGGCAATCTTCAGAACATTGAGCCTGAGGACATCGCCATCGCGCGCGAGCGGCGGCGCGGCCGCGGCACCGTATCCAACGTGTCCGGCCGCTATGAGCCGGTCGCCCGCATCGCCTTCGACGACGGCTGGCAGAGCCTGGAAGAACTGCCGCCGTTTCAAACCACCGTGTCGGTCGACTCGACGCGGCGGATCATCACCAGGAACGAGTCGCCGGACATCTCCTTCGACCGTTCGATCAATCCCTATCGCGGCTGCGAGCACGGCTGCGTCTACTGCTTCGCGCGGCCGACGCATGCCTATCTCGGCCTGTCGCCGGGGCTCGATTTCGAATCCAAGCTGTTCGTGAAGCCGGACGCGCCCGCGCTTCTGGAAAAGGAATTGTCGGCGCCGAACTATCAGCCGCGCACCATCGCGATCGGCACCAACACCGATCCCTATCAGCCGATCGAGCGCAAGTATCAGGTGATGCGCGGCATCCTCGAGGTGCTGGAGCGTGCCGGCCATCCGGTCGGCATCGTCACCAAGTCGGCGCTGATCCTGCGCGACCTCGACATTCTCACGCGGCTTGCCGAGCGCAATCTCGTCAAGGTGGCGATCTCGGTGACCACGCTCGACGCCAAGCTTGCGCGCACCATGGAGCCGCGGGCGGCGACGCCGACGCGGCGCCTCGAAGCGCTCCGGCAGCTTTCGGCGGCGGGCATTCCCACCTCGGTGATGGTCGCCCCTGTGATCCCGGCGATCAACGATCCGGAGATCGAGCGCATCCTCGATGCGGCGTCGGTCGCGGGCGTGCGCGGCGCGGGCTACGTGCTGCTGCGGCTGCCTCTTGAAGTGCGCGACCTGTTCGTCGAATGGCTCAACGCCAATTTCCCGGACCGCGCCAACCACGTGATGAAGCTGATCCGCGATACGCGCGGCGGCAAGGACTACGACTCCACGTTCGGACAACGGGCGATCGGGTCGGGGCCTTATGCCTGGATGATCGGGCGGCGTTTCGAGAACCATTGCGCCAGGCTTGGTCTCAACAAGCACAAGGTGCCGCTCAGCACCGCGCATTTCCGGCCGCCGCGGCCGAGCTCCGAGCAGCTCAGCCTGTTCGGCTGATGTGTTTCGTCAGTTTGTAGCGTTTGGGGGAGGGAGTTTTGTCGAAACCCACACTGACCGCCGTGACGCTTGGCGTCCGCGACGTGCCGGCGAGCGCGCGCTTCTACGAGGCGCTGGGCTTCACCCGGAAATTCCGCGCGACCGGTGACGACATCGCGTTCTTCGAGGCGGGCGGCGTTGCGCTGGTGGTGTGGGACTGGAAGCAGCTTGCCGAGGATGCGGCCGAGGACGACGAGCCGAGGCCGAAAACGTTTCGCGGCACGACGCTCGCCTGGAACTGCACATCGCCCGCGGAGGTCGATGCCGCGCTGGCGAAGGCGCTCGCCGCGGGCGCACGGCTGTTGCGCAAGGCCGGCCGGACCGACTACGGCGGCTATCGCGGCTATTTTGCCGATCCCGACGGGCATTGCTGGGAGGTGGTGCGGGCGCCGGGGCTCGAACTCACAGACGACGGCCGTCTGATTCTGCCGGACTGAGGCCAAAGGTTTCGGCCTGAGGTTTTCCCCGCGATTCCCAGGGCGGAACTGCCGGGTTCGAACGTCGTGTTTGACTTGAGGCCGCCGCTGAGCAGGATCGCGGGCGATGAGTCCCGCCCGCACTGCCAAAGCAGAGAAGACCAAAGCCGAGCGCCTGCCGCTCGCCGAGACGGTCGTGCGGCCGACCTTCAACCGCGAACGCCGCGCGCTGGCGAAGGGTGTCTGGCCCATTGCGGGCTGCGATGAGGCCGGACGCGGACCGCTCGCCGGTCCGGTGGTGGCCGCCGCCGTGATCCTCGATCCGAAGCGCATCCCGCGCGGGCTCAACGACTCGAAAAAGCTCACGTCCGAAGAGCGCGAGAAGCTCTACGACAAGATCTGCGCCAGCGCCGAGGTCTCGGTGGCGTTCGGCTCGACCGGTCGCATCGACCGCGACAACATCCTGCGCGCCTCGCTGTGGGCGCTGGCCGCGGCCGTGAAGGCGCTGCCGGTGCGCCCCAAGCTCGTTTTCGTCGACGGCCGCGACCGCATCGATTGCGGCTGCGACTGCCAGGCGGTGGTCGCGGGCGACGCGCTGGTGCTGTCGATCGCGGCGGCCTCGATCGTGGCCAAGGTGACGCGCGACCGGCTCATGAAGCGGCTGGGCGAGGAGCATCCGGGCTACGGCTTCGAGCGGCACATGGGCTACAGCGTGCCCGAGCACCAGGCCGCGCTGAGCCGGCTTGGGCCGACCATCCATCACCG
Organism: uncultured Rhodoplanes sp.; assembly: GCA_936924235.1. GTDB lineage: Bacteria > Pseudomonadota > Alphaproteobacteria > Rhizobiales > Xanthobacteraceae > Z2-YC6860. The sequence continues at coordinate 1,278 of CAKZHN010000016.1, read as the reverse complement.
CCGCTCGTTTGCGCCGGTCGCGGCCTTTTATGGTGAAACCGTGGTGGAAGCGGCCACGGCCGAAGAGATCCTGCTGTTCCCGGCCGTAAAGCCGTAAGTGGTCGATTAGCTTCACTCCGCCCCTAATCCTATATATTGAGGCCTTGAAGGCCGAATTTCCGACGCGAACCGTCGTTACTTCGGCGCCCAACGCGGTGCCGGACGTGCCCGCATGGGGAGTTCTGGGGGCTCCCGCGGCATGGTGTCGATTTCGCTGTTCGTCGAGCTGCTGCGTACCCGGCCGCGGTTACTGTTCTGGAGCATGGCGGCGCTGCAGCTCGTCCTTTGGACGCTGGTGCCGTTCGTTTTCTATTCGGCGCCGCCCGGCCAGCTGCCGCTGGTGCTCGCGATCGGCCACGACTTCCAGCTCGGCACCGACTTCGGGCCGCCGCTGGCATTCTGGCTCGCCGAGCTCGCCTACCGCGCCATGGGCATGTTCGGCGTCTATCTGTTGTCGCAGATCTCGATCGTCGTGACCTTCTGGGCGGTGCTCGCGCTCGGCCGCGCCGTGGTCGGCGAGGTCCATGCCGCGATGGCGGTGCTGCTGATGGCCGGCGTCGCGGTGTTCTCGGTGCCGACGCCGGAGTTCGGCCCGGCGATTCTTGCGGCGCCGCTGTGGGCGCTGCTGCTTTATCACTACTGGCGCGCCGCGGGCGGCGGCGACTTCCGCTACTGGCTCGCGGTGGGCATCGACGCGGGCCTGCTCCTGCTCACCACCTATGCGGGCCTGATCCTGCTCGGCCTCGTGGTGCTGTTCCTGCTGTCCAGCCGGGTCGGGCGCTCGCATCTTGACACCGTCGGCCCCTGGGTCGCGGGCGTCGTCACGGTCATGATCCTGTTTCCCTATCTGATCTGGCTCGATCTTGGCGGCGGCACCACGCTGATCGGTTGGGCCGACGTCATCCAGAACCTGCGCACCTGGGGCTGGCTGGTGTTGGCGCTGATCGTCAGCCATGCCGGGCTTGTCATTCTGATCATCCTCGGCCGCGGCTATCTCATTCCGTCGCGCAGCAAGCCGCCCGAGGTGCAGCGCGAGCCGGTCGATTCCGGCGCGCGGGTGTTCGTGTATTTCTTCGCGCTCGCGCCGATCCTCGCGATGGGGCTGTTCGCGCTGATCAGCCACCGGCCGGAGAACTTCATGACCGCGCCGCTCGCGGTGATGTCCGGCCTCGCGGTGGTGGTCGCGGCCGGCGACCGCATCCGCATCGAGCATCAATACGTGATCGGCTATGCCTGGGC
>CAKZHN010000015.1 GCA_936924235.1 uncultured Rhodoplanes sp. | reverse complement strand
TACGCCGTGAAGGCGAACTCCAACCAGGCCGTGATCGCGACGCTGGCGCGCCTCGGCGCCGGCGCCGACGTGGTGTCGGGTGGCGAGCTGCAGCGCGCGCTCAAGGCCGGCGTGCCGCCGGACAAGGTGATGTTCTCCGGCATCGGCAAGACCGCGGCCGAGCTGGCGATGGCGCTCGACGCCAACATCCTCTGCGTCAACGTCGAGTCCGAGCCCGAGCTCGATCTGCTCTCGGAGATCGCATCGCAGAAGGGCCGCACCGTCTGCATCTCGATCCGCGTCAATCCCGACGTCGACGCCAAGACCCACGCCAAGATCTCGACCGGCCTGTCGGAGAACAAGTTCGGCATCCCGATCAGCCGGGCGCGGGCGGTCTACGCCCATGCGGCGAAGCTCCCCGGCGTCCGCGTCGCAGGCGTCGACATGCACATCGGCAGCCAGATCACCGAGCTGTCGCCGTTCGACGACGCCTTCGCGCTCCTCTCGGACTTCGTGCGCGAACTGCGCGCCGACGGCCACACCATCTCCCACGTCGATCTCGGCGGGGGCTTGGGCATTCCGTACCGCGAGGACAACGATCCGCCGCCCGATCCGACCGCCTATGCGCAGGTGGTGAAGCGCGCGACGCGGGGCCTCGATTGCAAGCTGATCTTCGAGCCGGGCCGGCTGATCGTCGGCAATGCCGGTATCCTGGTGACGCGGGTGCTCTACATCAAGCGCGGCGAGGCCAAGACCTTCGTGATCGTCGACGCCGCGATGAACGACCTGGTCCGGCCGACGCTCTACGAAGCGCATCACGACATCCGCCCGGTCGCGCAGACCGCGCCGGGCACACCCCGGATCGTGGCCGACGTGGTCGGCCCGGTCTGCGAGTCGGGAGACTTCCTGGCGCTCGACCGGGGCCTCGTGGAACCCAAGCCGGGCGATCTGCTCGCCGTGATGACCGCCGGCGCCTACGGCGCGGTCCAGGCCGGCACCTACAACACCCGCGCGCTCGTCCCGGAAGTCCTTGTTCGGGATAGCGAATGGGCGCTGGTGCGGCCGCGCCTTGAAGCCGACCAATTGATCGCGCTGGATCGCGTCCCTGCTTGGCTCTAGCCATCACGATGGCGTGCGATTTGCTTGGATAGAAGTCTGGCCCCATGCTGCGGAACGTGCGGCATGGTAAGCTGTTGGACCGTCGAGATTCTGGCCCGAGATCCTGGCCCCGTGCTTGTGGAGCCGATTTGACCGAAACGACCGCCGAAACCCCTGAAGCGCAACGCCTCGCCCGCGCTGGCGAGGCCATGCTGTTGCGCGGCCTGTTCCGCGCCCGGATGGCGATCGTGTGGGAGCGGCTGTGGCCGGCACTGGCCTCCATGATGACGGTCGTGGGGCTGTTCCTGGCGGTGTCCTGGTTCGGGCTCTGGCTGTGGCTGCCGCCGATCGGGCGCGCCATCGGCCTTGGCGTGTTCTTCCTGCTGGCGGTGGCCGGCACGCTGCCGCTGCTGCAGGTGCGTTGGCCGAGCCGGAACGATGCGTTGCGGCGCCTGGATCGCTTCAGCCTGCTGCCGCACAGGCCCGCGACCGCCATCGCCGACCAGATGGCGCCCGAGGCCCAGGATCAGTTCGCGGTGGCGCTCTGGCGCGCCCATCTGGAGCGGGCGCTGCGCGCCGCCCATGCGTTGAAATCCGGAAAGCCTGCGCCGCGGGTCGCCGCGCGCGATCCCTTCGCGCTGCGGGCATTGGTGGTGGTCCTGGTGGCCGCGACCTTCGTTGCCGCGGGCAACGAACGCTTCCGCCGGGTTGCCGCGGCCTTCGACTGGCATGGCGTGGTCGCGCCGGCGAATTACCGGATCGACGCCTGGGTCACGCCGCCGGCCTACACGGCCCGGCCGCCGATGATCCTGCCGGGGCTGCGCCCCGGCGAGCAGATGCAGGCCCGCAGCAACGCGCCGGTCGTGGTGCCGGTGGGCTCGACGCTGGTGGTGCGCGCCACCGGCCAGTCGGGTCTCGACGTCGCTGTGTCAGGCGGCGTCGCCGAAGCCAAGCCCACGGGCGCCAACACCACGCCGCAGGCGCCCAAGGGCACCGAGGAGCGCCACTTCACGATCACGGATGCCGGCAGCGCCACCATCCGCGGCGGCAGCGAGGACGTCACTTGGCGGTTCACCGCGACGCCCGACCGTTCGCCGACCATCGCGCTCACCAAGGAGCCGGAAGCGCAGCTTCGCGGCTCGCTGCTGCTCAACTACAAGGTCGAGGACGATTACGGCGTGGTCGACGCCCAGGCGACCTTCGAGCGCAAGGCCGACGCCGCCGCGGGCGGCAAGGAGCCGCATCCGCTCTACACCGCGCCGAGCTTCCCGCTGGTGCTGCCGCAGGCCCGCACCCGCAACGGCGCGGCCTCGACCACCAAGGACATCTCCGAGCATCCCTGGGCCGGCGTCGACGTGACCATGACGCTGCTCGCGCGCGACGAGGGCAACAACGAGGGCCGTTCGGCGACGCAGGAGCTGCGCCTGCCGGAGCGGCCGTTCAGCAAGCCGCTGCCGCGTGCGCTGATCGAGCAGCGCCGCAATCTCGCGCTCGACGCCAATGCCAAGGACAACGTGCTGATGGCGCTCGATGCGCTGACGATCGCGCCGGAACGCTTCATCCCGGAGACCAGCGTCTATCTCGGGCTGCGCTCGATCTACTGGCAGCTGAATCGGGCCTCGAGCGACGACGCGTTGCGCGAGGTGGTGACGCGGCTCTGGGCCATGGCGGTGCTGCTCGAGGACGGCAACGTCTCCGAGACGGAAAAGCAGCTGCGCGCCGCCGAGGACGCGCTACGCGAGGCGCTCGAGCGCGGCGCATCCGACGAAGAGATCAAGAAGCTGATGGACGAGCTTCGCGCCGCGCTCGACAAATTCATGCAGGCGCTGGCCGAGGAGCTCCGCAAGAACCCGCAGATGGCGCGGCCGCTCGACCGCAACGCTCGCGAGCTGCGGTCGCAGGACCTGCGCAGCATGCTCGACCGGATGGAGCGGCTAGCGCGCTCGGGCGCGCGCGACGCCGCCAAGCAGATGCTCGATCAGCTCAGCCAGATGCTCAACAACCTGCAGATGGCGCGGCCCGGCGACCAGGACGGCGGCGACGACGACATGCAGTCGGCGCTCGATGAGCTCGGCGACATGATCAACCGCCAGCAGCAGCTGCGCGACCGTACCTTCCAGGAGGGCCAGGACCAGCGCCGCCAGCGCGGCCAGAGGGGGCAGCAGGGCCAGCAAGGCGAGCGCAGCCAGAACCAGATGGGCCAGCTCCGTCAGGACCAGCAGGGACTGCGCGATCAGCTCAAGAAGCTGATGGAGGAGCTGCGCAAGAAGGGCATGCAGATGCCGGGGCAGGGCCAGCAGCAGGGCCAGCAGGGCGGCAACGAGTCGGACCCGCTCGGCCAAGCCGGTGACGCCATGGGCGAGGCCGGCGACCAGCTGAGCGAGGGCGACGCCGACAACGCCGTGGATTCGCAAGGGCGGGCGCTGGATGCGCTGCGCAAGGGCCAGCAGGGCATGGCGCAGTCGATGCAGCAGCAGATGGGCCAGGGGCCCGGGCCGGGCAGTCCGGGCCGCACCGGTCAGGCGCGCGCCAATCAGGACACCGATCCACTGGGCCGGCCGCTGCGCGGCCGCGACTATGGCGACGACACCACCGTCAAGGTGCCGGGCGAGATCGACGTGCAGCGCGCCCGCCGCATTCTGGAAGAGCTGCGCAAGCGATACGGCGAAAGCTTCCGGCCGCAGCTCGAGCTCGACTACATCGAGCGGCTGCTGAAGGATTACTGATCGATTTGATCGTTCATTGCCGGTGCGGGAGCCGTGCATGAATTCGATTGGGCGATCGGCGGCGCTGTCCGCCGCGTTCTCGATTGGCCTGATCGCTTCGCAGACTGCAGGTGCGCAGGACTGCCCGACCGCCAAGTCTGCGGCGAGCGGCTACGTCATCGAGCGCCAGGGCGGCGCCAAGACCGATGTGCTGTTCAGCGACGACACCACCGTGCGCGCCATCATGCGCTTCGAGGGCAGGGTCCTGCTCGAGACGACGCAGTATCAGGGCCTGTTCGAGTTCGACCGGATCTCGCCGCTCAAGCCCTGATGGCCGCTATGGCAGAATCTCGCCGCGGTCCTGCAGCCGTTCCGTGAGCCGTGAGCGCATGTCGTCGATCAGGCCGGCTTCGGCGGCCGCGACCACGTCGACCAGCTCGTTGGCCTGATCGAGCCGCGCGATGGTGACGTAGTCGGCGCCGGCCGCGTAGAGCGTTTCGGTCTCGCCCAGCACATCGGCGGTGGCGATGATCTTGGCGGTGGCATTGACGGAGCGGACGTGCCGCACCAGCCGCTCGTTGTTGGTGCCCTTCAGGAGCGAATCCGGCACGCTCGATATGATGATCTCGGCGTCGGCGATGCCGGCGTGGGTCAGCGTGTCGGCGTGGGAGATGTCGCCGTAGTGGATCCTGATCCCGCGGGTCTGCAACTCGCGATAGACGGTCGGGTTGAAGTCGACGACGAACACCTGTTCGAGCAGCGCCGCGTGCCGCCGCTCGAGCTCGGTCAGGAACGAGCTCGCGACCCGATAGAATCCGAGGATGACGATGCGCCGCTTGCGCTCGGCGGTGGTTTCCGGCTCGTCCGCGGCGCGCGTCTCGTCGAGATCGCGGAGGCCGAAGCGCTTGCACAGCGGAATCGCGGTCCGCGTCATCGCGTCGCTCTTCATCATCAGGAATGTGCTGAGCACGGCGAGCACGACAAAGGCCGCCGAAGCGGCGCTCGCGGTCGAGGGCTGCACCTGTGCCGACTGCACGCCCACCTGGATCAGCACCAGCGAGAATTCGCTGATCTGGGCCAGGTTGATCGCGGGCAGGAGGCTCGCCCGCAGCCCCTGATCCATCGCGTAGAGCGGCGGGAACACCGTGATCAGCCGGCTCATGAGCGTGAAGACGACGATCACGAGGGCCAGGCCCAGCACCGCAGGGGTCGGCAGCGGGATCGTCATGCCGAGCGCCACGAAGAACAGCGTGATGAAGAAGTCGCGAAGCGACGTCACTTTCGCCGTGACATCGAGCGCATAGGGGAAGGTCGACAGCGACACGCCCGCGACCAGCGCGCCCATCTCGCGCGACAGGCCGAGGAACTCGGCGAATTCGGCGACCGCGAAGCACCAGGCCAGCGCGCCGACCAGCACCAGCTCCGGCAGCCGCGCGATCAGGTGGAACAGATGCGGCAGCGTGAACCGGCTGATCACCAGCGCCGTGGTCAGCAGCACGCCGACGCGGATCAGCGACTCCAGCACGATTCCGAAATGCAGATTGTTGAGGCTCGGCTGGATCGCCAGGAACAGGATCGCGAACAGGTCCTGCAGCACCAGCACGCCGAGCGTGATCCGCCCCGGCAGGGTGTCGATCTCGTGCTTCTCGTAAAGCACCTTGACGATGATGACGGTGCTGCTCAGCGCCACCGCGGCTCCGAGATAGAGGGCATCGAAGTTGCCGCCGCCGATGGTCAGCCCCATCAGCAGGAACAGCCCCAACGCCAGCACGAAGCAGCCGAGGATCTGCGCCGCGGAGGTGACCAGGATCACGCTGCCGGCGCGGACGATCTTTTTCAGGTCGATCTCGAGCCCGATCATGAACAGCATGAAGATCAGGCCGAGCTCGGCGATGGTCTTGATCGACTCCTCGGAATGGACCCAGCGGAGCCCGAACGGCCCGATCACGAAGCCCGCCACCAGGTAGGCCAGGATCAGCGGCTGGCGCGCCACGAAGGCCCCGACGCCGAACAGCCATGCCATGACGATGGACAGGGCCAGATCGCGGATCAGTTCGTGCATCGGGATTCCTTGAGCCTCCGACCGGCTTATCACGGCCGGGAAGCAGGCCGAAACGCGCTTTTCGGTCGCGGCCCTCCGGCCCGCCCGCCCGTCCTAGCGCTTGCCCTTGGCCAGCGCGGCGGCGACCGCGAACTTGATCTCGGCCACCGAAAACGGCTTGGAAATGACGTCGCTGACCAGCGCCTCGAGGCCGGAGGCGCGCTCGCGCTGGTCGGCAAAGCCGGTCATCAGCAGGATCGGGAGCCGCGGGAAATCGCGCGCCGTGGCCAGCGCCAAAGCGAGCCCGTCCATCACCGGCATCTTGATGTCGGCCAGGAGGAGATCGAACCGGCCGGCCTCGCGCTGCAAGGCGTCGAGGGCCTCGGCGCCGTCGGCGGTGGCCACCACTTCGTGGCCGTCCTCCTTCAGCGCGCGGGTGACCAGGCCGCGCAACGGCTCCTCGTCTTCAGCAATCAGGATACGCGCCATAAAGCAGCCTCAGCGCGCGCTGCCGGCGGCATCGCGCTTGGTGAAGAATCGCACCTGGAGGTCTTGCCCATCGGCGGGGGGAGATGCAAGCCGGCTGCGGAATGGCAGGGTTTCGCCCGGTTCCAGCACCGGTTGCGAGGGCTGCGTGGTCCACGAGTAGACCTCGGCACCGGCCGAGTTGCGCAGCGCGAAGCGGATACGCGGGATGTCCACCGGAATGCCCACGGTGCTCGAGATCACGCCTTCGACCACCAGCACGGGCACGCCATCGTGGGTCTCGTTGCTGATCTTGACGTCGTTGAAGACCAGCCCGCGCAGGTTCACCGAGAGCCCGATCGACGAATAGAACGAGCCCATCTGCGGAACGTGGCGCACGATGTCCTTGCGCAGCCCGATCAGCGCGCCGCAGATGAACAGCAGCAAAACGATGATGAGCGGCAGCGGCACCCGCCGGCTTTTCTTGCTCCGGCGGGCCGCGGCGCGGATGCGACGGCGCGTGGCGACACGCTCGATGTCCTCGGGCGTGTGGTCGAGGGCCGCGTCCGGCGTGCCGTCGCCCGGCTCGGGCGCGAGCGGGGGCGCGTCGGTGACCGGAATGGAAATGTCGGAGAGCGCGACATGTTCGTCTGCCGGCGCTTCCGGCTCCGCCGTCTCCCAGCCGGACGGCACGCCGACCAGATCTGATGGCGGCGAAACGTCAACGGCTGCCTGCCATTCCGCGCTCTCAGCGGATCGTGCTGCCGCTGGTCTGGCCACGGCCGCGGGCTTGGCGGCTGGCGGCTTGATCTCGGCCCTGGCTGCCGGTTGCGCCTGCTCCAGCACCGTCGATTCGAAGGCTGCCGGGATGATGCCGGGAGACGGCACGAACCAGATGTTCTGACAGCGCACGCAGCGCACCGAACGGCCGCTCGCCCCGATCGACGTCGCGGCAAGCTGGTAGGTGGTCGCACAATTCGGGCACGCAATCTGCATCGGTACCGTCTTTGAACAGGCCCGGCAGCGCGCCGGGCGATTCGCCAGCAATTCAAGTCGGCGCAACCCTAGCAGGCGTCCGTTAACGGACCGGAAACCATGGAAATGCAGGCATGAATGGATGCTGGCCTCGGACCCGGTCTTAAAATCCGCCATTGGCCGCGCGGTTAATACCGCGTTAAGAGGGCGTTCGCCGGCCGCGCGTATTGTGAGCGGTGGCCGAATCGCAGGGCGGACCGGAATGGGAGACAGCGTGGTCCGATTCGAGAACGTGGGATTACGGTACGGACTCGGGCCGGAGGTTCTGCGCGACCTGAGCTTCGAGATCGAGCCGCATTCCTTTCAGTTCCTCACCGGGCCGTCGGGCGCCGGCAAGACGTCGCTGTTGAAACTTCTGTTTCTGTCGCTCAGACCGACCCGCGGGCTGATCTCGGTGTTCAACTACGACGTCGCGACGCTGGACAAGGATTCGCTTGCGACGCTGCGGCGGCGCATCGGCATCGTGTTCCAGGACTTCCGCCTGCTCGACCACATGACGACCTATGAGAACGTCGCGCTGCCGTTTCGCGTCATGGGCAGGGAGGAGTCGAGCTATAGCAACGAGGTGGTCGAGCTGCTGCACTGGGTGGGGCTCGGCGACCGCATGGGCGCGCTGCCGCCGGTGCTGTCGGGCGGCGAGAAGCAGCGCGCCGCGATCGCGCGCGCTGTGATCGCACGCCCGCAATTGCTGCTGGCCGACGAGCCGACCGGCAACGTCGATCCCAACCTGGCGCAGCGCCTGCTGCGGCTGTTCATCGAGCTGAACAAGTCAGGCACCACGGTGATGATCGCGACCCACGACATCAGCCTGATGGACCAGTACGATTCCCGAAGGCTCGTGCTGCACGACGGCCGGCTGCATGTCTACGATTGAGCGAGACCGCGATGTCTGAGCTTCGTCTGAATCCGCAACCGATGGACCGCGACCTGATGACGCCGCGGGTGATGTCCGGTCTGCTGCCGCGCATGGAGACGCCGATCGTGCCGAAGCGCTCGATCGCCGGCCGCGCGCTGGTCGCCGTGGTGGCGATCATGACGTTCCTGGCCTCGCTGACCACCGGCGCCGTGATGCTGGTGCGCGCATCGGCGGCCGAATGGCAGTCCGAGGTGGCGCGCGAGGTCACGATCCAGGTGCGGCCGGTGCAGGGCCGCGATCTCGAGGCCGACGTGGCGCGCGCGACCGAGATGGCGCGGGCCTATCCGGGCATCGTCGATGTCAGGCCCTTCTCGAAGGACGAGTCCGCGCGCCTGATCGAACCCTGGCTCGGCAGCGGCCTTGTCCTCGACGACCTGCCGGTGCCGCGGATGATCGTGGTCAAGCTCCAGGACGACAGCGTCGATCTCGCGCCGCTGCGCAAGGCGCTCTCCGAGCGCGTCAACGCCGCGACGCTGGACGATCATCGCGGCTGGATCGAGCGGATGCACACCATGGCGCAGACCACGATCGCGGGCGGCATCCTGGTGCTGCTGCTGATGCTCGCCGCAACCGTGCTCTCGGTGGTGTTCGCCACGCGCGGCGCCATGGCGACCAACCGCCCGATCGTCGAGGTGCTGCATTTCATCGGCGCCAAGAGCGGTTTCATCGCCAAGCAGTTCCAGCGCCACTTCCTGGTGCTGGGCCTGGAAGGCGGCGTGATCGGGGGCGGGCTTGCGATGCTGCTGTTCGGCATTGCCGGCCTGATGGCAAACCTGAGCATCGGCACCGCGAGCGGCGATCAAGTCGCGGCCCTGTTCGGCTCGTTCTCGCTCAGCCTCAGCGGCTATATCGCGATACTCGCCCAGATTGTGCTGGTCGCCGTGGTCACGGCGGCGGCCTCCCGCCGTACCGTCAACCGGACGCTGGACTTCGTCGACTAGCACCGCGCCATCCCGGGGCCGAAATCTGCGATATCATTGAAGCGATGCACTCGATTGAACCAGGAACGATGACGGGGGGCCCCGGGGTGCGGCTGTGGCAGCGCGCCTACCGCGCCGTGCTGCTGGCCGTGGTCCTGGCCGGGCTGCTGTTCGGCGGCGGCTTCTACTGGTTCGTCCACCAGATGCCGGTGGTCGAAGCCTCGCCGTCGCGCAAGGCCGACGGCATCGTGGTCCTGACCGGCGGCGCGTTCCGCATCAGCGACGCGTTGGAGCTTCTGTCCACCGGCCACGGCCGGCGCCTGCTCATCAGCGGCGTCAATCGCAGCACCCGGTCCTACGAGATCGCGCGGCTGGTGCCCGAGCATCAGCGCTGGTTCTCGTGCTGCGTCGACCTCGACTATTCGGCGACCAACACCATCGGCAACGCGGTCGAAACCCGCCGCTGGGTCCTGGATCGCGGTTTCAAGTCGGTGATCGTGGTCACCGCCAACTACCACATGCCGCGCGCGATGGCCGAGCTCGGCCACGAGCTGCCCGAGGTCGATCTGGTGCCCTACGCGGTGGTTTCCGACCGGGTCAAGGTCGACGACTGGTGGGACAACCCGGCCACCGTCCGGCTGCTGTTTTTGGAATATTTGAAGTATATCGTCGCCCGGGTCCGCATGACGCTTCCGCCGTCACTGGCGTGACCCGCAGGCCCTCAGCAGCGATTTGCCAACGTGATCGTCGTTCGTTCCATCATCTACAACCTCATGTTCTACGTGAACCTCGTCGTATTGCTGCTGGTGGCAGTGACGACGTTCGTCATGCCGCATCAGGGGATCCTGAAGATGGCGGAGCTCTGGGGCCGCGTCAGCGTGTGGCTGCTGCGCGTGGTCTGCGGCACGAAGATGGAGGTGCGCGGGCTGGAGCATCTGCAAGGCAGGCGGCTCAGCGAGCCGCTGATCATCGCGGCCAAGCACCAGTCGACCTGGGAAACCTTCGCGCTGCTCAAGCTGTTCGACGACTACACCTTCATCGTCAAGCGCGAGCTGACGTGGATTCCGCTGTTCGGCTGGTTCATGACCAAGGCCCGTATGATCCCGGTCGACCGCCAGGCGGGCAGCCAGGCGCTCACCAAAATGACCACGCGGGCCCGCGAGGAGATCCGCACCGGCCGCCAGCTCGTGATCTTCCCGGAAGGCACGCGCCGCGCCGCGGGCGCCGAGCCGCGCTACAGGTTCGGCGTCGCGCATCTCTATGCCGAGATCGGCGTGCCCTGCATTCCGGTCGCGCTCAATTCGGGGCTCTACTGGCCGCGTCGCCATTTCCGGCGCTATCCCGGCACCATCGTGGTCGAGTTCCTGCCACCGATCCCGCCCGGCCTCGACAAGAACGAGTTCTACAAGAGGCTGCAGAACGACATCGAGACTGCGACTGCGCGGCTGATCGCCGAAGGCGAGGCGGAGCTCGGGCGGCTTGGTGTAAGTTGAGATTTGGCGTGACTTAAGTTGCAGGCGTGTGAGCGTCCTGCGCGCCCCCCAGCCGGGCGGCCAGAACCTGCAATTCGTGATCCACGATATTGAGCGCTTCCAGCGCCTTCGCGGTCTCCAGCACATAGTCGCGGTTGGCGCCGGACCGGCCGCGGGCCTGGCGCACGATGTGCAACTGCTTGTCGTGGGTGAGGCCCGCGGCATATTGCGGATGGCCGCGGTCGACCACGTAGCACAGCGCGTCGACGTGCCGCTCCGGGCTGCCGGACAGCCAGACGCTGCGCATCATCTCGCGATACACCGCCGTGGTCTGCTCGCGGTCGCGCAGATAGGTCAGCGTTGCGGGGCGTTTCTTGGCCGTGACCCGATAGCAGATGCCGCGGCAGGCGCCGCCGAAGTCGAGGCCGAGCACCAGCCCAGGCCGCTCCGGCGTGCCGCGATGGTCGAACGAGTAGACGCAGAGCGAGCGGTGCAGGCCGATGGTATGTGCCGGAACGCGCTCGACGTAGTCGAAGCCCGGACGCCAGATCAACGAGCCGTAGCCGAACACCCAGAGGTCTTCGGAGGCCTGGTCTAGCGTGTGGTCCATCGCGGTCATTCCCAAGGGCGCGCCGGGGTATCAGGCTGTATAACGCGCGGCAACCGGCTGGATCGAATCAGACAACACACGAACACTGCGGTACCTTTGAAACGCCGCATTCCACGGCTTCACAGCACCTATGATTGAAGCAAATCCCGTTCCGCGCCGGCGCCGCTGGCCGCTCGTTCTGGTGGTCCTGCTGGTCGTCGTCGGCGCGCTCTGGGCCGGCGGCTGGGGCTATGGCGCGGGCGTCGCCGAGCGCACCCTCGACGGCTGGAAGGCGCGCGAGGCCAAGGCCGGCCGCGTCTACAATTGTGCATCGCAAAGCATCGGCGGTTTCCCGTTCGGCATCGAGGCGCGCTGCCTCGACGCCAGCGCCGAACTCAAGACCAACCAGCCGCCGCTCGTGGTGAAGGGCAGGGGCATGCTGGTGTCGGCGGAGCTCTGGAGGCCGACGGTGCTGACCACCGAGTTCAGCGCTCCGCTCACGGTCGCGCAGCCCGGCCAGCAGCCGTTCGTCACGGTCAACTGGCAGTATGCACGGACCGTGCTGCACGGCCTGCCGACTGCGCCGGAAAGCGCCGCGATCCATATGGACCGGCCGGTGGTCGACCGCGACGGCGGCGAGAATGTCTTCAAGGCCGAGCGCGCCGATCTCAACGCCCGCCTCGTCTCCGGCACCGTGAAGGACAATCCGGTGATCGAGTCAGTGATCAAGCTGGTTGCCGCCTCGGCGCAGACCCTGCACCCCGCCGCCGCGATCCCGCTTGACGCCGATGTCACCATGGTGGTGCGGGGGCTGAAGGACTTCGCGCCGAAGCCCTGGCAGCAGCGGCTGCGCGAGCTGCAGGCCGCCGGCGGCCGCATCGAGATCGTCAAGGCGCGCGTGCAGCAGCGCGAGACGATCGCGGTGGCCAACGGCGTGCTCGGTCTGTCGCCGGCCGGGCGGCTCGACGGTCAGCTTTGGCTGACCATCGCCAACTTCGACAAGATCCTGCCGCTGCTCGGCCTCGACAAGATGCTGTCGCAGGAGCGGGCCTCGCCGCAGGTCAACAACGCGTTCGGTGCGCTCGACCGCATCATGCCGGGGCTCGGCAATGTCGCGCGGCAGAATGCGGGACCGGCGCTGGTAGCGAGCCTCAACATCATGGGACAGCCGACCGAGCTCGAAGGCCAGCGCGCCGTGGCGCTGCCGCTGCGCTTCGACGACGGCATGGTGTCGCTCGGGCCGATCAAGATCGGCATGACGCCGCCGTTGTACTAGGCGTGCGCTGATAAACCGTCGATGTCCGCTGTTGTGAGGCAAATCGGACCTGGGGCTTGGGCTTGCGGCTTGGGGTGTCCGCCGATGGCCCATTTCGGACACTAGCTCGCAGCTCATCTGGCGATAGCCAAGCGCTCGCTTCAATCGATACGATGCCGTCCTGCCAATATTGGAGCCAAAATGCTGCGGCGGGATTTTCTGGGTGTCTGTGGGCTGGTCGTTTCCGGACGCATCTCATTCGCTCAATCGGTGCCCATCATCGGCTTTCTCGGCGCGGCATCGGAGAACCTTTACGGTGAGCGCCTGAAGGCCTTGCGATCTGCGCTGGCCAGATCAGGCTATGCCGAGGGCAGTTACAAACTGGTCCTGCGATTTGCAGATGGACAAATCAACAAACTGACGTCGCTGGCTGGTGACATCGTCGGTGCCGGTGCTTCTGTGATCGTTGCCGCCGGAGATCCCGCGGCCAAGGCGGCTCAACAGGTCACCGCAAAGCTCCCGATCGTCTTTTTAGGCGGGAACGATCCGATCCGCATCGGTCTGGTTCGAAGCCTGAGCCACCCCGGAGCCAACGTGACGGGTGTCACGAGCCTCAACGTAGAAGTCACACCCAAGCGGATCGAAATTCTCAAAGAGATCATCGGCGTCAAGAAATTTGTCGTCGTATTGCACCCGGAGGGCAATCCGGCCTTCAACAGGCAGAAATCGGAAGTCGAAGCCGCCGTCAGAAATTTGGGTTTGCAGGCAGAGCTTGTCTACGCGAACAACAAGCAAGAAATGCAGAGCGCTTTCGCGAAGCGATTGCCTGTCGTTGTTGGGCCGAGCGCACTCTTCAATCTGGAAAGCGCGTATCTGGGCAATCTCGCCGAAACCTTCGGGGTCCCGGCGGTGTTTCAAACGCGCGATTTCGCTGCGGCGGGTGGTCTCGTCAGCTATGGCAGCGACATCAGTGCGCAATATGGACTGGGCGGAGAATATGTGGCGAAGATTTTGAAGGGTGAGAAGCCTGACGCCTTGCCGGTCATTCAAGCCACAAAAGTCGAAATGATCGTCAATTTGAAAATCGCAAAGCGGTTGAATGTCGAAATCCCGGTCACGCTGCTCGGTCGCGCTGACGAGGTGATCGAGTAAGCGGCACGACGGACACGCGCCGGCCGGCGCTTTACTCGTTGTCCGCCGCATACGGCCGCGGCAGCGGCTCGACCGGCAGCGTCGGATGAGCGCGACCGAAGTCCGGCACGGCCGAGTCCTGGCCGATGTCGACGATGCCGCGGCGGATCGCCCGCGTCCGCGTGAAATGATCGAACAGCGTCTGGCCGTCGCCCGAGCGCATCGCGCGCGTCAGTGACGAGAGGTCCTCGCTGAAGCGGCCGAGCATCTCCAGCACCGCGTCCTTGTTGGCCAGGAAGATATCGCGCCACATGGTCGGATCGGACGCCGCGATGCGAGTGAAGTCGCGGAAGCCGCCGGCCGAGAACTTCAGCACCTCGGAGCGCGTCACTTCGGACAGTTCGTCGGCGGTGCCGACGATGGTATAGGCGATCAGATGCGGCAGATGGCTGGTGATGCCGAGCACCAGGTCGTGATGATCGGGCGGCATCGTTTCCACGTTGGCGCCGATGAGCCGCCAGAACGCCGCGAGCTTCTCGACCGCGGCCTTGTCGGTGCCTTCCGGCGGCGTGAGGATGCACCAGCGGTTGACGAACAGCTCGGCGAAGCCCGAGTCAGGACCGGAGTTCTCGGTGCCGGCCACCGGATGCGCCGGCACGAAATGCACGTGGCCGGGCAGGTGAGGGGCCATGTCCCGCACCACCGAGCCTTTGACGGAGCCGACGTCGGACACCGTCGCGCCCTTCATCAGATGCGGTGCGATGTCTTTCGCCACAGGCCCGCAGGCGCCGACCGGAATGCACACGATCACCAGATCGGCGCCTTCGGCCGCGGCGGCGTTGGTCTCGACCACCTGATCGACGATGCCCAATTCGGCGATGCGCTTGCGTGTTTGAGGCGAGCGCGCAGTCGCGACGATCGAACGCACCGCCTTCTGCGCCCGCGCGGCGCGCGCGATCGAGCCGCCGATCAGGCCGAAGCCGATCAGCGCCAGGCGATTGAAGATGGGCTCGGCCGCGGGGCTCACTTGGCTCCGTCCAGGAAATCCGCCAGCGCCTTCACCACCAGACGGTTGGCCTCCTCGGTGCCAACCGACATGCGCAGCGCGTTCGGCAGCTTGTAGGCGCCGACCTGGCGCAGCACGAGGCCGCGCTTGGTCAGGAACGCGTCGGCTTCCTTGGCGGTCTTGCCCTTGGTCTCCGGAAAATGGATCAGCACGAAGTTCGCGACGCTCGGCGTCACCTTCAGGCCGAGCTTGCCGATCTCCTCGGTCAGCCAGGCGAGCCACTTGCTGTTGTGCTCGCGCGAGCGCTCCTGATGCGCGGCATCTTCGATCGCCGCGATGCCGGCCGCGATTGCCGGCGCGTTGACGTTGAACGGTCCGCGGATGCGGTTGATCGCGTCGATCACATGGGCCGGGCCGTACATCCAGCCCAGCCGCAGCGCGGCGAGCCCGTGGATCTTCGAGAAGGTGCGCGTCATCACCACGTTGTCGCTGGTCGCGACCAGCTCGATGCCGGACTCGTAGTCGTTGCGCTGCACGTATTCGCCATAGGCCGCATCGATCACGAACAGCACGTTCGCCGGCAGGCCCTTGTGCAGGCGCTTCACTTCGTCGAACGGCAGGTACGTGCCGGTCGGATTGTTCGGATTGGCGAGGAACACCATCCTGGTCTTCGGCGTGACGCGCTTGAGGATCGCGTGGACGTCGGCGGTGTAGTCCTTCTCCGGCGCCACCACCGGCGTCGCGCCGGTGCCGAGCGTCGCGATCGGATAGACCAGGAAGCCGTGGGTGGTGTGGATCGCCTCGTCGCCGTCGCTCAAGTAGGCGCGCGCCAGCAGGTTGAGCAGGTCGTCGGAGCCCGCCCCGCACACGATCCGGGCCGGGTCGAGCCCGAACACCCGGCCGATGGCTTCGCGCAGGTCCGAGGCCGAGCCGTCCGGATAGTCCTCGAGATGCGCGCCCGTCGCCTGATAGGCCTTGATCGCCGCGGGGCTCGGGCCCAGCGGCGTCTCGTTGGAGGAGAGCTTGAACACCTTGGCGACGCCCGGTGCGGTGCTCTTGCCCGGCACATAGGCGTCGATGGCAAGCACGCCCGCGCGGGGCTGGGGTCGGGTGGCAGTCATTGGAAACTCGGACCTTGGTGGCTTCAGGGCTTTTCGGAGGGCACCGTATAGCGGGTCGCGTGGCTGCCGACGAGGGCCGTCGAGCGCACCGTGGCGCCAGCCTTAACCAAGGCGGCCGTGACCTCCGAAAGCTTGCCGCCGTGCGGCACCGAAACCAGCAGCGCCGCCCCGTCGAAGGCCACGTCCGGCACCGCGATGATCTCGGCCAATGAGGCCGCGGCCGCCGCCGCGGACGCGCCCCAGCCGGCGACCCGTACGCTCCAGGTCTCGACCTCGGTGACCATGGCGTCGGCCGCGGCCCGCGAGACGACGAACACATGGAGCGGCGCCGGGTGGTCGGGCCGGTCGATGAACGGCAAGCGCGCGATGATCTTCGGCGCGCTCTTGAACTCCAGCGCCGCCCACCAGGCGCCGCCGCGGCTCGTGGCGAAGGCCGGCACCAGCGCCAGGTCGCCCTTGGATTCCGACACCGCCTCGACCGCATTGGCGGCGCCGACATGGGGCACGAACGGCACCGTGAAGCCGAAATGAAACCGCGCGCTGTCGCGCATCATGGCGTCGCCGGCCGAGAGATCGGCATGCACCGCGAACGGCGCCTGCACATGGGTGAAGGTCGCGATGATGACGCGCCAGATGCTCTCGGCGGTATCAATGGGCAGGATGCCGTGGTGGCGCTGTACCAGCCGGCGCATCATGTCGGCCTCGCGGGCCGGCCGGAACGCCGAGCCGGATTCCTGGGTGCCCTTCACCGAGATCAGGCGGTTGATGATCTCGCCGCGCTCCATCAGGAGGCCATGCATGGCCTCGTCGATGCGGTCGATCTCCTTGCGGAGATCGCCGAGGTTGGGCGCGTCTTTGGGCTTGTTTGCCATGATGAATCCGGCGCCATTGATAGGTGGGACGAGGCGTTAAATCAAAGAAAACATTGACATAAGTGCCCCCCGATCCCTACCTAGCCCCAGTATGGCGGGCGTAGCCGCCTTTTGCGGATGCCGCCGGGGCACCAGATGGCCAGTGTCGACACAGCGCCTGACGTCAGCGTGCGCGGCCGCGAGGCCGACACGCCGCGCAATTCGCTGCTGGCGCGCATCACCAAGCCGCTGAAGCTCGACGCCGGCGTCGAACTGTCGCCGTTCCAGATCGCCTACAAGACCTACGGCACGCTCAATGCCGGGCGCAGCAATGCGGTGCTGGTCTGTCATGCCTTGACCGGCGACCATCATGTCGCGAGCCCCAATCCGGTGACCGGCAAGCCCGGCTGGTGGGAGACCATGGTCGGCCCCGGCAAGCCGATCGACACCGAGCGCTATTTCGTGATCTGCCCGAACGTGATCGGCAGTTGCATGGGCTCGAGCGGCCCGGCCTGCACCAATCCCCAGACCGGCAATCCCTGGGGCCTGGAGTTCCCGGTCATCACCATCCGCGACATGGTGCGGGCGCAGGCCATGCTGCTCGACGAACTGGGCATCGATACGCTGTTCGCGGTCGCCGGCGGCTCGATGGGCGGCATGCAGGTGCTGCAATGGGCCGCGTCCTATCCGAAGCGCGTGTTCGCCGCGCTGCCGATCGCCTGCGCGACGCGGCACTCGGCGCAGAACATCGCGTTCCACGAAGTCGGGCGCCAGGCCGTGATGGCCGATCCGGAGTGGCGGCACGGCCGGTATTTTTCCGAAGGCACGAGCCCGCGGCGCGGCCTCGCAGTGGCGCGCATGGGCGCGCACATCACCTATCTTTCGGATCCAGCGCTGCACAGGAAGTTCGGCCGCAAGTTCCAGGATCGCGAGAACCCGACGTTCTCGTTCGACGCCGACTTCGAGGTCGAGTCCTATCTGCGTCACCAGGGCAGCTCGTTCGTTGAGCGCTTCGATGCCAACTCGTATTTGTATCTCACGCGCGCGATGGACTACTTCGATCTCGCCGCCGACTGCGGCGGCGTGGTCGCCAACGCCTTCAAGGGCGCCGAGACGCGCTTCTGCGTGGTGTCGTTCACGTCGGACTGGCTGTTCCCGACCTCGGAGTCGCGCGCCATCGTGCACGCGCTGAATGCCTCCGGCGGCCGCGTCTCGTTCGCCGAGATCGTCACCGACAAGGGCCACGACGCGTTCCTGCTCGACGAGCCGGAGCTGTTCGCGATCGTGCGCGGCTTCCTCGACGGCGCCGCCAAGGCGCGCGGCCTGAAGAACGGCACGTGATCATGCTGTCCCGGCTCAAGCACGATCTCACCATGGCGGACACCGCGCGGGCGCAAGGCGGCGCGCGCGTCGACCTGCTGCTGGTCGCCGAGATGGTGCCGCACGGCGCCAAGGTGCTCGACATCGGCGCGGGCGACGGCGAGCTCCTGCGGATTCTCGGCGAGAGCCGCGGCGTCGATGGCCGTGGCATCGAGCTGTCGCGCGAGGGCGTGAACGAATGCGTCGCCAAGGGCCTCGCGGTGATCCAGGGCGACGCCGACACTGATCTTGCCGACTATCCGAACGATGCGTTCGATTACGTCATTCTCTCGCAGACGCTGCAGGCGACGCGTCAGCCGCGAGTCGTGGTGGAGCATATGCTGCGCATCGCTCGCCACGCCGTCGTGTCATTCCCGAATTTCGGCCACTGGAAAATCCGCCGCCAGGTCGCGCTCGGCGGTCACATGCCGCGCACCGACAATTTGCCCTATGCGTGGTGGGATTCGCCGAACATCCACTTCTGCACCATCAAGGATTTCCGCGAGCTCTGTGAGGTCGTGGGCGCCAAGATGGAGCGCGCCGTGGCGCTCGACGCCTGGGGCCGGCCACTGCGCTTCAACGCGCCGTGGTGGTTCTGGAACCTGTTCGGCGAGCAGGCGGTGTTCCTCCTGAGCCGCCGCGGCTGAGCCGAATCACCGGGCTGATTCGCCCATCACAATTGATTTCTGAGTTCTTACCGGTTCTGTTCCGCGGAACCCTTTCGGGCAATTTGCCGTAATACGCTGTGAACCTGGGCCGTCCCGTGGTCGAACGCCGGTCGAGCGGTGGCGCGTTCGTATTCGCGCCATTGGGCGTTCGGAATTTGCCCCCATCCGAACATTGAAACGCCATGCGAGTCCCTGACTTGCGCGCTCTGCGATGCCTCGAGGCGTCGCTTGGGGGCGCATCCAAAACGGGGACTTCACGTAATGAAAAAAAGACCAACCACGGTGCTGCTTGTGCTGGCGTCCATCACCGCTTTCACGGCATCGGCGCAGGCCGACACGCCGGAACAGCATGTGTTCGGAATGGACAGCTACGCGCCGAGCACGCCGCGCGTTGAATTGATGCCTGTCGAGAAATCTGCGGCTCATCATGTTGGTGCGCATCATGTGCGCAGCGAAGCGGCGCCGCGTGTATCGCGCGAGCGGACGCGAAGCGTGCGTCGTCACGAGCAAGTTGAGCGTGAGCAGGCTGAGCGCGAGCACGCCGAACGTCAGCATTCAGAACGTCAACAAGCCGAGCATCATCGCGGCCGTCACATGATTCGGGCGGTGGCGGTTCACGAGGACGGCGCGAAGGTCGCAGCCTTTGAGCCCGGCAGCTCTGCAAGCCACTTGGCCGGCACCGGCGGCACCACGATCGTCGCCGAGGCGCGCCGTTGGCTCGGCACCAATCCGACCGGACGCAGCTCGTTGTGGTGCGCGCGTTTCATGAACTTCGTGCTCAAGCGCGTCGGCCTTGCCGGCACATCGTCCGATCTCGCCCGGTCATTTGCGTCCTACGGCCACCGCCTGTCGGAGCCGAAGGTCGGCGCCATCGCGGTCATGAGCCGTGGGCGGAGCGGCGGCCATGTCGGCGTCGTCAGCGGTTTCGACCACAGCGGCAACCCGATCATCATCTCGGGCAATTACAGCCACCGCGTCGCCGAGGCGGTCTATTCGCGAGGCCGCATCTACGCCTACGTGACGCCGGAAAAGTAAGCGCGCGTCAGTTCCGTTGAAACACAGTCCAGCGTGTTCCGGTTCGCCGGTCCGGATCGATTCCGGGCCGGCGAACGCCATCAGAGACACGCGTGACAACTTCGGATTCGTTCCTGCTCACCCATCACGTTTGATTGCCGATTGTTTGTTGATGGAACTTTCTCCGGCGAATTTACGGAAACGCATGGGAACTTGGGCGAGCCCGTGTCAAAGCGCCGGTGAAGCAGTGACGCGTTCTCATTTGCGCCATCGCGCGTTCTAAATCTGCCTCGATCCCATCATTCAAACGCCATGCGAGTCTCGAATTTGCGCGTCGCGGCGCTGCTCGGCGTCGCACGGGGACGTGTTCCAAAAAGAAAATCGGGGGACTTCCGGAATGAAGGTCAAACTGGCTGCGGGACTGCTCGTGCTGGCATCCACCATCGCGGGCGTCACGCAGGCTTCGGCAACTCCGCGCAGCACGCAACCGACCGAGAAGGAGGCGCGTGCCTCGCGCCGGCCGCTGCCGGGGCGGGTGCAAGCCGTGAATCCCGCCAAACCGCATTTCATCCAGCGCGGCGAACAGCGCGCCGATGCGCGCCCTGCTTTGGTTCGCGAACGTGAGCGGACTCGCCAGCGCCGGACTGTCGACGCCGAAGATCGCCCATCCGCCCATCCCGGACGCCCGCTGATGGTTCACAACGACGGCGATGATCCGGGGATCGACCTTTTGACGGACGATACGCTCGGCTCGCGCATTGTTGCAGAGGCGCGCCGCTGGATCGGGACCAATCCCACGACCCGGGCAACGCTTTGGTGTGCCCGCTTCATGAACTTCGTGCTGGCGCGTGTGGGCGTGCCTGGGACCGAGTCGGACTGGGCAAAATCCTTCGCCTCGTATGGCAAGCCGCTGGAAAAGCCGGAGGTCGGGGCCATCGCGGTCATGAGCCGCAAGGGCGGCGGCCATGTCGGCGTCGTGAGCGGATTCGACAAGGATGGCGATCCGATCATCATTTCCGGCAACTACAGCCACCGCGTCGCCGAAGCAGTCTATTCGCGGGGCCGCATCTTCGCTTACGTGTCGCCGGACATCTAGGAATCCGGCATCGGAGCCCACTACAGGAACTTGGGCGGGCCGTGGCGCGTTCGCGGGCATGGACCAGCGGACCGTCACGGCTCATGCGCAGGACGTTGTCGAGACGGACATCCCGGCCCGTCTCGACCGCCTGCCGTGGAGCCGGTTTCATACGCTCGTTGTCGCGGCGCTTGGCATCACCTGGATTCTCGACGGCCTCGAGGTGACGCTCGCGGGCTCGCTCGCCGGCGCGCTGAAAGCGAGCCCGGTGCTGCAGTTCAGCAATGCCGACGTGGGCCTCGCGGCCAGCGCCTATCTCGGCGGCGCCGTCATTGGCGCGCTGTTCTTCGGCTGGCTGACCGATCGGCTCGGGCGCAAGAAGCTGTTCTTCATCACGCTTGCGGTCTACCTTTGCGCCACCGCGGCGACGGCCGCGTCATGGAGTCTCGCAAGCTTCGCGCTGTTTCGCTTCCTGACCGGCGCAGGCATCGGCGGCGAATACGCCGCGATCAACTCGACCATCCAGGAGCTGGTGCCGGCCCGCGTGCGCGGCTGGACCGATCTCTGTATCAACGGCAGCTTCTGGATTGGCGCTGCGCTCGGCGCATTTGCGGCGATCGTGCTCTTGGATGGTGAGCTGGTCGGCCCCGATCTCGGCTGGCGGCTCGCGTTCCTGGTCGGCGCCACGCTGGCGCTGGTGATCTTCTTCATGCGGCTCTGGCTGCCGGAAAGCCCGCGCTGGCTGATGACGCACGGGCATGTCCACGAGGCGGAACGCGTGGTGGCGGGCATCGAGCAGCGCGTGTTCGGCGACAGCCCGCCGTCGGCAGCGCAGGAACTGCCGCGCGCAAAGCTCGTCACGCGTACCCACACTGCGTTGACCGAAGTGTTCGCCACGCTGATCCATCGCCACCGGTCGCGTGCCCTGGTCGGTCTGGCTCTGATGGCCGCGCAGGCGTTCTTCTACAACGCGATCTTCTTCACCTACGCGCTGGTGCTGACCGATTTCTATGCCATCCCGTCGGCTCAGGTCGGCTGGTACATCCTGCCGTTCGCTGCCGGCAATTTCCTCGGCCCGCTGCTGCTGGGGCGGCTGTTCGACGTGCTCGGGCGGCGCGCGATGATCGCGTTCACCTACATCGCCTCAGGCGTGCTGCTTGCGGTGAGCGGCGCGCTGTTCGAGCGCGGCGTGCTCGACGCCACCCAGCAGACCATCGCCTGGTCGGTGATCTTCTTCTTTGCGTCGGCTGCCGCCAGCTCGGCCTATCTGACGGTCAGCGAGACTTTCCCGCTGGAGGTGCGCGCGCTTGCCATCGCGGTGTTCTACGCCATTGGCACCGGCATCGGCGGCGTCGCCGGCCCCTGGCTGTTTGGCGTGCTGATCGACACTGGCTCGCGCACGAGCCTGTTCGGCGGTTATCTCTTGGGTGCCGTGCTGATGGTCGCAGCCGGGCTCATCGCGGCGCGCTTTGCGGTGCGCGCGGAGGGCAAGCCGCTGGAACAGGTGGCGCGGCCGCTGGCCTTCGTCGATTGAGCGATCTCAGCCCGCCACGCGGTCGCCGGTGCTCACCGTGCCGTCCGCGATCACCTCGCCATAGATGCCGCAGTCGGCGTGGCCGTAGGCCTTCATCAGCGTCCTGGGGATCGGCAGGTCGCGAATGCCGGTGTCCGGGTCCACCTCAGTGGCGGCGCAGCGCACGATGCGCTTGACGATCTTGAGCCGCACGTTCGGCCCGACCGTGATCTCGGAGCCGACCAGGTCGAACTCATGCCAGGCCGGCCAGCCCTCCACATAGAGATTGCCGCGGAACCGCAGCGGGTGCACCGGCGCGCCGGTGGCGTTTTCCAGGTCGGCCGCCGAGGCGAGGTTGATGATCGACACCACCTTCTTGGCCACGTCGGAAAAGCTGTGGCCCGCGGCGGAAAGCACCTTCGGCGGGCCGCGCAATTCATCGGCGCAGTGCTCGGCGAAAAAGCCTTCGATGGCGGCGCGGCCCTCCGCGGTGCGGAGGTCGCCGCGGGCGGCCTCGCGGGCCGCGGCGCGGATGGTCAGCACGTGGCTCTGGTGGTCGAACGCGGTGCGAAGCTCGGCGAGCCTCGCGTTTCGCATCAGCATCAGGAAGCGCTGCTTCGGCAGATAGGCCGGGTTCGCCGGATCAAACCCGGAGGGGCCGTTCTCGATCGCATACATCCGGTCGCAGGCGATGGTCCGGCCGGCGGCCAGCTCGGCGCGCGGCATCGGCTCCGGCGACAACCCCTTCACCGGGTAGCGGTAGATGCTTTGAATTCTCGCGTCAGTGGCCATAGGTCTGCGCCTCCAGCCCTTTGTTAACCGGGCCCGAAACCGGTGGCTAGCTTGCGGAAAATCAACGAAATCCCCCTTTTTCGCGGCTAGGCTCGTTCCCATATCTGCGGGCAGCGGATGCTCGCATGAGGTCCGCGTTCTGGGTGCCGCATCTTGGGCCCAAGGGAGCGAAGAATGAACGTTGAGAAGTACACCGACCGCGCCCGCGGTTTTATCCAATCGGCGCAGTCCCTTGCTTTGCGCGAGGGGCATCAGCAGTTCACGCCCGAGCATGTTCTGAAGGTCCTGCTGGACGACCCCGAGGGGTTGGCGGCAGGTCTGATCGATCGCGCCGGCGGCAATTCCCGGCAGGCCTTGAAGGGCGTCGAAGAGGCGCTCGGCAAGATGCCGAAGGTCTCGGGCTCCGGCTCGGGACAGGTCTATCTGGCGGCCGCGACGGCGCGGCTGTTCGACAATGCCGAGAAGATCGCCGAGAAGGCCGGCGACAGCTACGTCACGGTCGAGCGGCTTCTGCTTGCGATTGCGCTCGAGAAGGACAGCGACGCCGGCAAGATCCTGGCGCGCGCCGGCGCCACGCCGCAGAACATCAACTCCGCCATCGAGGCGCTGCGTAAGGGCCGCACTGCCGACTCGCAGTCGGCCGAGAACGCCTATGACGCGCTGAAGAAATACGCGCGCGACCTGACGGAGGCCGCGCGCGCGGGCAAGCTCGATCCGGTGATCGGCCGCGACGAGGAGATCCGCCGCACCATCCAGGTGCTGTCACGGCGCACCAAGAACAACCCGGTACTGATCGGCGAGCCCGGCGTCGGCAAGACCGCCATCGTCGAAGGCTTGGCGCTGCGCATCGTCAACGGCGACGTACCGGACAGCCTGGACGACAAGCGCGTGCTGTCGCTCGACATGGGCGCGCTGATCGCCGGTGCGAAATATCGCGGCGAATTCGAAGAGCGGCTGAAAGCCGTACTCCAGGAGGTCACGGCGTCTGCCGGCAGCATCATCCTGTTCATCGACGAGATGCACACCATCGTCGGCGCCGGCAAGGCTGACGGCGCGATGGACGCGTCGAACCTGCTGAAGCCGGCGCTCGCCCGCGGCGAGCTGCACTGCATCGGCGCCACCACGCTCGACGAATATCGCAAGCATGTCGAGAAGGACGCGGCGCTGGCGCGGCGCTTCCAGCCGGTGTTCGTCAACGAGCCCACGGTCGAGGACACCATCTCGATCCTGCGCGGCTTGAAGGAAAAGTACGAGCTGCACCACGGTGTCCGGATCGCGGACGCAGCCCTGGTGTCGGCTGCGACCTTGTCGCACCGCTACATCTCCGACCGCTTCCTGCCGGACAAGGCGATCGATCTGGTCGACGAGGCCGCGGCGCGGCTCAAGATGCAGATCGATTCCAAGCCGGAAGAGCTCGACAATCTCGACCGCGAGATCGTGCGGCTGAAGATCGAGCAGGAGGCGCTGAAGAAGGAGACCGATGCGGGCTCCAAGGAGCGCCTGAAGCGGCTGGAGAAGGAGCTCGCCGAGCTGGAGCAGAAGGCCACCGCGCTGACCACGCGCTGGAAGGCCGAGCGCGAGAAGCTCAACGAGGCGCAGAAGCTCAAGAGCGAGCTCGACCAGGCCCGCACGGAGCTGGCCAACGCCCAGCGCCGCGGCGAGTACCAGAAGGCCGGCGAGCTGGCCTATGGCCGCATCCCGGATATCGAGAAGAAGCTCAAGGCGATCGAAGGCAAGGGCACCGGCACCGACGTGGTCGAGGAGGCGGTGACCTCGAGCCATGTGGCGCAGGTCGTCTCGCGCTGGACCGGGATCCCGGTCGACCGCATGCTGGAGGGCGAGCGCGAGAAGCTGCTCAAGATGGAGGAGCAGATCGCCAAGCGCGTCGTCGGCCAGGCCGAGGCGGTGCGTTCGGTGTCGACCGCGGTGCGCCGTGCGCGTGCCGGCCTGCAGGACCCGAACCGGCCGATCGGCTCGTTCATGTTCCTAGGGCCGACCGGCGTCGGCAAGACCGAGCTGACGAAAGCGTTGGCGGAGTTCCTGTTCGACGACGAGACCGCGATGATCCGCATCGACATGTCGGAGTACATGGAGAAGCACTCCGTCGCCCGCTTGATCGGCGCGCCTCCAGGCTACGTCGGCTATGACGAGGGCGGTGCGCTGACCGAGGCGGTGCGGCGCAGGCCGTATCAGGTCGTGCTGTTCGACGAGGTCGAGAAGGCGCATCCGGACGTGTTCAACGTGCTCCTTCAGGTGCTCGACGACGGACGGCTGACTGACGGGCAGGGTCGCACGGTCGACTTCCGCAACACGCTGATCGTGATGACGTCGAACCTCGGCGCCGAGCATCTGGTGAACCAGCCGGAAGGCCAGGATACCGACGCGGTGCGCGATCTGGTGATGGCCGAGGTGCGGGCGAGCTTCCGGCCCGAGTTCCTCAACCGCGTCGACGAGATCCTGCTGTTCCACCGCCTCAAGCGGGAGAACATGGGCTCGATCGTCGACATCCAGATGCGGCGGCTGGCCAAGCTGCTCGAGGAACGCAAGATCGAGCTGAAGCTCGACGCCAAGGCGCGCGAGTGGCTTGCCGAGAAGGGCTACGATCCGGCCTATGGCGCGCGTCCGTTGAAGCGCGTGATCCAGAAGTCGGTGCAGGACCCGCTCGCCGAGCTGATCCTGTCCGGCAAGATCAAGGACGGCGAGAAGGTGGCGGTCTCGGCCAACAAGCAGGGCATCACCTTCAACGGCCAGGTTGCTCAAGAGGCGGCGTAAGCCTCGCGAAACCTCTGATGACCCAATACACTCGGCGTGCGATTCCATCGCACGCCGAGGTCTTTTCATGAGCTACGTCGCCTCAGTTCTGCAGCCGGGGGAGAGGATCGTCCGGGTTGGCCGTCTGCACTGGATTGGCTACTGGCACGCCGTCCTGTTTCTCGTGCTCGCGATCCTCTGCATTCCATGGGCCGCGACGGATGGGCTGGGCGTGGTGCTGCTGTTCTGCGCCATGGCGTTCGGTGTGCTGGCGGTGCTGTCCTTCGCCCATGCCTGGTTCATTCGCTGGATCACCGAGATCGCAGTGACCGACCGCCGCATCATCTACAAGCGCGGTTTCATCAACCGCCACACGGTGGAGATGAACATGGACAAGGTCGCTTCGGTCGACGTGGACCAGTCGATCCTCGGCCGCATGCTCGGCTATGGCTCGATCCATGTGGTCGGGCCCGGCGCGGCGGCGTCGAACAGCCCGGACCGGCCCCGCGGCATCGAGCATCTGCATCGCGTGGCGCAGCCGCTCGAGCTCCGCAACGCGATCACCTGCAAATAGCGGGAAGGGCGCGCGACTAGGGCATGATCCCGAAAAGTGTGAAGCGGTTTTCGGAAAAGATCATGCCCAGACAAGGGAAAGAGCGACGGATTTGATTCAACGAAGTTGAATCAGATCCTAGCGCGTCGCGCTGGCCTGGGTCTGGGCGACGCGCGGCGACTGCCGCTCCAGGATGCCGTCGAACTTGTCGCGTTCCTTGTCGAAGGCCTGGAGCATCGGGCCGTCGAGCACGCGGCCGCGCGGCAGCTTGACGCGCAGCGGATCGACGAAGCGGCCGTTCACGAGAATTTCGTAGTGCACGTGCGGGCCGGTCGAGAGGCCCGTGGAGCCGACATAGCCGATCACCTGGCCCTGGCGGACGCGGGCGCCCGGCTGGGTCGAGCGCGCGAACGCGGTCATGTGGCCGTAGGCGGTCTCGTAGCCGTTGGCGTGCTTGATGCGGACATACTTGCCGTAGCCCGACTCCCAGCCGACCTTCTCGACGGTGCCGTTGCCCGAGGCGTAGATCGCGGTGCCGAGCGGCGCCGCCCAGTCCACGCCGGTGTGCATCTTGGTGTAGCCGAGCAGCGGATGGTTTCGCGAGCCGAAGCCCGACCGCATGATGCCGGCGGCGACCGGCTTGCGGACCAGGAACTTCTTCGCGCTCTTTCCGGTCTCGTCGTAGTAGTCGACGATGCTGTCGTCGGGTGTCTGGTAGCGGTAGTACTTGCGCTGCTCGCCGCCGGTGGAGAGCGAGGCGAAGAACACGTCGTTCTTGGTGTCGGTCGAGTTCGCGGTGTCGTCGTCGGCGGCGTAGAGCACGTCGAACGAGTCGCCCGGCGACGTCTTGTGCTGGAAATCCACGTCGTAGGAGTAGATGCGGATCAGCGCCTCGATGACCGGCTTCGGAATGTTGTTGCGCAGCGCGGTCTCGTAGATGCTCTGGTAGAGGCGGATGCCCTTGCCGTCATCATCGTCATCGTCGTCGCTGCTGGTGTCGGCCACGGCGGTGTTCATGCCGGCGACGTCGACCGAGACGTACTTGCCCATGTCGGAGAGGGCGACCACGGCGTCGATCGTGCTGTCGCCCAGCACCATGATGCGCAGCGGCTGCAGCCGCCCGGTCTCGGTGGCGGCGGCGAGCACGCGCAGCTTCTGGCCTTCCTTCAGGCCGTTCTTGCGGCCGCGGGCGCCGAGCGCCGCGGCGATCGCCGCGATCTCGTCGGGCGTGCCGCCGATGTCCTTGAGGATCGTCTCGATGCTGTCGCCCTTCTTCACCGTGACGACGCGCTCGTTCCAGGTGTTGCCGCCGGTGACCTGCGAAGCGGTCTTCGGCAGCAGCGTGATGTTTTCCGGCACGATGCGGGTTTCGAAGCCGACGTAGGGATCCGGCGAGCCGTCGGACGGCGCGTAGGCCATCGACTGCGCGGACGCGCCCGGCGGCAGGCTCGCCACCTGGTAGCGGCCGTTGCCGGTGCTGCCGGTCCAGCTCGCGGTGTCGCGCACGCGGGCGATGATGTCGTCCATCGGCAGCGCGCCGGCGAGCTTGGTCTTGGTCAGCACCGCGCCGAGATCGCGGGTCACGTAGGAGACCTCGGCGTCGGGCTCGGCGCCGGGCTGGTCGTCCATCGGCACCCCGTCGGCGCCGGCCTGGGCCAGAAGCTTCTGCGCATCGAGCGGCGGGACGTTGGCGGCGAATTCGGTGCTGGCCAGCACCAGGTTCGCGGACACGCGGTAATACGGGCGCACGCGCACCACCTCGCGGTCGCCGACCTTGGTGGTGACGCTGATGCGGATGAGCTGCTTGGAGCCGTTGGAGTCGCCGACCGGCGGCAGGCGGTCGGCCTTGCGGGTGAGCTTCTCGCCGATCTCGCCGATCGCGCCGCGCAGCGCATTGCCGACCCGCTCCGGGATGGTGGCGAAGTTGGTCTCGCCGTCGAGCGAGGCGAACACCGCGCCGCCCATCAGGGCCGCGCCGCACACGCCGGTGAGAATTGTGCCGGAGAACCACTGCACCGAGATGCGGCGGCGATCGATGACGTTGTTGCCGTCGGAGCCGTCCACCGAAAGCGGCGGCTCGTTGCCGAGATCGACGGCCAGGGAGTCCGCTCTGTGACGATGTACTGCGCGCGGCCTACCGTGGTCCAAGCCAGATCCCCCGAACTCGCGGATAACGCCCCAAGCGGATGCCGTCGGTCCCGCCCCATCCCGGCCCCTGCCAGAGCCGAATCCACGGGGCAGTACGATGCCGCGCCGCACTGGCTCCGGTCAATGACGGACCGGTGACGGCTCGGGTCGGCAGCAAAGCTTGAAAACGCTCCCCTACAGTCCCAACTCACCCAAAGAACGTCGGAGGAATGTGGCTCAAGTGCGGCGTGGGGCGAAACTCCATGCACAGGTTGGGGGCCGTGAAAGCCCGCAAAAATGCTGCATCCGCGAAGAATTCGATGAATCGAAAGATTCGAATCATTCGCGGTTGACAACAACCTGATGTCAGCCATATAACCCCGGCCATGGACGCGCCGCTGCCGTTTGACGGCACGTTGACGCGTCTGAAGCTCCTCACTTATGTGTGGGAAACAACCTCCGAGAAGATGTCGGGGGTTTCGCTTCGTCGGCTCTCTTTTGGGTTCATGCCTAATAGAGAGAGGCGGCCGTCAGGTTGCCGGGCTGTTTGACAGGTGAATCGGAAGAAAGAGAAACGTGGACGGCGGAGTCCTTGCGGACCGCTTCCTCGAACGGAGAAGGACTGAGCTTTCGGGCTTGGGCTTTTTCCCGGAAGAGGGCGGTCATGGAAGAGACTTTGGCGGTCTAAACGTTTCAAGGTACATCGCACCGATTGGGCAACCGATCGGAGTGGTGGACCTCGTCAATGGAACGACGTTCCCAAACGTCGTTCCGCGCAAACGTGAGTGACTTGCCGGAATCAATCTCATCCAACTTGAGAGTTTGATCCTGGCTCAGAGCGAACGCTGGCGGCAGGCCTAACACATG
>CAKZHN010000014.1 GCA_936924235.1 uncultured Rhodoplanes sp. | reverse complement strand
ACGTGGCGCTGGCGGTGCGCAAGATCACCCGCAAGGGCTCGACCCGCATCGCCGAGACCGCCTTCAAGCTCGCGATGACGCGGCCGCGCCGCAAGGTCACTGTGGTGCACAAGGCCAACGTGCTGCGCATGTCCGACGGCTTGTTCCTGGAATGCACGCGGGCGGTCGCGGCGAAATATCCGCAGGTCGAATGCGAGGAGCAGATCATGGACGCGATGGCGGCGCTGCTGGTGCGCGACGCCACGCGGTTCGACGTGATCGTCGCCACCAACGCGTTCGGCGACATTCTGTCCGACGAGGCATCGGAGATTTCCGGCAGCCTCGGCCTTGCGGCTTCGGTCAACTCCGGCGACGAGCACGCGCTCGCCCAGGCGCAGCACGGCTCGGCGCCCGACATCGCCGGACAGGACCGCGCCAATCCGAGCTCGCTGATCGGCTCGGTCGCGATGCTGCTCGCCTGGCTCGGCGAACGGCGCAGCGACGCGACGCTCGCGAAAGCCGCGGACATGATCGAGCGCGCGCTCGACGCCGCGGTCGCAAAGCCCGAATGGCGCACGCCCGATCTCGGCGGGCCGCTCGGAACCAAGGCGTTCGGCGAGCGCGTCGCGGGGCTTCTTGGCGGCGCGAAATAGCCGCATTGGACGCGTACGAATCGCAGCGGTCTGGTACGGGGCTGACTCGTTGAATCGAGAGGCCGGGTTCATGCCCCAGCTCGTATTCCGCTGCCCTTACACCAACCAGCCGATCCCTTCAGGGATCGTGTCCGGCAAGTCGAGCCTGAAGCAGACGCTCGACACGCCGATCAGCCTGCGCTGTCCGCATTGCGGCTTCATGCACCACGGCACCGTGGCCGACGGCTACCTCACCGACGAGGCCGAGCTTATTGCTTCTCCTTGACGCCGAGGTCACGCGCGTTCTGCGCGAGCTTTGCGCGCTGATCCTCGAGCGCCTTGGCGAACTCCTCCGGCGTGCCGGGATTGGGGAGCTGCGCCGTCGCCGTCAGCCGGTCCTTGATGATCGGATCGGTGTCCATCACCTCTTTCACGTCGGCTGCGATCTTCTCGCGCAGCGCCTGCGGCGTGCTGGGTGTGCCGAACAGCCCGACCAGCCCGTCGATCGTCATGTTCGGATAGCCGGCATCCGCCACCGTCGGGATATCGGGATAGACCGGCGCGCGCACCGAATTGAGCACGGCGAGGATCTTGATCTTGCCGGCCTGAAGCTGCGGCTGCGCGATGGCGACGGCCGATTCGTAGACCTGCACGCGGTTCTCGGCGAGATCATTCGCGGCGTCGACCGGATTGCGGTACGGCACCTTCTTCATGTCGAGGCCTTCGGACTTGGCCCAGCCGGCGAAGTTGAAATCCAGCGCGCCGGTGATGCCCGCCCAGTTCAACTCGCCGGGCTTGGTCTTCGCCAGCGCCACCAGCTCCTTCATCGAATTGGCCGGCAGGACCTTCGGCACGGTGATGCCGATGACGGTGTTCGACACTCGCGCGATCGGCGTCAGGTCCGCAGGCTTGTACGGCAGGTTTTCGTGCACCCACGGATGCGCGATGAAGGCCGAGGTCGGCGACATCAGCAGCACGTGGTCGTCCTTGGCGCCGAGGAAGGCGCTGATGGCGACGATGCCGTCGCCGCCGGGCTTGTTCTCGATCACCACCGGCTGGCCCCACTTCCGGCTCAACCGGTCGGCCAAGAGCCGCGCGCCGATGTCGGTGCCAGAGCCTGCGCCGAGCGTCAGGAAGAAACGGACGGTGCGCTGCGGCCAGGCTTGCGCCTGGGCCAGCGAGGGCGTCGGCCAGGCGGCCAGCATCGCGGCGCCGAGCATCACGCAAACAGAACGTCGAACCACCGGCATGGTTTTCACTCTTCCTCTCTGAAGCGCGCGGAGCATATGCGTTTGGAATCATGACGGGAATAGCAAAGGCCTGTCAGACTGTCGCAGTGGTATCGCATGGCGGAACCCGCATCGTGGGACGTTGACAAGGCGCGCCGAACTCCCAAAGGATGCCGCCACCAAATCAATGTTGGGGAGTTCTATGGAAAAGAAACCTGTGCGACGTGTGGTCACCGGCCACGATGCCGATGGCAAGGCGGTGATCCTGTTCGATCAGCCGACGCCCTATGTGAACCAGCGCGGCGAAGGCAATGTGGTCCAGCTCGTATGGATGACCAACGAGTCGCCCGTGGACCTGTCGCACACCCGCGACCAGGCCGCCCAGAAGACCGGCGTGCCGCCGCCCAAGAACGGCGCGATCTGCCGCGTGGTCGATTTCGCGCCCTACGACGGCAAGGTGCCGCAGGGTATCGACCATCACGAGATCCTGAAGCAGATGGGCATCGATCCTGCGACGCAGGGCTATCACCGCCACATCTTCACCCACCGCACCCGCTCGATCGACTACGCGATCGTGCTCGACGGCGAGATCGACATGCTGCTCGACGACCAGCAGGTGCACCTGAAGGCCGGCGACATCCTGGTCCAGCAGGGCACCAACCACGCTTGGGTGAACAATTCGGGCAAGCCGTGCCGCATCTGCTTCGTGCTGATCGACTCGGAAGACCCGCCGGCATGGAAGAAGAACTGGAAGCCGAAGTAAGCGGCAGCGAAATTGATTGCTTAATGGCCGGGCCTATTGCCCGGCCATTTCGTTTCTATTCCGCCTTCCAGGGAATGACCTTGCGCTCGATCTCCTGGAGGATGACCGTCGCGATCAGGCCCAGCACGCCGACCGTGACGATGCCGCAGAACATGACGTCGACCTGCAGCAGCTCCCACGAATTCCAGATCATGTAGCCGATGCCGGCCTTGGTGGCGACGAACTCGGCCGCGACCAGTACGATGAACGACACCGCGAGCGCGATGCGCAGCCCCGCAAAGATCATCGGCAGCGCGCCGAAGAACACGATCCTGCGGAACACCATCGACTGGCTGGCGCCATAGTTCTTCGCCACGTCCCAGTAGATCTTCTCGATGTTGGCCGCGCCGACGTAGGTGTTCACCACCACCGGAAAGAACACGGCGGTCACCACCAGCGCAATTTTCGAGGCGTCGCCGAAACCGAAGGCCAGCAGCAGCAGCGGCATCAGCGCGATCTTGGGGATCGGGAACAGGCTCGCGATCAGCGGATCGAAGAAGATGCGGACTGGACGGAACATCGCCATCAGCAGGCCGATGACCACGCCCGGAATGCTGCCGATAAAGAAACCCGCGAACACGCGGTAGAGCGTGACCAGCGTGTGGCCTTCGAGCTCGCCACTCCGGATGAGCTCCCAGAACCGCCACGCGATGTCGGTCGGCGCCGGCACAAACCTGCGGTCGCCGATGCCGGCCATCAGCAGCAATTGCCAGATCGCGAGCAGCCCGATCGGCGAGATCAGATAGAGCAGCCGCTCCTGGGTCTTGCCCGAAAGCCCGCTCATTTTTCCATCTCCGCGCGCGCCCGGTTCACCTCTTCCTCCAGCACCCGCCAGATGTCGAGCTTGAGCTTGCCGAACTCGGCCGAGGCCGCAAGCTGCAGCACGTCGCGCGGATGCGGGAACGGCACGTCGATGATCTGTTTGATGCGGCCGGGCTGCGCCGTCATGATGACGGTGCGGTCGCCCATCAGCAGAGCCTCTTCGATGGAGTGCGTCACATAGATCACGGTCTTGCCGGTCTGCTCCCAGAGCCGCACCAGCTCGCCCTGCAGAATGACGCGGTTCTGCGCGTCGAGCGCCGCGAACGGCTCGTCCATCAGCAGCATGCCAGGATCGGTGACGAAGGCCCGTGCGATGGCGCTCCTCTGGCGCATGCCACCGGAAAGCTGATGCGGATAGTGCTTGCGGAACTTGCTGAGGCCGACGAGCTTCAGCGCCTGCTCGACGCGCGGCGCGGCCTCGCTGCGCGACACGCCGCGGGTGTCGAGGCCGAAGCGCACGTTGGTCTCGATGTCCATCCAGGGAAAGAGACCACTCTCCTGGAACACCATGGCGTTCTCGACCGCCCAGCCCTGGGAGTCGACCTTGATGGTGCCCGACGACTGCTTGTCGAGACCGGCCAGGATACGAAGGAGCGTCGACTTCCCGCAGCCGCTCGGCCCCACGATGCAGAGGAATTCGCCCGGCGCCACTTTCAGGTCGACATGGTCGATGGCGACCACCGTACCCTGCGCGCCGACATATTCGCGGCGCAGGCCCGTAATATCGACCGCCGCCCCGCGCCGCTGCACCGGCATCAACTCACCTCTCCTGCCAGTGCTTCGGGTGCCTAGCGGCAGCCCGGCAGCTTGCTGTCCTTGTTCTGAAGCTGGAACGGGCCGGCCGCCGCCACCGCCTTGTCGATGAAGCTCGAATTGATGACGCGATCCGCCGGGAACTCCACCGCCGACATCTTGTTCTTCACGTACCACTTGTTGATGTCGAGCATGCTCGCGACGTTGATACCGCCGTTGGGGCTGCGCGCCGGCCACGGATACTTTTCGAGAAGCTCGCGGCGCGGCTCGGTCTTGCTGTTGACCAGCTCGTCGAGCACCTCCTGGCGGTTCGAGCCGCCGTGATAGGCCTGACAGTATTCGCGCACGCCCTTCAGCCACGCCGTCATGTAGCGCTGCACCAGATCCGGATTGGCCTTCACCCACTCGCTGTTGGCCATGATCACCGCGATGGTCATCGGCTGCGGCTGCACCAGATCGTCGACGCTCGCGAACGGCACGGCGAGGCCCTGCTCTTCGAGCTGCCAGACGAACGGCGGAATGAGAATGCCGGCGTCGATCGCGCCGTTCTTGAAGGCGATGCCCATCTGCGTGAACGGCAGCACCTTCAGGTCGACGTCGTTGATGGTGAGGCCTTCGCGCTCCAGCATCTTGCCGACCTCGTAGGTCGACACCGAGCCCTGGCCGTTGCTCGCGACCACCTTGCCCTTGAGGTCCTTCAGGCTCTTCACCTTGTCCTTGAGCTCGGGCCGCAGCATCAGGTTGTGGCCGATCGGCGTCGAGACGCGGTCGGACAGCATGGTGATCGGAAGGTTCTTCTCCAGCGCGTTAAAGATGCCGGCCGAGATGCCGCCGGCGACGATCTGGTACCGGTTCTGCGCGAGCAGCGCGATGACGTTCGCCGTGGTGTCGATGTCATCCCACTCGAGCTTGATGCCGGCCTCTTTGAAATAGCCGTGCTTCAGCGCCATCAGCTCGGCGGCGTTGGAGGTCGAGCGCGCGATGCCGACCTTGATGGTGGTTTCCTCCGCCGACGCGGCGCCCATACCGCTGACGCCGAGCGCGGCAGCCAGAACCCAAGGCAATGCTCTCATGACCATCTCTCTACTCCCCCCGGCCGGGCGCCCCGCACGGCATTATTTCTTGATGAAGTAGCGCCCCTCGCCGTCACGGTCGAGAGCAAGCTTGTCGCGGAGGCCCCCGAGCGTGCGGACGACCTCCCGCCCATCCCGGCTGCCCACAGCGGTCATCAGTTCCTCGAAGAACTTCGGGCCGTCGGCCAGCGCGGCCTCGACCGAGGCGAAGCGCTTGCCCTCGAACTTCGGCGGCGCCGGCACCCGCACCTCGAGCCGCTCATGGGTTCCGAACGGCCAGGTCAGATCGTAACCGGCCTTGGCGCCGACGCGAACGCCCGGCGGCAGCGACGGGTCCAGCGGCAAGGTGCGCAAGCCATGCATCACGATCAGATCGCGGTCGGGCTGGAAGCGCGTCGCCATGGCCCAGTCCATCTGCTCGTCGGAGAAGATGTCGACGTCGGGATCGACCACAAAGACGTTCTTGCAGTTGGCGAGCGCGCCCATGCAGGCGCCGATGGCGTTGCGCGCCTCGCCCGGCACGCGCTGGCGGATCGCGACGCGGACGTTGAAGGCGCCGCCGCTCGACGTCGTGGCATAGACCGCGACCGGTTCTCGAACCGCCGATTGCAACGCGGTCCAGATCGCGACTTCGGTGCGCAGCGC
The DNA here is from genome assembly GCA_936924235.1 of uncultured Rhodoplanes sp. GTDB lineage: Bacteria > Pseudomonadota > Alphaproteobacteria > Rhizobiales > Xanthobacteraceae > Z2-YC6860. Next base: position 23,746 of record CAKZHN010000014.1, on the reverse strand, counting down.
CGAAAGCTGCGCGGTGTCGGTGCGGCCGAGCGTCTTGCCGCCAATGGTCGAAGTCTGGAACAGCGCGTCCTTGCGGTGCGTAATCGCGGTGACGTGGAACACGGGGTTGCGCTTCACCGCGCCGTAATAGCCGAGGAACTCGCCGTAGGGCCCTTCTGCTTCAACGTGGCCGCGCTCGTCGAGATAGCCCTCGATGACGTATTCGGCGTCGGCCGGTACGCGGATGTCGTTGGTAACGCTCTTCACCACGGCGAGCGGCGCGTCGCGCAGCATCGCGACAAGGCCGATCTCATCGACTGGCAGCCGCATGGTGCCGGCCACATGATCGACCGGATGCGCGCCAACCACGAAGCTCACCGGCGTGCGCTTGCCCGCCGCGGCGTTCGCCTCGTAGATCGCCTTGAGGTCGCTCGGCGAGACGAGATCGATGCCGGTCTCCTTGCCGGAGCGCAGCATCAGCCGGCGCAAGCCCACATTGGTGAAGCCGGTCTTCGGATCGATGACGTAGTCGATCGACGCCGAGATGTAGGGACCGCCGTCGGCGCCGTGCTGCAGATGGACGGGAAGCTTGGTGACATCGGCGTCGTCGCCGGTCAGCACCACCTGCTGGCATGGCGCCTCGGCGCGCGTGACCTCGAAAATCTCCGGCTTGTTGCGGAGCCGCCGCTGGATCTCGGCGAGGAGCCCGGCAGGCTTCACGCCGAACGCCGCAGCGATGCGCGCGCGGCCGCCCATCACGTTGCCCACCAGCTCGGCCTTCTCCGGTCCCGCCGCGCGGAACAGCACCGCCTTCTGGTTGCCTTCCATGACTTCGGCGAGGCCCGCGAGATCGATCTGCTCCTTCCGGGTGTCGACCTGGTCGGCTCCGAGTCCCTCAATGAAACGCCGCAGCCGGAAACGGTCGAAATCCGCCGCCTGCGATTTCAATGTCCCGGGCTTGTCGATCACGTTCATCGGCGCTCTCCCACGGTCCAATTATAGAGATATCTGCCCAGCGCGCTAAACTGGTTACGCTGGTAACGACCGTGCGTGTTCGATAGTCTGCCGCCCGCAAAACCACAAGAACCAAAAACGCCCTTCCATGGAACGAAAACCAAGAGCCGAAGGCCCCTATATCGGCCGCCCGATGCCGCGCTTCGAAGACCTGCGCCTGGTGCGCGGCGCGGGGCGGTACTCCGATGACATTTCGATGAACGGCCAGGCCTATGCGGCCTTCGTGCGCTCGCCCCACGCGCATGCGCTGGTGAAGCGTGTCGATACCGCCGCGGCTCAAAAGATGCCGGGCGTGATCGCGGTGCTGACCGGCGCGGACTACGTGGCCGATGGGCTGAAGGGCGCGCTGCAGCGCGCCAATCCAGCCGGCGCGATCGACATCAAGGTCCGCGCCTTCGATCCGGCGAAGCGGCCGGTGCTCGAAGAGCAGCAGTACCCGCTGGTCGCCGACCGCGTACGCTATCCGGGTGAAGCCGTGGCGATGGTGGTCGCCGAAACGCGCTTCGCGGCACGCGATGCCGCCGAAGCCGTCGAGGTCGAATACGAGGTGCTGCAGGCCGTCACCGATGTGCGAAAGGCGGAGCGCTCCGAGCCGATCTGGCCGGCGCCCTGCCCCGACAACGTCGCGCTCGACGAGGAATTCGGCGACGCGGCCGTGGTCCGTGCCGCGTTCGAGGCGGCGGACCTGGTGGTCGAGCAGACCTTCGTCAACCAGCGCATCGCCAATTGCCAGATGGAGCCGCGCTCCGGCGTCGGCTCCTACGATGCCGCGACCGACTCCTACACGCTGATCTCCGGCAACCAGGGCGTCCACGCGCCGCGCATGGTGCTGGCCGAAAGCTGGGGCGTGCCGCTCGATAAGATCCGCTTCATCTGCCCGGACGTCGGCGGCGGCTTCGGCCTGCGCAACAATCTCTATCCGGAGCAGACCTCGATCCTGTGGGCCGCGAAGCGCATCGGCCGGCCGGTGAAATGGACCAACGACCGCTCGGAGTCCTTCCTCACCGACTATGCCGGCCGCGATCTGGTGACCACCGCGAGCCTCGCCTTCACCAAGGACGGCCGCATCACCGCCTACCGTGTCGATCACATCGGCACCTGCGGCGGTCAGACCGTCACTTATGTGCCGCTGTCGAACGCCTATCGGGTCGCGACCACGGTCTACGACATCCCGCTGATGCACATGCGCTGCCGCTCGATGATGACCAACACGGTGCCGACCGCGCCGTTTCGCGGCGCGGGCCGACCCGAAGCGACCTTGGTGCTGGAGCGGCTCATTGATATGGCGGCCGACCGGCTCGGCATGGACCGGCTGCGCATCCGGCAGAAGAACGTCATCCCGAAAAAGAAGCTGCCCTATCGCACCGCGAGCGGGCTCCTTTACGACAGCGGCGACTTCGCCAACAACATGAAGCGCATGATCGAAGCCTCCGACTGGAAGGGCTTCGCGGCGCGCAAGCGCGAGTCGAAGAGGCGCGGCAAGCTGCGCGGCATCGGCATCTCGAATTATCTGGAAACGCCGGTCGGCATTCCGCATGAGCGCGTCGAGGTCACGGTGCTGCCGACCGGCAAGGTCGAGCTCGCGGTCGGCACGCAGTCCACCGGCCAGGGCCACGAGACGAGCTTCGCCCAGGTGATGGCCGATCTGCTCGGGGTGCATCCCGAGGACATCATCTTCATCGGCGGCGACACCGCGAAGATTCCATCCGGCAGCGGCACGCATTCGGACCGCTCGATGCGGCTCGGCGGCACGCTGATGTTCCAGGCCAGCGAGGATGTGGTGGCGCAGGCCAAGGCTGTCGCAGCGAAAGTCCTCAACGTGCCGGAGAGCGAGGTCGCGTTCGACGACGGACTGTTCGCGACACCGAACAGCAACCGGCGGCTGACGATCTTCGACGTGGCGCAGGCCGTGAGCGAGAACTCAAACCTCAACGCCGGCAAGCCGCTGCAGTCGAAGAAGACCTTCACCGGCCGCATCCCGGCCTACCCAACCGGCTGCGCGATCTGCGAGGTCGAGATCGATCCGGACACCGGCGCGGTCAACATCCCGCGCTATGGCTCGATCGACGACGCCGGTCAGGCGATCAATCCGCTCATTCTGCACGGCCAGGTCCATGGCGGCATCGTACAGGGTGTCGGCCAGGCGCTGGTCGAGACCGTGCAGTACGACGAACAGGGCCAGGTGCTGACCGGCAGCTTCATGGATTACGGCCTGCCGCGCGCGCACATGGTGCCGTCGTTCGACATTGCGCTGACCGAGGACCCGACCAAGGGCAACCCGCTGCGCGTCAAAGGCGGCGGCGAGGCCGGCATCACGCCGGCGCTCGCGGTGGTGATGAACGCAATCCTCGATGCGCTCAAGGAACTCGGCGTCGAGCATATCGACATGCCGGCGACGCCGGCACGCATCTGGGCTGCGATCCAGGAGGCCAGAGCTGCGCGCAACCCGGCTTGACCCGGGCCAAAGCCCGGCTCGATAATTCCTCCGCAAATCGCTGCTCGCACGCAACGGCGGAGGACGCGCGATGAATATCCAGATCGGCCACGACACCGCGCTCGTCGAGAGCAAGAAGAAGCTCATCAGCGGCACCTATCTGCACAACGCCTGGTACGTCGCGGCCTGGTCGCACGAACTGCCCGACGGCAAGGTGATCGGCCGCACCTTCCTGAACGAACCTGTCGTGCTGTACCGCCAGGGCAACGGCGAGGTGGTCGCCCTGGACGACCGCTGCCCGCACCGGTTCGCCCCGCTGAGCATGGGACAGGTGCTCGACGGCAACCGCATCCAATGCCCGTATCACGGGCTCGAGTTCAACGCCTCCGGCGCCTGCGTGCTCAATCCGCACGGCAACAAGCACATCTCGTCGCGGCTGCACGTGAAGAACTACCCGGTGCTCGAGAAGCACAACGCGATCTGGATCTGGATGGGCGACAAGACACCCGATCCGTCGAAGGTCCCGGATTTCTCCGTGATGGACAACGTGCCGGAACTGCATTCGACCAAGCGCGACAAGATCATGATCAAGGCCAATGTCGAGCTGATCATCGACAACCTTCTCGACCTGAGCCACACCGCCTATCTGCACGCCGGCATCCTCGGCAACGCCAGCACGGTCGAATCCGACATCGAGGTGACGCAGGAGGGCGACAGCGTCACCGTGTCCCGTTACTCGCGCAACTGCGAGCCGCCGGGCATGAACAAGCTGATGTGGCCGGAGGTGCCCGACGTTGTCGACAAGTTCTCGTTCATCAAGTGGATGGCGCCGTCGACGCTGAAGCTCCTCGCCGGCATCTGCCTGCCGGGCAAGGAACCGGAAAGCGGCAGCGGCTATCACGCCATCCACCTGCTGACGCCGGAGACCGACAAGACCACCCACTATTTCTTCACGGCCATACGCTTTGGCGTCTACAGCAAGGGCGACGACCTGAACCGGCAGATCCAGGAGAAGGTTGCGGCCACCCGGCGGTTCGCCTTCGAGGAGCAGGATGCGCCGGTGATCGAGGCCCAGCAGCGGTTCATCGACGTGTCCCAGACCGCGATGGATCCGGTGATCCTGGCGATTGATGTCGGCCCGGTGCGTTACAAGCAGGTTCTGAAGAAGCTGATCGACGCGGAACAGCCATAAATCGAACCAAAAGCCGCAAAAGTCGTTGAAAAGCCACTTTCTGGCTCTGGAACGCGGTTGGCCAACGCATTAATTTCGCGGTTTCTTCAACGCTATGCAGGACAGAAACGTGGACGCCCCAACGGCCGGACACCCCAAAGCCCTTTCCCTCGGCGCGCTCGTGACCGAAGGAAAGACCAAGAAAATATTCCGCATTGTCGGCTCCGAGCTGGTCTCGGTGGTCGCCAAGGATGACATCACCGCAGGCGACGGCGCCAAGCACGACGTCATTCCCGACAAGGGAGCGCTGGCGACAGCGACCACCTGCAACGTGTTCCGCCTGCTGAAAGCCTGCGGCCTGCCGGTGGCGTTCGAGGAGCAGAACAGCGCGACCTCGTTTATCGCCCCGCCCTGCACCATGCTGCCCTACGAGGTGGTGGTGCGCCGCGAGGCCCACGGCTCGGCGCTCAAGCGCAGCCCGCATTTCAGCAAGGGGCAATTGTTCCCGAAGCTGCTTGTCGAGTTCTATCTCAAGACCAAGGACAAGGACTGGAAGGGCAAGAAGCTGGTCGCCGATGACCCGTTCATGGAGTACGAGGACGGCGCCGCGCAGATCAAGCTGTTCGATCCGGCCAAGCCCATTCTCGGCTCCCAGCCTTTCCTGGTGCTCGACACCGCCGACGTGTTCAGCCAGCCGAACGAGTATAAGTTCTTCCCGCAGATGCGGGCCATCGCGCGCCAGACCTTCCTGGTGCTGGAGCGCGCTTGGGCGCTGGAAGGCGGCCGGCTGGTCGACTTCAAGGTCGAGTTCGGCTTCGACGCCAAGGGCAACCTGCTGCTCGCCGACGTGATCGACAACGACTCGTGGCGGGTGCTGGAGAACGGCGCCTACATCGACAAGCAGGTCTATCGCGACGGCGGCACGCTCGACACGGTCGCGGCCAAGTACCGGCAGGTCGCCGAGACCACCGGGCACTTCCGGCTGCCGGCCCAGCGCATCATCCTGTGGCGCGGCTCCGAGACCGACAAGACCGAGCCGTTCGCCGACGCCCTCGGCGACCTCAAGGACATGATGACTGTCGTGACCTGCTCCATCCACAAGGAGCCGATCGCGGGCGCGGGCCACCTCAACCGCCTGATCCAGGAGGTTCCCGACACCGTGGTGATCGCCAATATCGGGCGGTCGAACGGCGCCGGCCCGGTCCTGTCGGCGATGTCGACCGTGCCGGTGATCACGGTGCCGGCCAGCGCCAAGGACTTCCCGGATGACGTCTGGTCGTCGCTCCGGGCCCCCAGCAAGGTGCCGGTGATGACGGTGCTGGAGCCGTCCAACGCGGTGCTCGCGGCCCTGCAGATCCTCTCGGCCCGCAACCCGCGGATTTATGCCCGGCTGCGCACCGAGATCGAGAGCCGCACCGTCAATGTGTTGATGGTTTGAGTTCCGTATTGCTCCGGCGCTGATTCCCGCTGATACCGGACCCAGGCCCAATACGTGGCCTGGGTCTTACTTTTTTGTGGCTGCACCGTGGAACCACGGAACCGCGTGCCGCGTTGGAAATCCGGAATTCTCACGCTGCAATTGCCCGCTGACATGGTCAGGGAGGACCAAATGTCTTTCCGGAATGCGCTCTTCGTTTGCGTCTGTCTTGCCGCTTTTGGCCCCGCTGTTTCGGCCTCGGCCGAGGACGCCGTCAAGGTGAAGGCCGCCGACAAGGCCGCCTGCATGCCTGATGCGATCAGGCTATGCCGCGATGCGCTTCCGAACGTGCGCAACGTGCTCAGCTGCTTCAGCCAGAATCGCGACAAGATCAGTGCCCGCTGCAACACCGTGCTGGCGAGCTACGGGCTGTAAAGGCCTTCAGAGCGCGGCGAGCCGGTCGATCTCGGCGACAGTGCCGGCCGGATCGTCCACCCCGCGCAGCGCCTGGGCGAACACCTGCTCGACCGATTCATCGTTCAGGGCCGGCGCAACCACCGGGAAGAACTTCCCTTTCAACGCATCCTCGCTCAACGGCCGTGCCGGATCGCCCGGCACGTGGATGACGCCGCGCTCGTGCCGCTTGGCTCGCGTGGTCACCGTGACATGGGCCGGCCAGGCCTGCGGATAGCCTGCGGTCAGCAGGCTCTCCTCGGCGCGGACCTTGATCCTCTCCATGAAGAACAAGAGGTCCGGCGAGGTCGGCCCGGGCGGCGCCGACAGGCTCAGGGCCAGGTCCGGCGCGATCGCCGCCACCGCCATCTGGTACTGCACGCTGGTGAGTTGCGAGAAGCGATCGCCCATGGTGACGCCGTGGTCGATCATCTTCAGATGCGGCGGCAGCACGGCGACGCCGATGCGCACGATGGAATCGACCGTGATGCCCTCGGCCAGCAGTTCCTTCAGCGCCTGCGTCGCCGCCATGGTCTGGCGCGCCGCGCACCACGGCTTGAACGAGGCCTGGCTCAGCGCCGGTGTGTCCCAGCCGTTGGCGAGCAGGTCGACGTTCGGCGTGACGCCGTAGATGTTCTTCAGGAACTCGCCGTCGGCGATCTTCAGGTCCGAGGTGAAGCCTGCGCCCGCCGCGATCGCGGCCTGCAGGCCCCGCGCCGCCGCATAACCGACCGCGAGCCAGCGCGCCGTCGTCACCGCGGCGTGATGGCCGGTGCCGGGCGACGCTCCGATCAGCGCAATCGACAGCGCATTCGCGGTCTGCTCGGTCGAGAGCCGCATCAGCCGCGCCGCCGTGGCCGCGACGCCGAACGGCGCCGCGAAATAAGTCGGCCAGATGCCGCGATAGAGCACCGAGGGCCCGTCGATCGCCGCGCCGAGCCGGATCATCGCCTCGTAGCCTGCGATGATCGCGGCGGCCACTTCGTCCTTCTCGAGGTCCGGCAGCGCAGCCGCAATGGTCAGCGCCGCCGGCACCACGATGGCGCCCGGCGTGACCATCGAACCGAGATGGATGTCGTCGATCTCGCTGAGCCGCGCCAACGCGCAACTGATCGCCACGCGATCCGGCAGCGATGCGCCCGGCTGGCGGAAGTCCCGCAGCAGCTTGCCCTCTTTCGTCGCGGTCGCCGCGATCCAGGCGCCGATGACGTCGGCCGCATGCAGACGCGCGTCCGCACAGGCGGCCTCGTTGGGAATATGCGTGGCGACGAATGCGCCAAGTTTTTCAAGGGCCGTCATTCGGCTCCGACGTCTGCCGCAAAGAGCGACTCAAATCCTGGGAGGCAAAGTGGGCGTCAATCCGGCGCGCGGATCAAGCCGCGGGACGATATCCACAATCCCTCGGCCGCTCAATGCCGGCTGAGTTTCGACGGAAATGGCGGCGAGGCCCGCCGCTCCACTTCAGGGCAGCGGATAAGAGAGCGGCTCGGTCGCGAGCCAAGCGGTGTCGACGGCGGGCGTCGCACTCACGGCCGGGATCGACGAGACGATGTCAGGGTCCATGCCGAGCGCGTCGCGGATGCCGGCCGCAGTCAAATGGAGCTCGCTCTGGCCGAAGCAGATCGACCCCTGTGGCAATGACGAGATTTCAACGACCTGCGGGCGCGATGTATTGGCTTTTGCGAGCACGACAGGCGCATCGTCCTTGCGATCGATCCGCCGGATCTCTTCCGCCGGGATGGCGAGCATCCGCTCCACGCCGTCGGCGCGGAAGATCGCAATCTGGATCGCCGCGATCTGCAGGTTGCCGTCGCCCTCGCCCACCAGGATCGGCGCGCCCGACGTGCCGGCAATGCCGCGGCAGGTGTGCAGCCGCAGCTGGCCGCCGGCGACCTTCTCGCGCAGCTCGCAATCGCGGTCGGCGGTCAACGCGAAGGCGCGGTCCCGCGGATAGCCCGCCAGCACCGCCTTGGTGCCGGCCGGCGCCGCATCGCGGCGGAGCCGCAGCGGCTCGATGCTGTCGGGCAGGCTCTCGGTCACGGTCAGCACCGCCCAATCGGAGCCGGAGGTTTGGTCGTAGCGGTCGGGATCGAAGCCCGGGCCGGTCTCGTAGCGCGCTATGCGCACATGGGCCAGGTAGCGGCCGGTGCGATAACCGGCGAGGAAGTGCAGCTGCGCGGCCGGGATGAAGCGCCGCGTGCGGAAATTGTACAGGCAGTGCGCCGCGGTGAGGACCTCGTCGCGCGAGATCAGCACGCCGCTGCAGGAGGCTCCCGTCTCGTTGAACAGCTTGCCGATCGCCGACCAGGGATAGCGGGAGACGTCGACATCCTCGCGATGGATGGTCGCCGGAATGATTGGGCCGCCATGAGCCTCTGTGGCCGCCACGGCGCAGAACGCCGCAAGCAGCACCAGGGCGCGCGAGATCGCGCCGAACATTTGCCGTCTCCCCTGCGCCTTGTTGGTGGCGCTTGATGGCGGCGAAGATGACGCATTCGGCTTGAGTTTCCGTTGACGAACAGGCTTGGGAGGATGTTGATAAACAGCGCTGCATTGCCATCAGCGCGTTAACGAAAGGGACACCATGAGCGGCGAGACCATCGGAGTGATCGGCGCGGGGCTGATGGGCCACGGCATCGCCTATCTGCTGGCGGCCGCGGGCCATACGGTGCGGATCTACGATCCATCCGAGGAATGGCGGAAAACGATGCCCGAACGGCTGGAAAGCGCACGGGCGCTGCTCGGCGGCGAGCCCGCCCTGCTCGGCCGCATCTCGGCCCATGACCAGATGCCGCCGGCCATGAAGGGCGCGACCTTCGTGTTCGAAGCCGCGCCGGAAAAGCTGCCGCTGAAGCAGCAGCTGTTCGCCGAACTCGAAAGCCTGACCGCGCCCGAGACGATCCTCGCCAGCAACAGCTCGGCGATCCCGTCGACCCGGATCGGCGAGAAGCTGAAACACCGCGGCCGCGTCATCGGCACGCATTTCTGGAATCCGCCGCATCTCGTGCCACTGGTCGAGGTGACGCAGAACGAATTCACCAGCGCCGGGACCGTGCAGAAGACCATGGCGCTCCTTCGCGACGCCGGCCGGCGTCCGGTGCACGTCAAGAAGGACATCCCCGGCTTCGTCGGCAACCGGCTGCAACATGCCTTGAAGCGCGAGGCGATCGCGCTGGTGGCGGCCGGCGTCTGCGACGCCGACACCATCGACGAGGTCGTGAAAAGCGGCTTCGGCGCCCGGATGGCCGTGCTCGGTCCGATGGAGCAGACCGATCTGGTCGGCGTCGATCTCACGCTCGACATCCAGAACACGCTGATGGCCGATCTCGACCGCTCGACAGAGCCGACACAGCTCATCAAGGACAAGGTGGCGCAAGGCAAGCTCGGCATGCGCACCGGCGAGGGCTTCCGCAAATGGACGCCGGAAAGCGCCAACGCGGTGCGCGAGCGGCTGCGGCAGTTTCTCGCCGAGCAGGCCAAGGCCAAGAGGTAAGCTCCAAGCGGTAAGCCCGCGCGGCTGCATCGAGCCTCTGCGTTTTTCATTGAGCACGCGGGGTAAGCCGGTGCCATACTCGGCCCATAACAATAACGGCCGGGGTTCTGCGTGCTGGGTGTCCTGTTCTCTGTCTTGTCGGCGGCCTCATTTGCTTTGAACAATGCCGCGCTGCGCCGCGGGGTCGTGAGCGGAACGCCAATCCAGGCCATGGCCGTTACCGTGCCGGTCGGCGTGCTCTGCATGCTTCCTGTGGCATTGGTACTGGGCGAGCTGAGCCGGCTGTCGCAATTCGCACCCACCGCGATGGCCTGGATGGCCCTGGTCGGCGTCGTGCATTTTGTGATCGGCCGTTACTGCAACTTCAAAGCCAATCAGGTCGCGGGTGTGAACCTCACCGCACCGGTGGTGCAGCTTCAAATCGTAGTCACCATGGTGATGGCGGTGGTGGTGCTGCACGAGCCGTGCACACTGCTGCAGATCCTCGGCGGCGTGGTGATGGTTGTGGCCTCGTTGATCACCCAGCGCCAGCCACCGCGCGTGAAAGTCGCGCCGGCTGTCGCCGGAGAACCTGCTGACACGCACGCCGCGCCGCAGTTCGTTCCGCTTTATCTCGCCGGCTACACATTCGCATCGATGGCCGCAGTTTCCTATGGCAGCACCCCGGTGATGGCGCGCTTTGCGCTGGAGCACACGGGCCCCGCGACCGGCATCCTCGGCGGACTGATCTCCTACGTCGCCGCGACGGCTGTCATCGCGCTGACGCTGCTGTCGCCGGCGATCCGAAAAAATGTGACGGAACTCAAGCGCGGCAACGCCCGCTGGTTTGTCTATTCCGGTATCCTTGTCGCCGCCGCGCAGGGATTCTTCTTCTGCGCGGTTTCGATCGCACCGGTGCTGTTGGTCATGCCGCTCCTACAGCTGTCGCTGATCTTCCGGATCATGTTCTCGACCTGGCTCAATCCGAACCACGAAGTGTACGGCGCGCTGGTCTTGTGGGGTTCGATCGTTTCGGTCGCAGGCGCGTTGCTGGTGTCGGCCGACAGCGCGGCGATCGTTCACGTCCTGGCGCTGCCTGCGCCGGTCGCGCGTCTGCTGCTGTGGAGCGTCTAGCGATGACGGCGTCGGATCGCGAGCCCCCGACATCGGTCGATGCGCTGGTGATCGGCGCGGGCGCGGGCGGCATGACCGCGGCGCTGGTCTGCGCTCTCGAAGGCCTCGACGTTCTTTTGTGCGAGAGGTCCGCGCAGGTCGGCGGCACCACCGCGACCTCCGCCGGCACGATCTGGGTGCCGGGCACGAAACTCGCACGCGACGCCGGCCACACCGACACCATCGCCGACGCGCGGCGCTATCTTGACGCGGTCGTCGGCCCCGCTCCCGACAACCGCCGCGACGTCTATCTCGAAACCGGCAAGGACGTGGTCGAATATCTCGCGCAACGGACCGAGGTGAAGTTCTTCCCCTACGTCAAGCATCCGGACTATCAGGCCAACCGGCCCGGCTCGACAGTCGCGGGGCGGCCGCTCGCGCCGGTGCCGTTCGACGGCCGGCTCCTTGGCGACGACTTCAAGCTGCTGCGCCCACCGATCGGCGAGTTCATGGCGCTGGGTGGCATGATGATCGGCCGCGACGACATCGAGCCACTGACGCGGCCATTCGGTTCGCTGGCGTCGTTCCGCAAAGCTATGTCGCTGTTGTGGCGGCAGGCCACCGACCGGTTGCGCTATCCACGCGGCACGCGTCTCCTCATGGGCAATGCGCTCGCCGGACGCCTGCTGGCAAGCCTCAAGGCGCAGCGCGTGTCGATCCGCGTGAACACCAGGTTGCAGGAGCTGATCGTCGAGAACGGCCGCGTCACCGGCGCCGTCGTCAACGCCGACGGAACGCAGCAGCGCATCACCGCACGCCGCGGCGTCATCATCGCGACCGGCGGAACCGGCGGCAGCGTCGAGCGCATGAACGACTACGTGCGGCCCAAGCTTGCCGATGCTGTGGCGTTCGAGAGCGCCGACGGCGATGGCATCCGCATTGCGAAAGCGGCCGGCGCCGCCATCGAGGACGACCACGCATCGCCGATGTTCTGGTCGCCGGTGTCGCGGACGCCGTGGCTCAAGGGCGGACGCGGCACCTATCCGCACATTCTGCTCGACCGCGCCAAACCTGGGCTGATCGCGGTCAACACCGCGGGCCGCCGCTTCGTCGACGAGGCGCTGTCCTATCACGACTTCGTCGCCGGCATGCACCGTTCGCATGAGACGGTGCAGAGCATTCCGGCCTGGCTGATCTGCGATCATGAGTTCATGCACAAATATGGACTGGGGCGTATTCCGCCCGGACGGCGCAGCTTCGGCTGGGCGGTGAAGAACGGCTATCTCGTCGAAGCTTCGTCGCTGGAGGGTCTGGCTAAAGCGATCGGCGTTGACGCCGCGGGCCTCAGCGACTCCGTCGCGCGCAACAATCGCTATGCGCTGAGCGGCGAGGACACCGATTTTGGCAAGGGCTCGACCGAGTTCGACCGCAACAACGGCGACCCGAAGCATGCGCCCAATCCATGCCTCGGGCCGATCAGCATGGCGCCCTACTACGCCATGGCGGTCTATCCCTCGACGCTCGGCAGCAGCGTCGGCCTGAAATGCGACGCCGACGGCCGCGTGCTCGGTTCGAACGGCGCGCCGATCGCCGGCCTGTTCGCCTGCGGCAACGATATGGCCTCGATCATGCGCGGCACCTATCCGGGCCCGGGCATCACCATCGGTCCCGCGATGGTTTTCGGCTGGCGCGCCGCGATGGCGATTGCAGGCAAGACCGGCTAGCGTCGTCAATCTGCAACTCAGATCTGGCCAGGGAGAGCGAGATGCGCAGAACCGCAACCATGTTCGCGATCGCTTTGTTCGGAGCATCGGCATTTGCGTCCGGAGCCGCACTGGCGCAGAGCGCAAGCCAGGGCGCCGCGCCGCCTTCCGGCGTGCGCCTCATCACGCTTGGCACCACCGCGGGGCCGTTGCCGCGCAAGGACCGCGCGCAGTTTTCCAATGCGCTGGTCGTCAACGGCACGCCTTATCTCATCGATGCCGGCGACGGCGTGGCGCGCCGGCTGGTCCAGGCCGGCATCGACTTCACCAAGATCGGCCGGGTGTTCATCACGCACAATCACAGCGACCACACGATGGGCATCCCGAACCTGATTTCAGTCGAGTGGCAATACACCCGGCGCGAGCCCATCGTCTTTTACGGTCCGCCGGGCACCGAAGAGACCGTCAAGGCGGCTGTCGGCTTCGCCAATGTGGACGCGACAATCCGGCTGTCGGAAACGCAGGTGACGCCGATCGAGAAGATCGTCGAGGCGCACAATGTCGGCACCGGACAGGTCTATCAGGACGGCAACGTCACAGTGACGGCGGTCGAGAACACGCATTTCCAGTTCAAGGAGGGCAGCCCCGCCTACGGCAAGTTCAAGTCATACGCCTATCGGTTCGAGGCCGGCGGCAAGTCGATCGTCTTCACCGGCGATACCGGTCCGAGCCCGGCGGTCACCAACCTCGCCAAAGGCGCGGACATCCTGGTTTCGGAGGCGCTGGCGCTCGATGAGATCAAGGCGCGCCTGGAGAAAGCCGGCCAATGGCAGAAGATGACCGAGGACGAGCGCAAGGGCTGGTACATGCACATGAACGAAGAGCACATGACGCCGGATGACGTCGGGAAAATGGCCGCGGCGGCGGGCGTCAAGACGCTGGTGATGAGCCACCTGTCGTCTTCGGGAAAGGACAACGACGACTACGCGCGTTTTGTCACCGCGGCGAGCAAGTTCTATTCCGGACGTATTCTTGTTGCCAAAGACCTGATGGAAGTGTCGCCGTAGATCTGTTCTGTCCCTAGCGCCCCTTCAGCATGTAGCGGCCGGCTTCGTTGCGGGTCAGCTTGTCCGCCGCATAGAGCGTATCCAGCTCGCGCACGATCTCGCGGCCGTCGCGGCTGCCGGCCGCCATCATCAGTTCGAGGAAGCTCGCCGGCCCCGCCGCCAGCGTATCCGCCACCGACTTCTTGCCGTTCGTGCCGTTGCGCTTGGTCTCGGGCGGCATCGGAATGCCCCATTCCAGCGACTGCCGCTTGCCGAACGGAATCGTGCAGTCGAAGCCGATCTTGGCGCCGGTGCGCTGGCCGCCGAGCGACGGATCGAGCGGCACCACGCGGAAGCCCGAGCCCTGGATGGTGTCGCGGTCGCCCTGATAGCGCGTCGCCAGCGCCCAGTCGCACTGCTCGTCGGAGAACACGTCGATGTCGTCGTCGAACACGAACACCTGCTTGCATTCGGCCATGCTGCCGAACACCGCAGCGATGGCATTGCGCGCTTCGCCCGGCACGCGCTGACGGATCGAGACGCGCACGTTGTACATGCCGCCGCTCGACGGCGTCGCGAAGCACGCCACCGGCTCGCGCACCGCGGTGACGAGCCCGGCCCAGGCCGCGGACTCCGTTTTCACCGTGGTAAGCTGCGCGGTATCGGTGCGGCCGAGATGCTTGCCGCCGATGGTGACGGTCTGGAACAGCGCGTCCTTGCGATGCGTGATCGCGGTGACGTGAAACACCGGATTGCGTTTCACCACGCCGTAGTAGCCCACGTACTCACCGAACGGACCTTCCGGCTCGACGTGGCCCTTGTTGTCGAGATAGCCCTCCAGCACATATTCGGCGTCGGCCGGCACGTAGATGTCGTTGGTGATGCATTTGACGATCGGCACCGGCACGCCGCGCAACGCGCCGAGCACTTCGAGCTCGTCCATCGGCGGGTTCATGCACACCGCCGCCATGAAATCGCACGGCGTGGAACCGACCACATAAGCCACCGGCGTCTTCTCGCCCTTGGCCACGCCTTCGAGATAGATCGCGCGCGCATCGCTCGGCGCGATCATGTCGATGCCCGCGGTGCGCGGTCCGCGCAGCATGATGCGGCGGCAGCCGATATTGGTATGGCCGGTATCGCGAAATTGCATGACGTCGAGGCCGGCCGAGATGTACGGCGCGCCGTCCTCGCCGTGCTGCAGATGCACCGGCAGCGCGCACATGTCTGCTTCGTCGCCTTTCTTCACCACCTGCTGTACCGGCGCGTCGGTGGCCGCAACCTTGACCGGCTTGTGCGGGCTCGAAAGCCGCTTGGTGATTTCGCCCAAAAGTCCCGCTTCATCGGTGTCCAGCGCCAGCGCCAGGCGCTTGCGCGAGCCCATCACGTTGCCGATCAGCTCGGCCTTCTCCGGCCCGACCGACTTGAACCAGGTCGCCTTCGGATTGCCTTCGAGCACCGCCGCGACATCGATCAGGTCGATCGGCTTGTCATGAATTTCACATTCGCCGAGTTGCACCATCCGCTCGATGAAGCGGCGGAGACGGAAGCGTTCGGTGTCGGCATGGTCATTGGCATGGGCCATCGGCGTCACTCTGGATTGCAAGGGGCGTGAGGGTCTGTAGATTGCTTCGCTCAAAAGTCACGGAGAACAATGCCATGCCGGGGACGGAAACGAAACACAAGGTCCGTGACGTCAATGTCCGGATGCTTCGGGGCGGATCGGGCCCGCCGCTCCTGTTTCTGCATGGCGCCAATGGCTTGCCGGTCTGGCTGCCGGTGTTCGATCTCCTCTCCAAGCATTTCGAGGTGTTCGTGCCGGAGCATCCGGGCTTCGGCACCTCGGACAATCCGCCCTGGATGCGCAACATCGGCGACTTGGCGATGTACTACCTCGATTTCATCGAGGGCATGGGCGAGCACTCGGTGCATCTGGTCGGTCAGTCGCTCGGCGGCTGGGCCGCGGCCGAGCTTGCGGTGCGCAATTGCACGCGGCTGAAATCGCTGACCCTGCTCGATCCCGCCGGCATCCGCATCAAGGGACTGCAAAGCGGCGACAACTTCATCTGGAGCCCCGAGGAAGCGGTCCGCAATCTCTACTTCAATCAGGCCATCGCCGATCAGATTCTTGGGGCCCAGCTCGCCGACGAGCAGGCCGACAACATGCTGACCAACCGCTTCGCCACCGCGAAGTTCGGCTGGGAGCCGCGCTGGTACAACCCGTCGCTGGAGCGCTGGCTGCATCGCATCAGCGTGCCGACGCTGATCATGTGGGGCAAGGAGGACAAGCTGTTCCCGAACGCCTATGCGGCGCGCTGGGGCGAGCGGATTCCCGGAAGCCGGGTCGAGATCGTTCCCGAATGCGGCCATGTGCCGGCGGTCGAGAAGCCGGAGATCACCGCCAAGGAAATCGTCCGCCTCTATCAGGGGACACGCTGATGCAGTTCACATTCTTTCACCTGATGCCTTATCGCCCGCTCGACATGGCCGAGCGCCACAAGCATCGCGCCGCCTGGGTGGTGATGCCGAACACGCTCTACGATCCCAAGAAGGGCGCCGAGGAATACGAGTCCTATATCAACCAGCTCGTCTATGCCGAAAAGCTCGGCTTCGACGTGATCGCGGTGAACGAGCATCATCAGACCGCCTACGGCATCATGCCGGCGCCGAATCTGATTGCCGCAAACCTGATCGCACGCACCACGAAAGCCAAGATCGCGATCATCGGCCGCGCGCTGCCGCTGGTGAACAACCCGGTCAACATCGCCGAAGAGTTCGCGATGCTCGACAACCTGTCGAAGGGCCGCATCATCACCGGCTTTGTGCGCGGCATCGGCAACGAGTATCACTCGACCGGCATCAATCCGTTCTTCTCCCACGAGCGCTACCAGGAGGCGCACGACCTGATCGTGCAGGCCTGGACCAAGCCCGGCCCGACCTCGTTCGAGGGCGAGCACTTCAACGTGCGCTACGTCAACATCTGGCCCCGCCCCTATCAGGCGCCGCATCCGGAAATCTGGATCCCGTCGATGGGCTCGTCCGAAACGGTGAAATGGGCGGCAGCGCCGGAGCGCAAATATCCGTTCCTGGTGACGTTCTCGAGCCGCGAGCTGGTCGCGCGCTATCTCAACGTCTATCGTGAGCAGGCCCGGCAATACGGCTACGAGGCGCTGCCGAGCCAGCTCGGCTGGGCGTCGCCGGTTTATGTCGCCGACACCGACGAGCGTGCCCGGAAGGAAGCCAAGGAAGGCATCGAGACGCTGTTCAACGACTTCCTCGCGGTGCCGTTCCAGATGCTCTTGCCGCCGGGCTACATGTCGCTGCCGTCGATGAAGAACACCATGCGGATGCGCAAGGCGCTCGGCGCGCAGAAGCGGCTGACGCTGGAGGAGCTCGCCGACAACGGCACCGTGGTGGTGGGAAGCCCGAAGACGGTGCGCGAACAGCTTGCCAAGCTCCGCGAGGAGACCAACGCCGGCAAGCTCATCACCATGCTCCAGTTCGGCACGCTCTCGGATGAGCTCACCAAGCGCAACATGGAGATGTTCGTCTCCGAGGTGATGCCGCATTTGAAGGACTAGCGGCCACCAAAACGGCTGCCCACCGTCCAAGTGGGCGGCCCGCACCCATCCCAAAGGCGTAAGCGCCGCCAAATTGACCTTGGGAATTGCAGCCTTTACCGTCCCGGCAAAGGCCAAAAGGCTGAAATTCCAGGGAGGGTTTTTCCGATGCGAAAGTCGCTCGCTGCTCTGCTCGGCGCCACCGCGCTGCTCGCCGCCACCGCGCTGGCCAACGCCCAGGACACCGTCAAGATCGGCCTGATCATGCCGTTCTCGGGCCAGTTCGCCGACACCGCGGCGCAGATGGACAACGCCATCAAGCTCTACATGAAGGAGCATGGCGACACGGTTGCCGGCAAGAAGATCGAGTTGATCCGCAAGGACACCGGCGGCATTGCCCCCGACGTCGCCAAGCGGCTGGCGCAGGAGCTGATCACCCGCGACAAGGTCGACATCATCGGCGGGCTGATCCTGACGCCGAACGCGCTCGCGGTCGGCGACGTTTCGGCCAGCGCCAAGGTCTTCACCGTGATCATGAATGCGGCGACGTCGATCATCACGACGAAATCGCCGTACATGGCGCGCACCTCGGTGACCACGCCGATGCTGAACCAGACGCTCGGCACCTGGGCGGTGAAGACCGGCTCGAAGCGCATCTACAGCATGGTGTCCGACTTCGGCCCCGGCCATGACGGCGAGCAAGCGTTCCAGCTTGGCGTCAAGGAGGCCGGTGGCGAGATCGTCGGCTCGGTGCGCTTCCCGGTCGCGAACCCGGACTTCTCGGTGTTCGTCCAGCGCGCCAAGGACACCAACCCCGACACCATCTACATCTGGATTCCGGGCGGCACGCAGCCGGCCGCGGTCGGCAAGGCGCTCTCCGAGCGCGGAATCGATCCGCAGAAGGTCCGGGTCATCGGCCAGGACGTGCTGGCCGACGACAGCGCGCTGAAGAGCATGGGCGATGTCGCGGTCGGCATCATCACCGCGGCGCACTACGACCACAATCATCAGTCGGCGATGAACAAGGCCTTCGTGAAGGGCTTCAACGACATCTCCGGCGGCCGCAACCCCGACATCTTCTCGATCGGCGGCTATGACGGCATGCACCTGATCTACGAAACGCTGAAGAAGACCGGCGGCAAGGCCGATGGCGAATCGCTGATCGCGGCCGCGAAAGGCATGAAGTGGGAAAGCCCGCGCGGTCCGGTCCAGATCGATCCGGAGACGCGCGACATCATCCTCACCGTCTATATCAACAAGGTGACCAAGACGCCGGAAGGGCTCCGCAACGTGGAAATCGACAAGGTCGAAAACGTCAAGGACCCGGTGAAGGCGCGGATGGCCAAATAGCTGCTGCTTAAGTAGCCGCCAAATAGCCGCTGCCTTTGGAACGCGCAACGTCACGGGATCGGTTTGGGGCACCCAAGCCGATCCCGTTTTTGCATCGGCTTGAAGGAAACATGCGGGTGCGCGGTTTTGGCCCCGCGCCAGCCATTGCGGATCGCGCCGCGGCGGGCCAAAGTGCCGCCAAATAAACGCAAACGCTGAATTCCGGAGGGATCCCCAAATGCGACAAGCAAAAACCGGACTGGCTCTGATTCTGCTCGCGGCGGCCGCGCCGATCGCGGCTCACGCCGAGGACACGGTCAAGATCGCCATCATCATGTCCTATTCAGGACAGTTCGCCGACAGCGGCGCCCAGATCGAAAACGGCATCAAGCTCTACATGAAGCAGCACGGCGACACCGTCGCCGGCAAGAAGATCGAGATCATCCGCAAGGACAACGGCGGCATCGCGCCGGACGTGTCCAAGCGCCTGTCGCAGGAGGCCATCGTCCGCGACAAGGCCGACATCCTGGCGGGCTTCGATCTCACGCCGAACGCGCTGGCCGCGGCCGACGTGTCGGCCCAGGCCAAGAAGTTCATGGTTAACATGAACGCCGCGACCTCGATCATCACCACCAAGTCGCCCTACATGGTGCGCACCTCGTTCAC
The DNA here is from genome assembly GCA_936924235.1 of uncultured Rhodoplanes sp. Taxonomy (GTDB): domain Bacteria; phylum Pseudomonadota; class Alphaproteobacteria; order Rhizobiales; family Xanthobacteraceae; genus Z2-YC6860. The sequence continues at coordinate 4,389 of CAKZHN010000014.1, read as the reverse complement.
GGTGCCTGCCGTCAATCAGGCGCTCGGCGCCTGGGCTGCCAAGAACGGCATCAAGAAGGCCTATACGCTCGTCTCCGACTTCAGCCCCGGCCATGACGGCGAAGCGGCGTTCCAGAAGGGCTTCAAGGACAACGGCGGCGAGATCATCGGCTCGGCACGCTATCCGGTCCCCAACCAGGACTTCACCGCGTTCCTGCAGCGCGCCAAGGACCTCGCGCCCGACGCGATCTACATCTGGGTGCCGGGCGGCACGCAACCGGCGACGATCGGCAAGAACATCGCCGAGCGCGGCATCGACAAGAACAAGACCAAGATCCTCGGCCAGGGCGAACTCACCTTCGACGAGTCGCTGAAAGGCATGGGCGACGACGGCCTCGGCATCATCACGGCGTTCCACTACGACGCCAACCACCAGTCGGCGGTGAACAAGAAGTTCGTCGCCGAGTACGTCGCCGACTACAAGCGCAACCCCGACATGTTCTCGGTCGGCGGCTATGACGGCATGCACGTCATCTACGAGGCGCTGAAGAAGACCAAGGGCGACGCCGACGGCGAGAAGCTGATCGCCGCCGCCAAGGGCCTCTCCTGGGAAAGCCCGCGCGGCCCGATGTCGATCGACCCGGAAACCCGCGACGTGATCGAGACGGTCTACATCCGCCGCGTCGAGAAGGTCGACGGCAAGCTCGTCAATGTCGAGTTCGACAAGATCGAGAACGTCAAGGACCCGATCAAGGCGGCGATGGGCAAGTAAGCAGGGACTATCGCAGCATGCCGCGCGGCCGAAGGGGGCGACCGCAATGATTTCGGTTGTCGGCGTCCTGTTCGACGGGTTCGCCTACGGCATGCTGCTGTTCCTGCTCTCGGTCGGGCTGTCGGTGACGCTCGGGATGATGAATTTCGTCAATCTCGCGCACTGCACCTTCGGCATGATCGGCGGCTATGTTGCCGTTACGCTGATGAACCGGCTGGGCTGGCCGTTCCTCGCCACCCTGCCCATGGCCTTCGTCGCGGCCGGCGCGATCAGCGTGGTCTTCGAGCGCACGATGTTTCGGAGGCTTTACCGGTCGAGCGACCTCGACCAGTGCCTGCTGACCATCGGCATCGTGTTCGTGTCGATCGCGGTGACGACCTACATCTACACCACCAACCAGCAGCCGGTGTCGCTGCCGGGCTATCTCCGCGGCTCGATCCATGTCGGCGCGCTGACGTTCGGCGTCTACCGCATCTTCCTCATCGTCTTCGCGCTGGTGGTCACGGCGCTTTTGGTGGCGACGCTGGAGTTCACCCGGTTCGGCGCGCAGATCCGCGCCGCGGTCGACAACCAGCGCATGGCGCGTGGGCTCGGCATCAATGTCGACAGGGCCTTCGCCATCACGTTCGCGCTCGGCAGCGGGCTCGCCGGCCTCGGCGGCGCGCTCGCCATCGACATCGTCGGCCTCGATCCGTCGTTCGCGCTGGCCTACCTTGTTTATGTGCTGATTGTCGTGGCGGTCGGCGGGCTCGGCTCGATCGGCGGCACATTCGCCGCCGCGATGCTGCTCGGCATCAGCGACATGGCGGGCAAGTATTACTTCCCCGCCATCGGCTCGTTCCTGATCTATCTGGTGATGCTGACGCTGCTGATGTGGCGGCCGTCCGGCATTTTCGGGCGGCGCTGACATGGCGATGCTCTCCCCCGCCCTCGCCTCGCCGATCGAGCAGCTCGAAGCCCAGGCCCGCTGGCGCACCGCCGAGATCATCTTCTGGCTCGCGACCTTGCTGCCGTTCGTGCTGACGCCGGACTATCTGGTGCTGGCGAGCCAGGTCGCGATCTCGGCGCTGTTTGCGCTCTCGCTCGACCTGATCCTGGGCTACGCCGGCATCGTCTCGCTCGGCCACGCCGCGTTCTTCGGCGTCGGCGCCTATACGGCAGGTCTCATTTCGAAATGGGGCTGGGGCGAGCCGCTCACCGGTCTTCTGGCCGCGGGCTTCGTCGCGGGACTGATGGGCTTTCTGATGAGCTTCATCATCGCGCGCTTCCGCCATCTCGCGCTGATCATGATCACGCTCGGCTTCGGGCTCCTGCTGGTCGAGCTTGCCAACAGCGCGAGCTGGCTCACGGGCGGCGCCGACGGCCTGCAGGGCGTCCACATGTGGCCGCTGCTCGGGATGTTCGCCTTCGATCTTTACGGCTACACCGCCTATACCTACGCGCTGATCGTGCTGTTCCTGTTCTTCCTGATGAGCCGGCGGCTGACCAATTCGCCGTTCGGGCTCGCGCTGCGCGGCATCCGCGAGAACGCGGTGCGCATGCGGGCGATCGGCGCGGAAAGCCGGCCGCACATCCGCAAGGTCTACACCATCGCCGGCGTCATGGCCGGCATCGCCGGCGCGATCCTGACCCAGACCACCGAGACGGTGTCGCTGGAAGTGCTCGGCTTTCCCCGCTCCGCCGACATCCTGGTGATGCTGATTCTCGGCGGCACCGGACGGCTTTACGGCGGCCTGATCGGCGCCACCATCTACATGGTGGCGCGCGATCAGTTCTCCGGCGTCAATCCGCAGTACTGGTACTTCCCGATCGGCATTCTCCTGATCGCGGTCGTGCTGTTCCTGCCGAACGGCATCCTCGGCGGTCTCAACGACATCATCTCCACCAAGCGCGGCCAACGCTGGTTCGGCTGGCTCGTCTCGCCGCCGTGGAGGCGCAGACCATGAGCGCGCCCGCGCTCGCAACGAGCGGCCTCAACAAGCGCTTCGGCTCTCTCGTGGTCGCCAACAACATCGGCATCGCGCTGCCCGCCGGCGTGCGCTACGCGCTGATCGGCCCGAACGGCGCCGGCAAGACCACGATGATCAACCTGATGACCGGCATGCTGCGGCCGGACGGCGGGCAGATTCTGCTCGACGGCGAGGACATCACCGCGCTCAGCCCCGAGCAGCGGGTGCGGCGCGGGCTCGTCCGCACCTTCCAGATCAACAGCCTCTTCCCGCATCTCACCCCGCTCGAGGCGGTGACGCTTGCGATCTGCGAGCGGGACAAGATCGCTCGCACCTGGTGGCGACGCACCGCCGACTACCGCACGGCTGTCGACGAGGCTCACGCGATCCTTCAGTCGCTGATGCTTGGGCCGGTTTGCACCCAGGAGACGCGGCACCTCGCCTACGGCCAGCAGCGGCTTCTGGAGATCGCGCTGGCGCTGGCGACCAAGCCCAAGGTGCTGCTGCTCGACGAGCCCGCGGCAGGCGTGCCGCGCACCGAGAGCGCCGAGCTGTTCACCGCGATCAGCAATCTCTCGAAGGACATCACGGTGCTGTTCATCGAGCACGACATGGAGCTGGTGTTCAGGCTCGCCAGCCGCATCATCGTCATGGTCAGCGGCGGCATCCTGCTCGAAGGCACGCCCGCCGAGATCGCCGCCGACCCGCGGGTGCGTGAGGTTTATCTGGGAGGAGCGCATGGCTGACGCGCTGCTCTCCTTCAAGAACGTCCGCTCGGGCTACGGCGAAGCCGTCGTGCTCGACGACATCTCGTTCGACGTGGCCGAGCGCGGCAGCCTCGCGGTGCTGGGGCGCAACGGCGTCGGCAAGAGCACCTTGCTGCTCACGCTGATGGGCTTCACCCAGCTCCGCCGCGGCGCGATCGTCTGGCGCGGCCAGGACATCAGCCGGATGCCGCCACACCGCCGCGCCCAGGCCGGCATCGGCTGGGTCGCTCAGGAGCGCGAGATCTTCGCCAACCTCACGGTCGAGGAGAATCTCACGGTTGCGGCGCGGCCCGGCCGCTGGGACCTCGACGCGGCCTATCAGTTCTTCCCGCGCCTGAAAGAACGACGGCTGTCCAAGGGCAATCAGCTCTCCGGCGGCGAGCAGCAGATGCTCGCGACCGCGCGCGCGCTGATGACCAATCCGTCGCTGCTGTTGTTGGACGAGCCTTTGGAAGGGCTCGCGCCGATCATCGTCGAGGAGCTGGTGCGCGGCCTGCGCAAGATGATCGTCGAGGAAGGCACCGCGGTGATCTTGGTGGAGCAGCATGCCGAAGTGGCGCTGTCGCTCACCGAGCATGCGGTGCTGCTCGAGCGCGGCACCATCGTGCACCGCGCGAAATCGCAGGATCTGTTGAAGGACCACGCCACGCTCGATCGCTACATCGGCCTGCGGGTTGCCGAGGCGAAGAGCTAGCGCCGCGGTCATTCCGGACGCCGGGTAGCGGCGATCCGGAATCCAGTTCCGCAAACAGTCCCTCCAGAACTGGATTCCGGGTTCGCACCTTCGGCGCGCCCCGGAATGACGTGGAGAGAGTCTTCAGCCAACGCTCCGCTGGGCCGGGGCTTTGTTTTCGGACGCCCGGGTGCGCCCGTCTCCCTGTTTTCCTTCCCCTTCCAATAGGAAGGGAATGGAGCGCCGGGA
>CAKZHN010000013.1 GCA_936924235.1 uncultured Rhodoplanes sp. | reverse complement strand
ACCGCACCACCCGCCGCGTCACGCCGACCGAAGCCGGCCGCGCCTACTACGAGCGCGTCACCGGCATCCTCGCCGACGTCGAGAGCACCGAGAGCGCGGTGTCGCGGCTCCATGACGAGCCGAAGGGACTGCTCAGGATCAACGCGCCGATGTCGTTCGGTACGCTCTATCTCGGGCCGGCCATCGCCGAGTTCATGGTGGCGTATGCCGATCTGCGCATCGAGCTGATCCTCAACGATCGCTTCATCGATCCGATCGAGGAGGGTGTCGACGTCACGGTGCGGATCGGCGCGTTGCCGGACTCGAGCCTGATCGCACGCAGGCTCGCGCCGGCACGGCGCGTGCTCGCGGCATCGCCGGCTTATCTGAAAAAGCACGGCACGCCGAAGACGCCCGATGATCTCGTTCATCACCGCGCGTTGAGCTTCGGCCATTCGCAGGCGGCGCAGCGCTTCGAGCTGATACACAACGGCGAGATGCTGTCGGTGCCGGTCACGTCGTGCCTGTGCTCGAACAACGGCGACGTGCTGCGCGCCGCGGCGCTGAACGGCAACGGCATCGTGCTGTTGCCGACCTTCCTGATCGGTCAGGACATCGCGGCGAAGAGGCTCGCGGTGGTGCTGCCGGACCACGAGCCGACCGGGCTCGGCATCCACGCGGTCTACGCGCCGAACCGCTATCTCGCGGCCAAGACCCGCGTGTTCATCGATTTCCTCGCCGGGCGGTTTGGGCCAGAGCCCGCCTGGGACCGGTTTTGATACGTTCGGACGCGCCGCTATCCCCCGGACGTCAGGGCACGGCCAACAGCAGCCAGTGTCGCATTCCGCTTCTCGGCGGAAGCAGACGTTCCGGTCAGATAAACCGCGATCACAACCGGCGTGCGGTTGGGCGCCCAGACCACGCCGATGTCGTTGGTGGTGCCGCGCTCGCCCGAGCCGGTCTTGTCGCCGACGCGCCAGCCGGCCGGCAGTCCGGCGCGAAGCCGCGTGTCGCCGGTCTTGTTGGCGAGCAGCCATTTGGTCAACTGGTCTTTCGATGCTGCGGACAGCACGTCACCGAACACCAGCTTCTGCAGATTGCTCATCATGGAGCGAGGCGTGGTGGTGTCGCGTGGATCGCCAGGCAGGGCCTCGTTCAACTCGGTCTCGAACCGATCGAGGCGCGTCATGGTATCGCCGAGCGAGCGCGCAAATTCCGTGATACCCTGCGGGCCGCCGAGGCTCTTCAGCATCAGGTTGCCGGCGGTGTTGTCGCTCAACGTCATGGCGGCTTCGCATATCTCGGCGAGCGTCATGCCGTCGCCGCCGACGTGCTTCTCGGTGGTCGGCGAATTGGCCACGATGTCCTTGGCCGAAAACACCACGCGCCGGTCGAGCTTCTCCTGGCCCTGGTCGACGCGCTTGAGGACCGCCGCCGAGGCCAGCAGCTTGAACGTGCTGCACATTGGAAAGCGCTCGTCGCCGCGATGCACGATGAGGTTGCCGGAGCCGGTATCCATCGCCGCGACGCCAAGCCTTCCGCCGCTTTCCAGCTCGATGCGGGCGAGGGCATTGGTACCCAATTCCTCGCCAGCATGGGCAACGGTTGCCGAAATCCCCAAACCCGCCAGCGCGGCTGCGCCGGCGATCACGTCGCGCCGTGTGGTCATTGTTTCCCCTCAAGTCAGCCGCGAACGCGCGGCGCGCTTATGTGCGGCAATAACCTGGGCGAAGTGTGGAGCGATCTGCGGTGAGATCGTGGCTGCCGTTGCGGGCTATTTGGCCGATGCGGCGCTCGCTCGGAGCGTCGGCTCCCAGCGCGCGATCTCGGCCTTCACATAGGCGTCGAACGCGGCCGGGTTTCGCTCGGCCTTGCCGGGGATCGAGCCGCCCAGCGCGTTGATCTTCATGCGCACGCCAGGATCGTCCAGTGCCTTGTCGAGTGCGTCGGAGAGCTTCGCCACGACCGGCGCCGGCAGGCCCTTGGGACCGAAGATGCCGGCCCAGATGCTCATCACATAGCTCACGCCCATCTCGCTTGCGGTCGGCAATTCCGGCAGCGAGGCGAGCCGCTCGGCGGCGGCCACCGCATAGGCCTTCACGGTGCCGGACTTGATCTGCTCGATCACACTGACCGACTGCTCGCAGATGAAATCGACATGGCCGCCGATCATGTCGTTCATGGCGAGGTTGCTGCCGCGATACGCCACCAGCGTGGGCTTCACGCCGGTCGCGGAAGTGAACAGCAGGCACGCCATGTGCGACGACGAGCCGATGCCGCCATGGGCTTCCTTGAAGCCGTTGCCCTGCTCCTTGAGGTCGGCGACGAATTCGCGAAGGTCTTTCGCGGGGAAATCCTTGCGCGCCACGATGATCGGCGGCGAATGCGCGGTCGGCCCGATCGGCGTGAAATCGAGCGGGTTGTAGCGCAGCCCCTGCGTCAGCACCGGCGCCGCCACATGCGAACCCATGCTGCCGGCGAGCAGCGTATAGCCGTCAGCCTGCGCGGTTGCGACCCGGCCGCTGCCGATCACGCCGCCGGCACCGCCCACATTCTCGATCACCATCGTCTGGCCGAGCGTCCGTCCCATCTGGTCGGTGACGATGCGCGCCACCACGTCGCTCGGCCCGCCGGCCGGGAACGGCACGATCACCGTGATCGAGCGGTTGGGATAGTCCTGTGACCAGGCGTTGCTGGCGAACGCGCCCGCGAACAGCAGACCGGCCGCGATGAGCGCCGGCAGTCTCAAGGCTCGCTTCATCCCACTCTCCCGTTCTGTTCTCGCAAGACCGGGTTCGTGCCCGGGCTAATCGTTCTTCAAGATCTCCGCCACCTCGACGCGTCGTCCCTCGCGCGCCGACAGGATCCCGGCGCGCACCACGGCGAGCGACTCGGTCGCGTATTCGCCGCCGACCTCGGGCTTCGGCCCGCCGCGCACCGCCGCGGCGAACTCCTCCAGCTCCTCGACGAAGGTGTCGTTCTTGGCGGTCACGACCGGCGCCGGCTTGTCCTCGCCGCGCTTGAGCAGCCGCAGCCCGCCATGCATGTCGTAATAGGCGGTGGCGTCCTTGCCGTAGATGTTCATCAGGTAGTATTCCGACGCCGAGGCGTAGCTTGCGTTCAGCGTCGACAGCGCACCGTTCTCGTGTTCGAGAATGAGGCTCGCGACGTCGGGATTGTCGCCGGGCAGCACGAGCTGGGCGAACTGCCCGCGCACCGCCTTCACCGGTCCCATCAGATAGGTCAGCACGTCGGTGTAGTGGATGCCGATCTGCAGCATCACGCCGCCCGGCATGCCGGCCGCCTGATAGCGCCACGAGCTGAGATCGATCTTGCCGAGCCGGTCGCGGCTGATGTTGGCCTCGGCGTTGACGAGCTTGCCGAACGTGCCTGCCGCGATCTGCTGTTTCACCCAGCGGAAATGGCTCTCGCGGCGGCGCTGATAACCCATCCCGAGAATGACGCCGGCCTTGCGGCACACCTCGGTGATGGCGCGGCCCTCCGAGACATTGTTCGCGATCGGCTTGTCGAGGAACACGTGCTTGCCGGCCGCGGCCGCGGCGCGGGTCGTCTCCAGATGCACGTCGTTCGGCGTGGTGTTGATGATGGCTTCGATCGAGCGGTCGGCCAGCACGTCGTCGTAACTCGCGATCGGCTTGCAGCCGTATTTCTTGGCGAAGGCCTGACGCTTGTCCTCCGAGCGCGTATGACACGCCACGATCTCGATCTTGCTCGAACGCTTGATGGCGTCGGCCAGCACATCCGACCACCAGCCCATTCCGATGCAGGCGACGCGAACCGGTTCGGTCATGGTCTACTTCCAGCTCGCGCCGATGGACTCGACGGCGGCCTGCGCGATCTTCAGGTCGGTCTGCCAGTCGCCGCCGCTGACGCCGACGCCGCCGATGCACTCGCCACCGCTCAGGATCGGCACGCCGCCCTCCATGGCGGTCCAGCGCTCGGGACCGGCCGCCAGCGCAAGCCCAATGGCATGCGTCACGTCGAGGTCCTGGCCCACGGCGCCCTTGGCCGTGGTCGGCCGCTTGTTGGAGGCCGCGCACACCGCTTTGGTGGTGCAGGAGTGCAGCGTGTGGAAGCGGCCGCCGTCCATGCGCTCCAGGACCACCACGTGCCCGCCGGCATCGACGATGCAGCACGAGACGGCGATGCCGGCCTTGCGGGCCTCGTCGATGGCGGTGGCCATCATCTTCTTGGCGCCGTCGTGGGTCAGGCGTTTGGTGTCGGCAATGTACATGGCGTTCCCGGTTGTGAGAGACGCCGGAGTCTGCGTTATGCGGCACCGGCCATCAAGGCGGGGAGGCCGCTGTAATCCTGCCGTCAAAAACGATGGCGCCGCTCCCCGTGAAGGGAGCGGCGCCAGCATGGCCGGCACCCGGCAAGGTCGGTCACGCTTTTTCCATGCAATCCGAGATGAAGAACCAGCGCTCGTCGCCGGTCAGGCCCTTCTTCTTCACCTCGGCGCGGCAGGCCTTGAGCTTCGGCCGGTTGGCCTTCCACTTGGTCTGCATCTCCTTGATCTTCTCGCGCGTCAGCGTGAGCTTGGATTTCTTCGGCTCGGGCGCGGGCGCCGCTGTCTGCGCCAGCGCCGGCACAGCTACGATCGTGGCCGACATCAGGATCGCGGCCACGATTGCGGTTTTGTTTCGAAGCATCAGGTTCTCTCCCCGGTCTGGTCGATCAGAAAATCCGCGCCGCGCTCTTGAACGTCAGCCAGATGCCCCAGCACAGCGGGATGCCGACGAAGGCCCAGAACAGCGCGGCCTGGGCGTCGAGGCCGCCCTTGCCGATGCCGAACGAGCCGGACGGCGTGCCGGCCTGGGTCTTGGCGTTGGCGGCCTGGAGCTTCGCCACCTCTTCGGCGCTCATGTACCACTTCGGGTCCACGGGCTTGACCAGCCAGTTGCAGATCAGGCCCGCGACCAGCATGGCGCACAGCACATACATGGTCGAATTGTACAGCTGGTCGCGCGGCACGCCGGCGGCGAGCTGGAACTCGCGGAGATAGTTCACCACCACCGGGCCGATGATGCCGGCTGTCGACCATGCGGTGAGCAGACGGCCGTGGATCGCGCCGACGAACTGCGTGCCGAACATGTCGGCGAGATACGCCGGCACGGTGGCGAAGCCGCCGCCATACATCGACAGGATGATGCCGAAGGCCAGCACGAACATCCCCTTGCTGCCGATCGAGGCGAAGAACGGCGCCGACGCATAGAGCGCGATGCCGAGGATGAAGAACGTGTAGTAGGTGTTCTTGCGCCCGATGTAGTCCGACAGCGACGCCCAGCAGAACCGGCCGGCGATGTTGAACAGCGACAGCAGTCCGGCGAAGCCCGCGGCGATCGCCGCGATCTGAACGCGCTGCTCAGGCGTGAGCGCGTTGAACTTCACGCCGGCCTGGCCGATCAGGTCGCCGGCGAAGATCTCCTGCAGCATCGGCGAGGCCATGCCGATCACGCCGATGCCGGCCGAGACGTTCAGCGTCAGCACCCACCAGATCAGCCAGAACTGCGGCGTCTTGTGCGCGTCCTTCAGGTGAACGTTATGCTGCGAGATCATGGCGTTCGACGCGGCCGGCGGAGTCCAGCCGTCCGGGCGCCAGCCGGCCGGCGGCAGCCGGTAGCGGAACGCGCCGATGATCATGAAGCAGAAGTAGATCGCGGCCATGGCGACAAAGGTCTGCCAGACGCCGACCGAGGTCGGTGTCTTGAAGGCGTTCATCAGAATGTCCGCGAGCGGGGCGCCGATCATCGCGCCGCCGCCGAAGCCCATGATCGCCATGCCGGTCGCCATGCCGCGCCGGTCGGGAAACCATTTCACCAGCGTCGAGACCGGCGAAATGTAGCCGAGGCCGAGCCCGATGCCGCCGATCACGCCGGCGCCGAGCCACATCAGCCAGAGCTGGTGGATATAGACGCCAAACGCGCCGATCAGCAGCCCGCCGCACCAGCACAGCGCTGAGACGACGCCCGCCTTGCGCGGGCCTGCGCGCTCCAGCCAGCCGCCCCACACCGCAGCGGCGATGCCGAGCAGCACGAAGAACAGCGTGTACATCCAGCCGAGACTTGCGACGCGCCAGTCGCAGGTGGTGGTGAACAGCTCGCCCCAGAGCGACAGGTCGGGGCATGCTTTCGAGCCGGTGACGCCGATCGACCGCGACAGCGGCAGCCAGAACACGCTGAAGCCGTAGGCCATGCCGATGCACAGATGGATGCAGAGCGCCGCGGGCGGCACCAGCCAGCGGTTGAAGCCGGCTTTGGCGATGATGCGCTCGCGGTCGAGCAGGCCGGCGGCTGCGCCGACACCAGGCATGGTTTCTCCGATTGCGGTCATTTTGGCACCTCCCGGAAGCGATTGTTGGTTGTTATTTGCTGCCGAAAAGCGTGCGGAGCGGGGTACCTTGAATCAAGGCTGGAATACTATGGGTCAATAGGTGAAGCCTATTTATCGTTTCTCGCGCGGATGAGCGCAACCTCCGCAAACGCCGATAAAACAAGGGGCGCGCGGTCACGCCAAAAACATCCGATCGAACGATCGGATTTATTCCCACCAACTAAAGTCTAGTCGCTCAGTGCAGAAGCTCCGACGCCGTGAGCCGCGCCTGCGCGGCGAGCGCGGTGGCGAGCGGCGTGGTCGGATCGCGCTCCGGCATCACCAATCCGACGGTGTGCACTGCATCAGGCTCGACGATCGGAATGGCCCGGAATTCCTTGTCCGCGATCCGCGTCGTCTGCGCGACCTTGTCCGGCACGATGCTGGCCCAGGCTCCGGTGCGGACATGGGCGAACAGCACCGACATCGAATCCGACTCCAGCGTGATGTTTGGCGTCTCGCCGTTGCCACGCAGCAGGTTCTCGACGATGCGCCGGTTTTCGGTGTCGGGCGTCAGCAGGCAAAGCGGCAGCCGCGAAACCGCATCCCACGTCACGCTGTCTCGCTTCGCCAGCGGCGAATCTTTCGTTGTCAGCAGCTGATAGCGTTCGCGATAGAGCGGAATGGCACGGAATCCGGCCGGAAGCTCGGTGTCGATGTAGGTGATCGCCGCATCGATATCGAGATTTTCCAGAAGCGGCGGGATGTCGTCGGCTGGCCGCGACAGGATGGTGAACTGCACCTCCGGATGCCGCGCATAGAGTGGCGCGGTCACGGTCGCGCTCATCGGCAGCGCGGCGGGCGCGACGGCGATCCGCAACCGGCCGGTGAGGCCGCGCTTGAGCGCCGTGATGTCCTGGCGCATCGCGCGCGCGTCGCCGACGATGCGTCGCGCCCATTCCAGCGTGCGTTCGCCTTCGGCGGTGAGCCCGATGAAGCGCGAGCCGCGCTGCACCAGCAGCACGCCGAGCGCCTCCTCGAGCTGCTTGAGGCCGAGCGACAGCGAGGGCTGCGACACCGCGCAGAGCTCGGCCGCACGGCCGAAATGCTTTTCGTGTGCGAGCGCGATCAGATATTCGAGCTTTTCGATCATGAGGTCCGTTCGCCCAGTGTCCGATCAACCGTCGGACTGTGCCGATGGAACAACGATAGTATATGCCTATCGGTTCAATCCCAATCTCTTATTGAGGTTCCCGCACCGCCGCGTCGAGCGTCGGCGCGAGCCGCCGTGCCTCCTCCACCAACGCCGCGGTGTTGGGCATCATCGGCTCGCGCGCCGGCGCCACGAGGCCGATGGTCTGCACCGCCTCGGGCTCGGTGATCGGGATGGCGCGGATCACGTCGGTGAGCCCTAGCGTCTCGGCGAGCTTGGCCGGCATCACGCTCGCCCAGCGGCCGGTCCGCACGTGCGAGTACAGCAGGATCATCGAATCCGATTCCAGCGTCGGCCGCGACTCCGCGCCGGCGCTCTGCAGCAGCCGGTCGATGATGCGGCGGTTCTGCATGTCGGGGGTGAGCAGGCACAGCGGCACCTGCGCCACCTCGGCCCAGGTCACGCTCTGGCGGTTGCCGAGCGGCGCATCGGCCGAGGTCAGCAGCCGGTAGCGCTCGCGATAGAGCGGCACTGCGGTGACGTGGCCGAGCGGCTCATTGGCCAGATAGGTGATGCCGGCATCGATCTCGAGATTGCCGAGCAGATCCAGCACCTCGATCGACGTGCGCGAATAGATCGTGAAGCGCACATTGGGATGCCGCTCGCGATAGGGCGTGGTCAGCGCCGCGACCATCGGCAGCGCGGTCGGGATCGCTGCGATGCGCAGTTGTCCGCTGAGGCCGTGGCGCAGCGCGTTGATCTCCTCGCGCATCGAGCGCGCATCGCCGACGATGCGCCGGGCCCAGTCGAGCACGCGCTCACCCTCGGGCGTGAAACCCTGGAACCGCGAGCCGCGATTCACCAGCAACACGCCCATCTGTTCTTCGAGCTGCTTCACGCCGGCCGACAGCGTCGGCTGCGTAACGCCGCAGGCTTCTGCCGCGCGGCCGAAGTGCCGCTCGCGCGCCAGCGCGAGAATGAAGTCGAGCTTGTCGATCATGGGAGCGAAATCTGTTCTTAATCAAAGGCTTAATATCATTGTCGGGACCGGCACACAAGTTTCACGTTGTGACGACCCCTGTTTTAATAGATTTGTTCTATCGCACCATGGAATCCGCCGCGTTGCGTGGCTCCTTTAGATTGGTTCAATAGTGCGACTTCGGAGCCACTGATGAATGTCCAGAATCCGCCGCCACGCATGGGCGGCAATGGCGCGGAGCCGCGCCGCCGCAAAGCCCGCCGCACGCCCAAAGGGCGCCAGATCGATCTTCAGGCGCAGGCCGAGGTGCAGGCGCTGCTGACCGATCGTTCGCGTCGCCGCGATCTGCTGATCGAGCACCTGCATCTCATCCAGGACAAGTACGGCCACATCTCCGCGGCGCATCTCGCAGCGCTCGCGGCCGAGATGCGGCTCGCCCAGACCGAGGTCTACGAGGTCGCGACCTTCTACGCGCATTTCGACGTGGTGAAGGAGGGCGAGACGCCGCCGCCGCCGGTCACGGTGCGCGTGTGTGACTCGCTGTCCTGCGCCATGGCCGGCGCCGAGCATCTGTTGAAGGATCTGCCGAAGCTTCTCGGGTCAGGCGTGCGCGTGGTTCGCGCGCCCTGCATGGGCGCCTGCGACCATGCGCCGGTCTGCGCCGTGGGCCACGTGCAGCTGAACAAGGCGACCGGCGAGGCGGTGAAGAAGCTCGCGACGCCGAACACGCACGCCCACGCGCTCAAGCCCGGCACCGATTTCGACGGCTATCGCGCGAACGGCGGCTACAAGCTGTTCGAGGAGGCGCTGGCCGGCAGGCGCACGCGCGACGAGTTGATCAAGATCGTCAGCGACTCAGGCCTGCGCGGCATGGGCGGCGCGGGCTTCCCGACCGGTCGCAAATGGCAGTTCGTGCGCGCCGAGAAGGGCCCGCGGCTGATGGCCGTGAACGGTGACGAGGGCGAGCCCGGCACGTTCAAGGACCGCCACTATCTCGGCCTCGATCCGCACCGCTTCCTCGAAGGCATGCTGATCGCGGCCTGGGTGGTCGAGGCGGCCGAGGTCTATATCTATCTGCGCGACGAGTATCCCGAGATCCGGCTGATGCTGGAGCAGGAGATCGAGAAGCTCGAGGCCGCGGGGCTCGACAGCTACACCAAGATCCACTTCCGCCGCGGCGCGGGCGCCTATATCTGCGGCGAAGAGTCAGCGATGATCGAATCGATCGAGGGCAAGCGCGGCCTGCCGCGCCATCGCCCGCCTTACGTCGCGCAGGTCGGCCTGTTCGGCCGCCCGACGCTCGAGCAGAACGTCGAGACGCTCTACTGGCTCCGCGACATCATCGAGAAGGGTGCGGCCTGGGCGACCTCCCAGGGCCGCCATGAGCGCAAGGGCTTCCGCAGCTTCTCGGTGTCGGGTCGGGTGAAGAACCCCGGCGTTAAGCTCGCGCCGGCCGGCATCACCATGCGCGAGCTGATCGACGAGTATTGCGGCGGCATGGCCGAGGGCGAGACCTTCAAGGCTTATCTCCCCGGCGGCGCGTCAGGCGGCATCCTGCCGGCCTCGATGGCCGACGAGCCGCTCGACTTCGGCACGCTGGAAAAATACGGCTGCTTCGTCGGTTCCCACGCGGTTGTGATCCTGTCCGAGAAGGACGATATCAAGGCTGTCGCGTTGAACCTGATGAAGTTCTTCGAGGACGAGAGCTGCGGCCAGTGCACGCCGTGCCGCGTCGGCACCGAGAAGGCTGCCAAGCTGATGGAGCAGGGGCCGTGGAACGAGGCGCTGCTCACCGAGCTGTCGACGCTGATGCGCGATGCTTCGATCTGCGGCCTGGGTCAGGCCGCGCCGAACCCGCTGCTCTGTGTGCTGAAATTCTTCCCCGACGAGCTGAAAAAGCCGTTGGGCAAATGGTGAGTGGACGCGTTGTCAGATGTCCAACCTCGAATGTCCCCATTGTCACAAGCCGGCGATCCCCGCATGGCGAAAGGCAATGTTGGGTCCGGCGAGGTCGGTGACCTGCAGCGAGTGTGGCGGAAAGTTCAGCGTATCGTGGTCGTCGATGTGGGTGACCATTCCGTTCGTGGCGGCGATCGCAGTCGCGCCGCTTTTCAAATCAGGGGCCCTTACGGTTTTGCTGTGGGTCGCCGGCGCGGTCGTGACGGGATTGCTCCATCACTTCTTTGTGCCGCTGGTCGCGCGAAGCTAACAACGGTGAATCGATGACTACCAACGACAAGCCCAACACCTTCTTCATCGACGACCGCGAGATCGACATCCGCGAAGGCGAATCGATCTTCCGCGCCGCGCGCAGGCTCGACATCAAGCTGCCGCACCTCTGCTACACGCCGAAGCCCGGCTACCGGGCCGACGGCAATTGCCGGGTGTGCATGGTCGAGATCGAGGGCGAGCGCGTGCTCGCCGCGAGCTGCATCCGCACGCCGTCGCCCGGCATGAAGGTGAAGACCCAGACCGACCGCGCCAAGACCGCGCGCCAGATGGTCGCGGAGCTCCTTCTCACCGACCAGCCCGCGATTGAAGTCGCGCACGATCCGGACAGCGAGCTCTGGAAGATCGTCAAGCGGCAGAAGCTCCAGGCCGGGCGCTTCCCGGCGCGCGAGAAGGAGGCGGTGCCCGCGCCGGACCGCAGCCACGTCGCCATGGCGGTCAATCTCGACGCCTGCATCCAGTGCAATCTCTGCGTCCGCGCCTGCCGCGAGGTGCAGGTCAACGACGTCATCGGCATGGCCGGCCGCGGCCACACCGAGAAGATCGTGTTCGACTTCGACGATCCGATGGGCGAATCGACCTGCGTGGCTTGCGGCGAATGCGTGCAGGCCTGCCCGACCGGTGCGCTGATGCCCTCGACCATGGTCGACGAGAACAACGTCTACAAGGGCAAGCCCGACCGCACCGTCGACAGCGTCTGTCCGTATTGCGGCGTCGGCTGCCAGCTCACCTACCAGATCAAGGACGACAAGATCGTCGCCGTCACCGGCAAGAACGGCCCGGCCAACCAGAACCGGCTCTGCGTCAAGGGCCGCTTCGGCTTCGACTACGTGCACAATCCGCAACGCCTGATGAAGCCGATGATCCGCAAGGACGGCGTGCCGAAGGTGGCGCACGAGTTCATCGATCCGACGAATCCGTGGACGCATTTCCGCGAGGCGACGTGGGAAGAGGCGCTCGATCGCGCCGCGGGCGGCTTGAAGAAAATCCGCGACCGCGACGGTTCCGATGCACTGGCAGGCTTCGGCTCGGCGAAGGGCTCCAACGAAGAGGCTTATCTCTTCCAGAAGCTCGTGCGCACCGGCTTCGGCACCAACAACGTCGACCACTGCACCCGCCTTTGCCACGCCTCGTCGGTGTCGGCGCTGCTGGAGGGCGTCGGCTCGGCGGCCGTCACCGCGACCTTCAACGAGTGCAAGAACTCGGAGCTGATCATCGTGATCGGCGCCAATCCGACCGAGAACCATCCGGTCGCCGCCACCTTCTTCAAGCAGTCGGCCAAGCGTGGTGCCAAGCTCGTGGTGATGGACCCGCGCGGCCAGGCGCTGAAGCGCCACGCCTGGAAGATGATGCAGTTCAAGAACGGCACCGACGTGGCGATGCTCAACGCCATGCTGAACGTCATCGTCGAAGAGAAGCTCTACGACCAGCAATACATCCAGACCTACGTCGAGGGCTTCGACGCCTGGAAGGAGAACGTCAAACAGTTCACTCCGGAGGAGATGGCGCCGATCTGCGGCATCGAGGCCGATACGTTGCGCGAGGTCGCGCGCGCCTACGCCCGCGCTGAGAGCGCGATCATCTTCTGGGGCATGGGCGTATCGCAGCACACCCACGGCACCGACAATGCGCGTTGTCTGATTGCACTCGCGCTGATCACCGGCCAGATCGGCCGGCCCGGGACCGGGCTGCATCCGCTGCGCGGCCAGAACAACGTGCAGGGCGCCTCCGACGCGGGCCTGATCCCGATGTTCTTCCCCGACTACAAGTCGGTCGAGAATCCGGAAATCCGCGGCCAGTACGAAAAGGCGTGGGGCGTGAAGCTTCCGCCGAAGCGCGGCAAGACCGTTGTCGAGATCATGGACGCGGTCCACGCCGACGAGATCAAGGGCATGTACATCGAGGGCGAGAACCCGGCGATGTCGGATCCCGATCTCAACCATGCCCGCGAGGCGCTGGCGCATCTCGAACATCTCGTGGTGCAGGACCTGTTCCTCACCGAGACCGCGGTCTATGCCGACGTGATCCTGCCGGCATCCGGCTGGCCCGAGAAGGATGGCACTGTCACCAACACCAACCGTCAGGTGCAGATGGGTCGCCAAGCGATCCCGCTTCCCGGCGACACGCGTCAGGACATCTGGATCATCACCGAGATCGCCAACCGGCTGGGTTGCGGCTGGAACTACAAGCACATTGGCGACGTCTTCAACGAAATGGCGTCGATGATGCCGGCGCTCGACAACATCACCTGGGAGCGCGTCGCGCGCGAGGACGCCGTCACCTATCCGACCGACGCGCCGGACAAGCCGGGCCGCGACGTGGTGTTCGACAAGGGCTTCCCGCGGCCGGGCGGCTTCGCCAAGCTGGTCGCGACCAAGCTGCAGCCGCCGGACGAGGTGCCGGATACGGAGTATCCGTTCATCCTCTCGACCGGCCGCCAGCTCGAGCACTGGCACACCGGCTCGATGACGCGGCGCGCCACGGTGCTCGATCACCTCGAGCCCTCGGCCATCGCGCAGCTGTCGCGCGGCACCATCGAGAAGCTCGGCATTGCGCCGGGCGACATGGTGCGTGTCTCGACGCGACGCGGCTCCGTCGAGCTTCAGGCGCGCATGGACGATGCGGTGCCGGATGGCGTGGTGTTCATCCCGTTCGCCTACGTTGAAGCCGCGGCGAACCTGCTGACCAATCCGAAGCTCGATCCGTTCGGCAAGATTCCGGAGTTCAAGTTCTGCGCCGCCCGTGTCGAGGCGGTCGATCCGGTGACGCGGGTCGCTGCGGAATAGGCGCCGCTCGCGCTCCTGCGTCGGCAACCAGACTCATTGCGCCTCCGGATCAAAATGTTCCGGAGGCCGGGATCAGACTTCGCGTCAGGAACTTTCAACGAACCGCCGTGACGGTAACCGCGTGTGGCGATCAGCCGCACGCGTGAACGTCACCGGCGAGTCTGTTTAAGCCGCGCTTTTTCGACTGCGGTAACGCCTCCGACCAAAGTGGCATTGACGATCCTCGTGTCTCCGCGAGCTATGGGCACCACCTTCGTTTCGTGAAGGCTTGCTCGCGATAGCTACCAGCAATCGGCTGATAAGCAATGGACAAGGAGGCTTCGAGAGATCGCGCAAGCCGGCATATCACGACGAAGAACGAAGGCTGCATTCGAGGGGGCGACTCGAAAGAAGACCTTTGGAGGAACGCCTCATGTCGAAGAGGACGATCGATAATACTGTTACTGAAGCTCTTTCCCGCCGGGTTCTGCTGAAAGCCGGCGCAGGTCTTGCCGGTGGCGTGCTGTTGCCACAGACCTTGGTGTTGCCGGTTTACGCCGAGGACAAGCCGGCGCTCGGCACTTGGCCTGCGGGATCGCAAGGCAACTCTGTCACCATCGGCGCCGCCGTGCCGCGCACCGGACCCTATGCGGTGCAGGGCGAGGACGAGCTCAAGGGCATGGAGCTCGCCGTCGAGCACATCAACAGCGGCCACGACCTGATCAAGAAGATCGCGCCCAAGGTGACCAAGGGCCTGCTCGGCAAGGAAGTGAAGCTCGTCTCCGCGGATTCCGGCGCCAAGCCGAACAACGCCGTGCAGGTCGAGCAGACCTTCATCAACGACAACAAGATCGTCGCCATGACCGGCGCCACGTCGTCGGCCGTCGCGGTGGCCCTCAACAAGTTCGCCGA
Organism: uncultured Rhodoplanes sp.; assembly: GCA_936924235.1. Classification (GTDB taxonomy): domain Bacteria; phylum Pseudomonadota; class Alphaproteobacteria; order Rhizobiales; family Xanthobacteraceae; genus Z2-YC6860. Next base: position 13,925 of record CAKZHN010000013.1, on the reverse strand, counting down.
GCGCCAGAAGATCCTCTACCTCGTGGCGATCTCCGGCTCCAACGACACCACCGGCAAGGACTGCTCGCGCTATTCGTTCCGCCAGTGCTTCTACGGCGAGACCGCGGCCAACGCGATCGGCCCGGTGCTGGTGAAGAACTTCGGCAAGGGCAAGAAGGCGGCGTTCATGACGCCGGACTACACCTACGGCCACACCGTCACCAAGTCGATGAACGACTACCTGACCAAGAACGGCAACTGGACCCAGGTGACCAACCAGGTCTCGCCGCTCGGCACGCAGGACTTCAGCCAGTACCTGACCAACATCGCCAACTCCGGCGCCGACGTGATCATCAACGTCAATTGGGGCCGCGATGCCGTGCTCTCGGTGCAGCAGGCCAAGCAGTTCGGTCTGACGCCGAAGATGAAGATGGTGATCCCCTATCAGATCCCGTTCCTCGCCAAAGAGGCGGGGCCGGAACTTATGGAGGGTGTGTTCGCCGCCACCGACTTCTGGTGGACACTGGAGGACAAGTATCCGTTGGCCAAGATCTTCGTCGAGGCGTTCGACAAGAAGTACGGCTACAAGCCGGAGTGGGGCGCCAACAACGCTTACATGCAGTTCGCCATCTGGGCGCGCATGGTCTCCGAGGCCGGCAGCTTCTATCCGCCGGATGTGATCAAGCAGTACGAGAAAGGCGAGACTTTCCCCTCCACCGTGGGCGATGTGCACTTCCGTCCGGAAGATCACCAGCTTGTCCGCCCGGTCGTCATCGTCCGCGGCAAGGCGCCGAAGGACATGAAGAACAAGGAGGACTTCTGGGAGGTCTTGGACGTCGTCGACGGCGCGCCGCTGATGCAGAAGCCCGACGCCTTCGGCTGCCATCTCGGCGACTACGTCTAGCTCCGCCGGCTCGGGCCTGCTCCTGTGTCGGAGCGGGCCCCTGTTTCAGCGCGGAGGCCGCGTCCTGGGCGCGGCCTCCGCAGCCTTCACGAATTGGGGCGCTTCGCGTGATCAACTGGGCCAATTTCGTTTCGCAATGCTTCAACGGGCTTGTGCTCGGCGCACTGCTGGCGCTGATCTCGTCCGGGCTCACCATCATCTACGGCACGTTGGGCGTGCTCAATCTGGCGCACGGCGCCATGTTCATGCTCGGCGGCTATGCTGGCTGGCTGGCCTACACGTACACCGGCTCCTTCATCGTCGCGGTGGTCGCCGGCGCCTTGTTCGTCATGGTCGTGGGCGTGGTCGTGGAGCGGGTCATCATCCGCTACTTCTACGGCCGGCCCCATGAGGACCAGCTTCTGGTGACCTTCGGCCTCGGCATCGTGTTCGTCGAGGCGGTTCGCTTCTTCTTCGGCAGCCTGTCGAAGACCATGCCGCCGCCCGGTCCGCTGGTCGGCATCACGTCGATCGGCTTCATGTTCTATCCGACCTACCGGCTGGCGTTGCTCGGCATCGTCGCAGCGGCACTGATCGCGCTATACGTGGTGCTCTACCGCACCCGCATCGGCATGATCGTGCGCGCCGGCATCGAGGATTCCGAGATGGTCGATGCGCTAGGCATCGACGTCTACAAGGTGTTCATGCTGGTGTTCGGCATCGGCGCTGCGGCAGCGGGCTTCGCCGGCATCGTCAACGCGCCGGTGGTCTCGATCGCGCCGGATGTCGGCGAGGCGATCCTGGTGCAGACGTTCGTCGTGGTCGTGATCGGCGGCGTCGGGTCGTTCGCCGGCGCGGTGCTCGGCGGGCTGATCGCGGGCGAGATCATCAGCATCACCTCGATGTTCAACCCCGGTTATTCCCACGTCATGCTGTTCGCGGCGATGACTTTGGTGCTGGTGCTGCGGCCGCATGGCCTGCTCGGCACCGCGGGCCGCGAATAGGCGGGCGCGACATGGTCAAGCGACACCCGCATATCGTTGAGATCCTGACGGCGACCGGACTGATCGCCGCGCCGTTCGTGCTGCCCTATCTCGGCTTCGCGCCGCCCACGATCAACCGCATCCTGGTCTGGGGCATGTTCGGTCTCGGCTTCGACATTCTGTTCGGCTTCACCGGGCTTCTCTCGTTCGGCCAGTCGGCGTTTTTCGGTACCGGCGGCATGGTCGCGGCCTATCTGATGACCGTGATGAACTTTCCCCACGTCATCACGGCCCTGTTCATCGGCATGATCGCGGCCGGCGTGATCGGCTATCTTGTCGGTCTCATCGCGCTCCGCCGCACCGGCATCTACTTCGCCATGATCACGGTGGCGATCGCCGAGGTGTTCTTCTTCGTCGAGTTCAACCCGCTGTCGGACTTCACCGGCGGCGAGAACGGCCTGCCGGGCGTGCCGACGCCGAGCCTCAATCTCGGCTTCACCACCATCAACTTCAACACCGACTGGACACTCTACGTCTTCCTGGCGTTCTGGTACTTCGTCGGCCTGGTGATCGCGCTCCGGATCGTGCGCTCGCCGGTCGGCGCGGTGCTCAGCGCGATCCGCGACAATCCGCTGCGGGCGGCGGCCGTGGGCCACAACATCCACGGCTACAAGCTCACGGCTTTCGTCATCGCGGCGGCCTATGCGGGCTTTGCCGGCGGGCTCCTCGGCATCATGCAGGGCTTCATGCCGCCCGACGCGTTCATGTTCGACACCTCGGGACAGCTCGTGATGCAGACCGCGATCGGCGGTGCCGGCACGCTGTTCGGGCCGCTGGTCGGCGCCACCGTGTGGCTCTATCTCAGCGACTTCTTCCAGACCACGCTGCACCTCGGCGCCACCTGGAAGCTGGTGCTGGGCGTCGTCTTCGTGCTGCTGGTCTGCTTCCTGCGCCGCGGCATTGTCGGCGGGCTCGTCGACCTCGCGAAGCTCGTCACCGAGCCCAGGCATCACGAGGCCGCCGAATCCGATCCGACCGCCGTGACGCCGGCGCGCTCTGCCGCCGAACCGGCCGCGCCGGTCGTGGCCATCGTCGCCCGCGGCGGGCGCAGCGGCAGCGGCGACATCGTGCTGCAGGCCGAGCGCCTGACCAAGCGCTATGGCGGCCTCACCGCCAACGACGGCATCGACTTCTCGGTGCGGCGCGGCGAGCGGCGCGGCATCATCGGTCCGAACGGCGCCGGCAAGTCGACATTCTTCAAGATGCTGACCTGCGAGGCGCCGCCGACCTCGGGCCGCATCGTGTTCGAAGGCCGCGACATCACCGGCCTCGACGTGACCACGGTCTGCCAGCTCGGCCTGACCAAGAGCTACCAGGTCAACCAGCTCTTCACCCGCCTGACGGTGCGCGACAACCTCACGATCGCGGCGCTGGCCGAGAAGCGCGGGCCGTTCCGCCTCGATCTGCTGCGGCATATCGCGAGCGTCGGCGGGCTCGACGAGCGGGTGGCGCAGACGCTGTCCCAGGTCCATCTCGGCGAGCGGGCCGACGTCCCGGTGTCGGACCTCGCCTATGGCGAGAAGCGCCGCCTCGAGATCGGCCTCGCGCTCGCCACCAATCCGAGCCTGCTGCTGCTCGACGAGCCGCTGGCCGGCATGAGCCCGCGGGAGCGGCTCGAAACCGTCCAGCTGCTCAAGTCCGTCGCGCGCGGCCGCACCATGGTGGTCATCGACCACGACATGGACGCCATCTTCCAGCTCGCCGAGACCATCACGGTGCTGCACGAGGGCCGGGTGCTGACCGAAGGCGCGCCGGACGAGATCAAGCAGAACGGCCGGGTCCAGGAGGCCTATCTCGGCGGAGTGGTCGCGGCATGAGCCTGCTCGAAGTCCAATCGCTCAACAGCTACTACGGCGACTCGCACATCCTGTTCGACGTCGCGCTGCGGGTGGATGCGCACGAGGTCGTGGCCTTGCTCGGCCGCAACGGCGCCGGCAAGAGCACGACGCTCAAGAGCCTGATGGGGCTGGTCCGCCCCCGGTCGGGTTCGATCGTGTTCGACGGCGAGGATCTGGCCGGCAAGCCAGCGCACATCGTCGCGCGGGCCGGCATGCAGCTCGTGCCGGAGGAGCGGCGCATTTTCGGCAGCCTCAACGTCGAGGAGAACCTCGTGCTCGGGAGTCTCACCGCGCCCAACGCGTGGCCGCTCGAACGCATCTACGAGATCTTTCCGCGGCTCGCCGAGCGCCGGACAAGCAGGGGCACCGATCTGTCCGGCGGCGAGCAGCAGATGCTGGCGATCGCCCGCGCCCTGATCCGCGATCCCAAGGTCATCCTGCTGGACGAGCCGTTCGAGGGACTGGCGCCGGTCATCGTGCGCGACCTGATGGCGGCCTGCCGCAAGCTCGTGGAGGCCGGCCAGACCATCGTGCTGGTCGAGCAGAATCTCGCCGCGACCCTGGCGCTGGCGCACCGCGCCTACATCATCAACAACGGCCACATCGTGCACGAAGGGCCGGCCGCCGAGATCCGCGCCCGCCCGGAGGTCCTGCAGCGGCATCTCGGCGTTTAAGCCGAGTCGCCGAGGCCCGCGTCCATCGGCCGTTTACACCACCCCGGCTGCCGCATAGGATTCTCGCGGAAGTATCGTCGCGCCCGCGCAACGAAAAGACGGCCACGGGAGAGACAATGAACAAGGCGCGCGGCATCGGCCTCGGCATCATCGGATCGGGACGGATCGGCACGCTGCGCGCGCGGCTCGCCGCGGGCCATCCGGCGGTCAACCACATCGCGGTGTCGGACCTGGAATCGGCCAACGCCGAGAAGCTCGCCAAGACCGTCAGCGGCCGCTCCCACGGCGCCGACAATCTCGCGGTGATCGACGATCCCGAGGTGACCGCGGTCATTGTCTCCACCAGCGAGGGCGAGCATGTCGCGCCGATGCTGGCGGCGCTGGAGCGCGGCAAGCCGGTGCTGGTCGAGAAGCCGATCGCGCTGACGGTGCGCGAGGCCGACCGCGTGCTCGCGGCGCTGAAGAAGTCCGGCGGCACAATGCATGTCGGCTACAGCCGCCGCTACAAGGAGCGCTACCAGATCGCCAAGGAGCAGGTGGTGAAGGCCCGGCTCGGCACGCTCACCGGCGGCGCCGCCCGCGTGTTCAACTCGCGCTCGCAGGCGCTCGCCATGCTCAAGCGCAATCCGCACGCCACGCCGGTGGTCGACGCGCTCACCTATTATGTCGACCTGATGAACTGGTTCTTCGAGGGCCGAAAGCTCGTCGAGATCTATGCGCGCGGCCAGACCGGCGTGCTGAAGGCCGCCGGCCACGAGGTGCCGGACGTGAGCTACGCGGTGCTGACCTATGACGACGGCGCCGTGGTCAATCTCGGCGTCAGCTACGCGCTGCCGGAGAAGTATCCGGCGCTGGGCCATGCCGCCCGCGTCGAGGTGGTCGGCACCGGCGGCGTGCTCATCCTCGACGACGATCACACCGACCAGTTGATGTACAGCGAGACCGGCGTGCCCCACGTCTATCTGCCGGACCACAACGTCAACATGGTGTTCCTGCAGAGCGGCACGCCCGGCGACTGGGCGCTTGGCGAGTTCTGGGGACCGATCGCCAACGAGACACGCGCCTGGCTCGATCATCTGTCGACCGGCCGGCCGTGCACGCTGGCGACGCCGCAGGACGCGCGCATGACGTTGGAGGCGACGCTTGCGATCGAGCATTCGATGCGGATCGGCATGCCGGTGACGCTGCCGCTGCGCGACGGCTGACGAGACAAAACAAGCGACCGCCAAAAAGGCGGCGCATCAGGGATGGAGACCAGAATGGCGTACAAGCTGACGCGGCGTTCGGCATTGCAAGGTGCGGGCTCGCTGACGATGGCGGCGGCGCTGCCGGGCCGCTCCGCGCGAGCCGCCGGCTACCCCGATCGCCCGGTCAAGATCATCGCGCCGTTCGCGGCCGGCGGCCCGAGCGACATCACGGCGCGGCTGATGAGCGTGAAGCTCGGCGAGGCGTTCGGCCAGACCTTCGTGATCGAGAACCGCCCGGGCGCCGGCTCCAACCTCGGCACCGTCGCGGTCGCGCGCAGCGCGCCGGACGGCTACACGCTCTTGATCACGTCGAGCGCCTTCGTGGTCAATCCGAGCCTCTACAAGCAGGTGCCCTACGACGCCTTCAAGGACTTCGCGCCGGTCGTCGAGCTCGATACCTCGCCGAACGTGTTCATCGCCAATCCCGCATCGGGCATCACCTCGATCAAGGAGATGATCGCGCGCGCCAAGGCCAAGCCCAACGAGCTGAGCTACGCCCACGCCGGGCTCGGCACCACGCCGCAGCTCGCGGGCGAGCTCTTGAAGATCATCGAAGACGTCAAGATGACCGCCGTGCCCTATCAGGGCGGCGGGCCCGCCGTGCAGGCGCTGCTCGGCGGCACCGTGCCGGTCGGCTGCGCGTCGCTGCCCGGCGCGCATCCGAGCATCAAGAGCGGTGCGTTGCGCGCACTCGCGGTTACCGGTTCTGAACGCTGGTTCGACATGCCCGACGTGCCGACCATGATCGAGCTCGGCTACAAGGACTTCGTGGTCGACACCTTCCACTGCATGCTGGCGCCGGCCGGAACGCCCGACGACATCGTCGGACGCCTCGCCAAGGTATCGATCGACAGCCTCAAGGAGCAAACTTTCCACGACAAGCTCCGCTCGCTCGGCTTCGAGACCATCGCCAACGGCCCCGACGGGCTCCGCAAACGCATCGAAAGCGACGTGAAGCGCTACCGCGACATCATCGCCAAGGCCGGTATCGAGCGGGTGTAGTTTCGATTCTGTCGAGTGCGTCCATCTCGACTCGCCACACATTCAATTGAGATTTCAGTTGGCCTGCGCCGTCTTGCCGGCATCGGCGGGCTTCAGCGCAAAGCTCAGCACGATCGTTCCCGGCGTCTGCTTGAAATGCTTGGTGACCGAAGCCTGCACCATGTCGGCGAGCTCGCGCACCGGCTTGGCTTCATAGAGGCCGGGGAACGTCACCGACACGGACACCAGCTTGCCATTGGACCAGTTGAATCCGACTCCCGGCTTCAAGCCGGTCGAGGAGGCCAGCTCGTTCTCGACATCCTTGGTGTGCCTGAAGCCGTCCGTCATGGTGTTGACCATGTCGCAGGACGCGAGACCGATCGCGAGAAGGGCAATCGCCGCGGCTCGAACCATCATGAGGGCCTCCTCGAAGGCGTGTCGTTGGCTCAGCGCACCCAGCGTGCGTCCGGATGCTCCTCGGGCACGTGCAGCATGGTCAGCTCGACGCTGTCGTCGCGGCCCACTCGGATGGGCTGCGGCTCGGCGATATGCGCGGTGCGCCAGAGCCGGATCTGGAAGTCGCCGCGCGTCACCTTGAGCGCGGCCTGGCCGTCCTTGCCGGTGCGCGCCTGGAACGGGCCGATGCGGACCTCGACGCCGTCGAGCGGCTCCTTCGTGTCCCGCTCGGTGACCGTCACGGTCAGCGTGTAGGCCGGCTTCGCCGCGGCCGCGACGCTGAAGCGGGTCGCGACCGCGTCGTCGATCGTTGCGCCGGGAATGAGCCGCACCTCGTAGTCGGCGGCTTCCTGCGTAAGCGCGGCCACTTCGAGCGTGGTCCAGTACAGCGCCTCGGTGCCGGGGAGCGGCGCCTCGCCGAGGGCGCCCGAAGCCGCCAACGCGCCGGACGCGTCCGTCACTGCGACCCGGTACCCGGCGAGCTCGCGCCTGGACGACGACGTCGCGCCGACCTTGATGGTGAACTTCTCGCCCGCCACCACCGGCATCGGCACGTCCCACACCGCGAGGCTGATCGTATCTGGTTCGCTCACAGCCTTGCTCCTCTAGGAATTCCGCTGCGCCGCGTGGCGGCCGGCGATGCGGCCGAACACCAGGCAGCGGCCGAGCCCGTGCTGGGCGAAGCCGCCCTGCGACTCGCCCGCGCAATAGAGCCCCGGGATCACCTCGCCGCGGATGTCGACCACCTGCGCGCGCGTGTCGGTGCGCAGCCCCGTCAGCGAGTCGTGCAGGATCGGCGTCGCCCAGGCGGCGTAGAACGGCGGCGTCGCGATCTTGTGCAGCGGCACAGGCTTCTTGAAGTCACTGTCGATGCCTGACGTCACGAACGAATTGTAGCGGTTCACTGTGTCCTGCAGCACCTCGCCCAGGATCGGCTGCTTCTGGTACGGATTTTTGATCTTGCCCGCGAGCTCGTAGATCGTGTCGGCGCTGGCGAAATAGCCGTCCGGATCGACATGCGGCGGCGCGGGCTTCCACTTCTGCCGCTTCACGGCGTCGGCGTCGAAGATCGCCCAGATCGGCCCGCCGCCGTTGAGCTTGCCCTTGTCGCCGTGGTTGGCGAGCGCCGCGTTGATGAAGTCGTAGCCGCTGTCGAGCTCGTTCCAGAACCGCTGGCCGAACTGGTTCACCAGGATGGCCTCGTGCCAGTCCGTCACCGTGAGTCCGGTCGCCTTGCACAGGTGGAAGATCGGACTGTCGGTCTCGTAATAGAGGCTGAGATACCCCCAGCGGGTGCCGACATGCCGCGTCTTGGTGATCGCGGGGCCGACCTCGCTGGTCTGCGTGCCGGTCGCCCAGAGCGACGCGCCGACTTCCATCGCGGCGAGCTCGCCGTCGGCGCCCTGGAACGAGTAGGGCAGGCCGGCCTGCTGGTACTCCTCGGTCAGCCGCGGATCGAACATCCGGCGGAAGTTGACGTTGCCGGTGTGGCCGCCGGTCGCGATCACGATGCCCTTCTTGGCCTCGATCGCCAGCGCCTTGCCGTCGGTCTGCACGACGACGCCGCGCACCTTGGAGCCCTTGCCCGGCTCGCGAACGATCTGCGTCATCTCGTGCTTGAGCAGGATCTGCGCGCCTTTCTTGCGCGCGCTTTCGGCGAGCCGGCGCACCAGCCCCGAGCCGTTCCGGTTCCGTCGCGGCGCGATCACCTCGCTCGGCACGTGCCATTCATGGGTGACGAACACCCGCGGCACGGACGCGGCGTCCGGCGTGACGATCGGCTTGTCGATGAAGGTGACGCCGTTGTCGAGCAGGAACTGGAACGTCGGCACGCATTCGTCGGCGAACGCGCGCACCAGGTCGCGGTCGTTGTAGCGGCTGTCGCCGCGCCCGAAGTTCACCCAGTCGGCGAACACCTGGTCGGGGCTGTCCTTGATGTTGTGCTTCTTCTGCATGGCGTTGCCGCCGCCGAGCTGCACCCGGCCGCCGCTCAGCATGGCGTGGCCGCCGATGTCGTAGTTCTCCTCCACGACGATGACGTCGGCGCCGTGGTCGCGCGCCGAGACGGCGGCTGCGAGGCCCGCGGCGCCCGCGCCGATGACCACGACATCAGTCGAAAGATTCCATTCCATCCGGGAAAATGCCTTGGGCGGGGATCGTGCGGTCGCATCTTGACCGGCACAGCCGCGGGGTCAAGCCAAGTGCCGAAAGCCGGGCGGCAGGCTCCCAGCAGGCTTAAAGCAAGATGAGCGCGGCGCCGGGGCGCCACGCCCATCCGGATGTCAGATTATTAAGGCGGTCTCAGTGCGAGCTATTCGCCGGTCAGCGGCCAGGAGCTCACGCCGTCCGGCGAAAGCGGATCGGCCGGATTGATCTTCCACTGATCCGGCGCGGTGGTTTCGCCGGCCTCGGCGACCTTCTGCTGGGCCGGGCTCGCATGGGCATCGCGGTTCTGGGCGCCATGCGGCAGAAGGAAAAACGCACCGGCCAGCAACACCACCGCGGCCGCGCAGGACGTGCAAATCTTTTTCGAAATGGTCGTCATGAACGAATCTCCTTGAAATCAGCCTCACTGTTGTCGTGTTAGGGCATCGTTCGGTTCAACCCTGTGATGCGCATCACAAAGCGACGGAAATGTCGCCGCGGCTTTCGCGTACTGTGTAAAATGTCACATGGACCAGTTAACGCCCGACGAATCCGAGCCCCATTCCGAGATCGCGCGTCTTGAGGAGCGCATCGAGGAGCTGGTGGCCAGGCTCGAGACCTGCCGGAAGTATTCCGGTGCCGCCATGGCCTCGATGGGGCTCGGCGCGGTGCTGCTTGCCGCGGGCCTCTTCGGGGTCATCGCGCTCGATCCGGTCACCCTGCTGGCCGCGGCCGCCGCGTTGCTGGGCGGTATCGTGCTGGCCGGCTCCAACCGCAGCACCCGGAACGAGATCGAGGCGCAGCTCGCCGAAGCTGAGGAAGAGCGCCGTGCGCTGATCGGCGAAATTCAGTTGCGCGTGGTGAGCGAGCGGCCGGTGCTGCATTAGGCCTCTGTCAGGTTTCCTGCGCCCATTTCTTGCGCCCAACGCAGGAAGCGCGACACGATCTCCTCCAGCCGCGAGACGTCGCCCGCGCCGTGCCAGACATTGCCGGTGACCTGGCAGTGGAGCCAGCACGCTGCGTCCGGATAGCCGTTGGCATCGAGCCCCTCTGCGACGCGCACGAAGCGCCGCGCCGCAAGCGCGGTGCCGGTGAGATCGACCTTCACCCACCAGCCGGGATTGTCGGTGGTCTGGATGGTGATGCCGTACCAATGCTCCCGCTCGCCGTCGCAATGGCGGCGATGCCAGTCGGAAAGCTCGGCGAGCAGAGACGGCATGGTTGTTCGACCCTTTTGATTGGGTCGGACGGAACCGGCGCGGGGTTCAGGGCTGCGGGGCCGATCGCAGGGGCGGCGGTGCTACTCCGCCTTCTCGTCCTTGAAATACGGCTCGACCGTGCCGGTGAGCTTGATGGTCAGCGGATTGCCGTGGCGGTCCTTCGCCTTGCCGGCCCCGACGCGGACCCAGCCCTCGCTGATGCAGTATTCCTCGACGTTGGTCTTTTCCTTGCCGTTGAAGCGGATGCCCACCTCGCGCCGGAGGATGTCCTCGTTGTAGTGCGGGCTCGCCGGATTGACGGACAGGCGGTCGGGGAAGGGGTCGGCCATCGCGGTATCCTTAAGGTAGACAGGCCGCTCCTATACTCTCTCACAGGACACTGTCCAAATCGCGTTTCTTCGGGCCACCTTCGGATATGACCAGAAACATCATCGTCGTGGGGCAGGGCGCCGCCGGCCTCTCCGCCGCGCTGGCCGCCGCCGAGGCGGCGCGCGCGAAAAGCCTGCCCGCGACCGTCACCGTCATCGACAAGGCCCCCGAGCCGGAGGCCGGCGGCAACACCCGCTTCACGCCGTCCTACATGCGCATGGCTGCGGTCGATCGCGTCGAGCCGAGCTTCGTCCACGACATGCTCGAAGCGACGGCCTTCAAGGGCGACGAGGAGTACTTCGCGACGCTCGCTCACCACGCGCCCGCCACCGTGCAATGGATCGCAGCGCACGGCGTGCCGTTCCATCAGCCGGTCTATTACCTCGCCAAGGGTCCGCCGCGCATCCAGCCGGTCGGCGGCGGCGAGACCATCCATCGCGAGCTGACCCGCGCGGCGCGCGAGGCGGGCGTGGTCTTCCGCTTCGGTTGCGCGGCGCAATCGCTCGTCACCGAAAGCAACGCCGTGCGCGGCCTGCGCCTTGCCGATGGCGACACGCTTTCCGCCGAGGCCGTGGTGCTGGCCTGCGGCGGCTTCCAGGCCAACCGCGCGATGATGCGCGAGCATTTCGGCGCGGGCGGCGAGGCGGTGCCGCTGCTCGCGCCGCGGGCGCATTTCAACACCGGCGACGGCATCCGCATGGCGCTCGACGCCGGCGCCGATTTCACCGGCGAGCGTGACGGCATGCACATCGAGCCGGTCGATCCCCGCAGCGAGAACCAGGCGCCGGTGGTGCTGCTCTATCCCTACGGCATCGTCGTCGACGGCAGCGGCAATCGCTTCTTCGACGAAGGCGCGGGCCTCGTGCACGAGACCTGGGAGCATTTCTCGCGGCAGCTCCATTTCGACGTGCCGGGCCGCACGGCCTTCGCGATCCTCGACGCCCGCGTGCGGCACATTCCCGACTGGCAGCGCGCCACGCGCTCCGAGGTTCCGCCTTACGAGGCCGGCACGCTCGCGGAGCTCGCCCGCCTGATCGGCGTCGATGCCGAGGGCCTCGCCTCGGCCGTCGCGGCCTACAACGCGGCCTGCACCGGGAAGCCCGAGACATTTGATGCAACAATTTGTGACGGCCTCGCCGCCGCGGGCGGACTTCGACCGCCGAAATCGAACTGGGCGCGCGCCATCGCCGAGCCGCCGTTCCTCGCCTGGCCGCTGATCGGAGCCGTCGCCTACACGTTCGGCGGGCTCGCGACTGACGCAAAAGCCCGCGTTTTGCGCGGTGGAATCGCCATTTCCGGCCTCTACGCGGCCGGCGAGATCACCGGGCATTTCTATGGGACCGCGCCGAACGCGGTGTCGGTGCTGCGCGCCTTCGTGTTCGGCCGGATCGCCGGCCGCGAGGCCATTTCGGCGCTTTTGCCCGCGAAAAATTGAGTTCTTCAGGCCGGAACCTTTTGCCATGCGACGGCGCGTCGCACTCAGGACACATTTGCCCGCTGTAAGGCCCCCGCCGGGGGACCTTGCTTCGCCAGGCCCGGTCTAGCTCAAACCCAAAGGGGACCTGACGAATGCAGAAAAGCCTGCTTGCTGCGCTATTGGTTGGTGGACTGACGACGGCCGCGAGCGCTCTCGACGTGAAGGATCTGGCCCCGTGCAAGCCCGCGGCAGCAAGGTACTGCGACAAGTCCGACACCAGCATGAGCATGACCAACCTGCTCCGCTGCGGCGCGACGCTGGCCTCGATGAGCACCCACGTCGGCGAGTCCTGCCGCGAGGTGCTGCGGCGCTACGGCCAGCTCTGACATTCAGTCGCGCGTGTCGCGAACGAAGCCCCTGCCGGTCGCAGGGGCTTTTTGTTTGCATGCTGCCGGTCAAGAAGAAGTACGGCGGCATCCGGTGATTCCCGAGAGGCCGGTGTTGCCTGATGTTGGTCCAATTGCGTGTCGATGCGCGCCATGAGCTCGCGGGATTCAGTGATGGTCACACGGCTTGCAGCAATCGACAGCCATTGCAACGCAATCTGGCGCGCAACGCGGCGTCGATATTCGTCCAGCTCTTTTTCGATGATCAAATAATCTGAAAGATCCATGGTGCTCCCTGCCTTGAGGCGGGAGCGCTGCAGCGTCTCTCAGTCACCGGCGCCCGATGTTCGTTGCCGGTGATGGCGCGCAATATATCAAATGACACAGAACGTCTGCCCGACATCCGACACAACGACTCGTCGAAGCACAATCCGGCCACCCGGCTTTTCCGTCAGGTTCGCCCCGCGCGTTGACGATGCGTCAACCATTGCGGCGGCATCATTGTAGCCGGGGTACCGCGTGATTCGCGGACCGGACGGGACGCTATGGTTTTCGGACGCAGACAGGTCGATTCAACCGCCACCGGGCGCTTTGCCGGCAACAAGCGCCGGGCTAACCGCGTGAAGTCCGGCGCCCAGGGCTGGCTCAGGCTCGACGGCGGCTTCGCCATGCGGCCGTGCCAGGTGCTCGACGTGTCCGACACCGGCGTGCGCATCGCGGTCGATCCGACGCTGCGGGTGCCGAACGACTTCGTGATCGTGCTGTCGCAGGGCGCCCAGGGCCGCCGCGCGCATGTGAAATGGCGCAACGCCACGCAGATCGGCGCGCAGTTCGTCTAGTCGCTATTCCTCCAGTTTTGCAGGCTCTTTCTCCGCCTCCTCAGGACGAGGTGGAGAGAAAGCAAGCTTCGCGGCACGACAACCTCGTCGCTGCCGCAACGATGTTGACGGACCTTGCAAACAGGGGTGCGCGATTTGCGCGTTTCCTCACGCTGTGTATCGTCACGCCGCCTTGCTCACGTGAGGGCGTCTTCTAGGGACGCTTGGTTGGCGGAGCAGGGTGTGGCGCCCGCGCCTCTGCTTAACGTGAGCAGAAGCCCCGGGACGTCTCGGGAAACCGTCCGTCCTCATCGCACCAGATGCGGGGCTGCCTTCGATGGCTGGACGCGGTCCGGATGAAGGGCGGCGCAAATGCTGCCTGGATCAGGGCGGGGTTCCGCTCCCCTGTCCGGACCCGGAAGCACGGTCCCCGAGTTCGACAAACGCCACAGTGGAGCGCCGGGAGGCG
>CAKZHN010000012.1 GCA_936924235.1 uncultured Rhodoplanes sp. | reverse complement strand
CGCGCTAAGCCAGACCATCCAGAGCATCGACTGGATCGTGCCGACGGTCCAGACCATCCATATCGCCGCGATCGCGGTCGTTGCCGCCTCGGCGCTGATGATCGACCTGCGCCTGCTCGGCGCCTTCAGCGCCGACCGCCCGACGCGGGAGGTTTCGGCGCGGTTTCTGCCGTTCGTGTGGTGGCCGCTGCTGGTGCTGCTTACGACCGGCGCCATCATGATCACCGGGGAGCCGGCGCGCTCGCTGAAGAATCCGGCGTTCTTCGTGAAGATGGCGCTGCTCGCGACCGCGCTGATCGTCACCCTGGCGTTTCAGGTCCTGCTGCGGCGCGATCCGGAGATCGGCACGCGGGCCAGCCGGCATCGCGCCACGGCGGCCGGCATCGCGGCGCTGTCCATGGTGCTGTGGACCGGCATCATCTTCGCCGGCCGGTGGATCGCCTACTACTCATGACCGAATGTTCGAACGTCGATTTTCCGCATGACCTTTCCCACAGCGCTTGAGGACTTCCTGGCCTGGCTGACGGCCACGCCGATCGCGGTGACGGTCCGTGAGAACGAAGTGTTGTTTCCGTGGATCGAGTCCGTCCATGTGCTCGCGATCGTGCTCGTGGTCGGCACCATCTCGATCGTCGACATGCGGTTGCTCGGCTGGGCCTCGCTCGATCGGGCGGTGACGCGATTGATGCGCGACGTGCTGCCCTGGACCTGGGGCGCCTTTGCCATCGCAGTGGTCACCGGCAGCCTGCTGTTCTCCTCCAGAGCGCCCGACTACGCCCATAACTTTTTCTTTCAGGGCAAGATGGTGCTGCTGGTCGTGGCCGGCCTCAACATGGCGCTTTTTCATGCAATCGGAATTGGCAACGTGGCCGCGTGGGATACCAGCCGCGCGACGCCTGCGGCCGCCAGGGTGGCGGCCGGTGTGTCGCTCACGCTCTGGATCACGGTGATCGCGTTTGGCCGCTGGATCGGCTTCACGCTGCAATAGTCAGGTTGTAGATTCCGCTCAACACGGAGTGCGCATCGATGCGATACCGATACGGCGCGTTCTCACTTGCACTGCTGGCGGTCTCGGCGTTTGCCGTCGCGGCCGTTTTGGCCCAGCCCGCGGGGCATCCAGAGAGAGACAGGTCCAAAGAAGTGAAAGTGCCGGCGGTCATCAATCCGCCGCCGACCGCGAAGGACTGGGCCGACATCGCCAAGCTCCCCGATTGGAGCGGCGTGTGGAATCCGAAGATCACCGACCAGGATCAGCAGGTCAGAACCAACCCGCCGCCGTGGAACGAGAAGGCCGGCAAGCTTGCCGCGTGGCAAGCCGCCGAGGAGAAGGCGGGCCGGCCGCCGTTGATCTTCTTCGGATGCTTTCCGGAGAACCATCCGTCCTGGATGCTGGTCTCCCACAACGCGATGGAAATTCTGTACACGCCGGGGCGCGTGACCTTGCTGGGTGAATCCGACGGCAACCGGCTGCGCCGCATCTATACCGATGGCCGCGGCCATCCCGATGATGGCGAACTCTCCTGGCACGGCCATTCGATCGGACATTGGGAGGGCGATACGCTGGTGGTCGACACGGTGGGCATCTATCCGCAGGCGCCGCTTGCCATCAGCGAGGCGGTGGGCGTGCCGAACAACGGCGACATGCGCGTGACCGAGCGCATTCATCTGGCCGCCGACAACAAAGACATCCTGCACGTCGATCTCGAGATCACCGCGCCGAACATCCTGACCAAGCCGTGGAAGACGACGCGCATCTTCTTCCGCCAGCGCGCGCGCAAATACGACATCGTCGAAGGCGTCTGCGCGCAGGGCGACTATCGCGAGACCGTCGACAAGGACGGCTTCCACACCTTCGTGCCGGTCGAGAAGACGATCTGGGGAAACATCGTCCCGAAATAAGCAGGACAGCAATTCGGAGAGCTCACGCAATGAAAGTGAATCTGAAATGGACGCTTGCCGTCGCGGCGCTGGGCGTTGCCGCCGGTCTCACGTCGGTGGCGGCGCATCATTCGACCACGATGTTCGACCACTCCAAGACCATGACGATCAAAGGCACCGTGGTCGAGCTGCGCTGGGTCAATCCGCATGTCAGCCTGTCGGTCGACGGCACCATCAAGGACAGCGAGGCCACCGGTGTCTGGGTGATGGAGATGACGAGCCCCGGCAACCTGGTGCGCGCCGGCGGTTGGACCCGCAACTCCGTGAAGCCCGGCGACAAGGTCGAGGTCGATTTCAGCCCGTTGCGCGACACGAGCCTGAAGGGTGGCGCACTGAAGAAGCTGACCAACACCGAGACCGGTCAGGTTCTGACCGCCAATATCCGCGCTCAGGAAATGCCCGGACTCGAGTGAGCGCCATGGTCAATGTATCGAAGCTTACGATCGGCGCCGCGATCGCCGCCGTGATGATCGCGGCGAGCTTCGCCGCGGTCGCGCAGGAGAAAGCTCCTCAAGCGCAGGCGTCTCAGGCGCAAGCCGTGCCGCCACCGAAGGATACGATCTTCGCCCGCAAGATCCTGATGGGCGCGATCGACATGAACATGGACGAGATCGAGACCATGCTGCAGCCGGGCGGCAAGTTCGAGACCGCGGAGGCGGTCGAGCACGCCGACACCATCTCGATCATGCTGCAGTCGTTCCCGCATCTGTTTCCGCCGAGCACCAACCAGTGGAAGCCGAACGATCCCGATCGGGATCCTGCGACCGACACCTCGGCGTCGCCGGACCTGTGGCGGAATTTCGCTGATTTCTACCAGCGCGCCCAGGCGGCCTCGAAGATTGCCCTCGACGCCACCCACGCCAAGCACGGCAACGAGTTCAAAGCGCTGATCGGGCAGCTGCGTGCGGCCTGCAACGGCTGCCACGCGGCCTACCTGAAAGCCGACTAGCCGCGGCCTCGCGCTGCGCTGTTTCTATATTGCACTGCGATAGCGCGACGAAAGGCTCATTCCGCCGCGACGCGCATTTGCATAGACTTCTCCGCACTGTCGGCGTGAGAAGACGTCGCGGTTCACTTGATCGCAGTTGATTTGGCAATTCCTTCTTGCGCCGACAAAGAACAGGCAAGAGGGGAAACGTCATGAAGCGTCGTGAATTTCTGAAGACTGCGGGCTTGGGCGTCGCGGCGTCAGCCGTTGCCGCACCGGCGGTGGCTCAGTCATCGCCCGAGATCAAGTGGCGGCTCACTGCGAGCTGGCCGAAGTCGCTCGATACGCTGTACGGCGGCTGCGAATTCTTCTCCAAGCGCGTCGCCGAGATCACCGACAACAAATTCCAAATTCAGGTGTTCGCCGCAGGCGAGATCGTGCCGGGGCTGCAGGTGCTCGACGCCGTGCAGAACGGCACCGTCGAGATGGGCAACACCGCGCTCTACTACTACTGGGGCAAGGACCCGGCCTTCACCTACGGCACCGCATTGCCGTTCGGTCTCAATGCGCGGCAGATCAATGCCTGGCAGCGTTGCGCCGGCGGCAACGAGCTGATGAACGAGCTCCTGGAGAAGTACAACTGCATCGGAGTCCCCGCGGCCAACACCGGCGCGCAGATGGGCGGCTGGTTCCGCAAGGAGCTCAACAATCTCGGCGACATGTCCGGGCTGAAGATGCGGGTCGGCGGCTTCGCCGGCACGATCCTGCAGAAGGTTGGCCTGGTGCCGCAGCAGCTTGCAGCCGGCGACATCTATCCGGCGCTGGAAAAGGGCACGCTCGACGCCGCCGAATGGGTCGGTCCCTACGATGACGAGAAGCTCGGCTTCTACAAGGTCGCGAAATACTACTATTACCCCGGTTGGTGGGAAGGCTGCGGCCAGGCGCACAACATCATCAATCTCGCCAAGTGGCGCGAGTTGCCGAAGACCTATCAGGCTGCGATCATCGCCGCCTCGGGCGACGCCTGGAACGAGGTAATCGGGCGCTATGACAATCTCAATCCGCCGGCGCTGAAACGATTGCTGTCCGGCGGCGCGCAGCTTCGCGCCTTCCCGCAGGACGTGATGGAGGCCTGCTACAAGGCCGCCAACGAGATCTACACGGACATCTCGAAGACCAATCCGATGTTCAAGAAGATGTACGACAGCCTGGTGTCGTTCCGCAGCGACTCGTATCTGTGGATGCAGGTCGCCGAAGGCGGCTTCGACAACTTCATGATCCGCATGCGCACCAGGGCGTAGGCGAGGCGTTCAGTCGAAAAGCGAAGCCCCGGAGCGCGCTCCGGGGCTTCGTCATTGGGGCGGATGACGGAGGCCGGCCTTAAGTTTTCAGCGCCCGCTCGATGCGGCGGTCCGGGCAGAGCCATAGCAGCGCAACGGCCACATAAATCGTCTGCGCCAGCCACGGCGCAAAGAACGCCACCGGGATCGCAACGAGGTACAGGATCGTGGAGATCTTGCCCTTGTAGTCTCGGCCGAGCGCTCTCGCCAGAATGCCGTGGCGGCCGTGAAGCCGGACGATGGTCCACTGCAGGATGACGTAGGCGACCGAGGGCATCAGCAGCGAGACGCCGTAGAGCGCGGTCGGCAGCGCCGCGAAATGATTTTCACCCATCCAGCCCGTCGCAAACGGGATCAGCGACAGCCAGAACAACAGGTGCATGTTGGCCCAGAGAATGGCGCTGTTGACCCGTTCGCTGGTGTGGAGGAGGTGATGGTGGTTGTTCCAGTAGATCGCGACATAAACGAAGCTGAGCACGTAGCTGAGGAACGTCGGGACGAGCTTTGCTAGATCCGCCCAGTCCTCCCCATGCGGCACCTTCAGCTCGAGGACCATGATGGTGATGATGATGGCGATCACGCCATCGCTGAACGCCGTCAATCGCTCCTTTTGCACGAGACCTCCGCTCAATAATTGGCCGCACCGGCGGCGCCTGTGACGCCCGGACCATAGCCCGACGGGGAACGGATTTAGAGCTTCGGCGGGCCCAGTTCCAGCGGCGGCGGGTTGTCGAGGCCGGGCAGGTTGCGGAGCTGCTGCTCGATCATGTTCGGATCGACCTTGGGGGGCGCGTCGAGCATGAAGGTCACGGTCTGCGGCCAGATGATCAGGATCGCCACCAGGATGAGCTGCAGGACCACCCAGGGGATTGCACCGAGGTAGATGTCGGAGCTCTTCACCGAGGGCGGCGCGATGCCGCGGATGTAGAACAGCGCAAAGCCGAACGGCGGATGCATGAAGCTCGTCTGCACGTTGGCGCAGATCAGCACGCCGAACCAGATCAGGTCGATGCCGAGCTTGGCCGCAGTGGGCGCCAGCATCGGGATGATGATGAAGGCGATCTCGAAGAAATCGAGAAAGAACGCGATGATGAAGACGAAGATGTTGACGAAGACCAGGAAGCCCACGGTGCCGCCCGGCAGCCCGGTGAGCATGTGCTCGATCCAGTCGCGGCCACCGACGCCCTGGAACACCAGGCTGAACACGCGGGCGCCGATCAGGATGAACACCACCATGGCGGTGATCCGCATGGTGGACGACATGCCCTGATAGACCAGGTCCCAGGACAGCCGGCCGTTGACCCAGGCCAGCGCGAAGCCGCCGACCACACCCATGGCGCCGGCCTCGGTCGGGGTGGCGAGCCCCATGAAGATGGTGCCGAGCACCAGGAAGATCAGGATCAGCGACGGCACCATGCCGCGGATGCAGCGCCAGATCAGCGCCCAGCCATGCAGCGTGCGGGCTTCGAGCGGCAGCGCCGGAACGTCCTGCGGCCGGATGTAGGTCAGCAGCAGCACGTAGCCGGCAAACAACGCGACCTGGATGAAGCTCGGGCCGACCGCGCCGAGATACATGTCACCGACCGACTTGCCGAGCTGGTCGGCGAGCACGACCAGCACCAGCGACGGCGGAATGAGTTGGGTGATGGTGCCGGAGGCCGCGATCACGCCGGTGGTGTGGCGGACCGAATAGCCGTAACGCAGCATCACCGGCAGCGAGATGATGCCCATGGCGATCACAGACGCTGCGACCGTGCCGGTGATGGCGCCGAGCACGGCGCCGACCAGGATCACGGCGTAGGAGAGTCCGCCGCGGACCGGGCCGAACAGCTGGCCGAACCCTTCCAACAGGTCCTCGGCCAAGCCGCATCTCTCCAATATCGTTCCCATCAGCGTGAAGAACGGAATGGCGAGGAGCAGGTCGTTGGAGATGATGCCGTAGAGCTGAAACGTGAGATTGCCGAGGAAGTCCGGCCGGATCAGGCCGAGCTCGATGCCGATGAAGGCGAAGAACAGGCCGACCGCGGCGAGCGAGAATGACGCCGGATAGCCGATCACCATGAACAGCATCATGCCCGCAAACATCAGCGGGGCCATGTTGTGTGTCACGAAATCTATCATTGCAGCGGCTTCTCGTAGGCGTGCTCGCGCCTGTAGCCGATCGTCAGCGCCGCGATGCATTTGATGATTTCGGAGACGCCCTGCAGCGCGACCAGCCCGAAGCCGATCGGCAGCACCAGCAGCACCGGCCAGCGGACGAGGCCGCCCGCATTGGTGGACACCTCGCCGGACTTGAAAGCGCCGACGAACCACGGCCAGGTGAAGTACATCAGGACGATGCACATCGGCATCAGGAACAAGAGCCCGCCGATCAGGTCGATGTAGACACGCGCCCGGTCGCTGACCATGCCGTAGACCAGGTCGACGCGGACGTGCTCGTTGACCTTCAAGGTCCAGGCCGCGCCGAACATCACCATGCCGGCGAACATGTACCACTGGCCTTCGAGGAAGGCGTTGGAGTTGTTGCCGTACCAGTGAACCAGGGTCTGGATGCCGGACAGGAAATGGTAGTCGCGGCTGAGCTCGATCAGGCCGTTGATGCCGTAGCGGAATGCGGCGTTGGCGGCGCTGAGCAGCGCCGAGAACAACACCAGATAGTTTGCGATGATGCCGAACCGTTTATTCACGGCATCAATGCCGCGGCTGAGCTTCAGCAGCGAGTGAATGGTTCCGTCCAAAATCCGGTTTCCCCTCCGGGCGGCCAGTTTGCCGCAGGCGTCGCATCCCTTGGGCCCGGTTTG
The DNA here is from genome assembly GCA_936924235.1 of uncultured Rhodoplanes sp. GTDB lineage: Bacteria > Pseudomonadota > Alphaproteobacteria > Rhizobiales > Xanthobacteraceae > Z2-YC6860. The sequence goes on along the minus strand of CAKZHN010000012.1, from coordinate 21,577 downwards.
CATCCCCCCGCCGGGCCGCTGCCACCTAATCCGAAGGGCCCGCCGCTCGTCAATTCAATCTTGGTCGTATCCGTATCCTAGGCCGGGTCTTGGGCTGGATATTGGGCTGGGATTTACGCCGCGGTGGTGCTTTTCATGGTGAGCTCGCGGCGGGTCACGGCTTCGCGGTGCAGCGTGTAGATACCACCGCCGACGATCATCAGCGCGCCGATCACGGTCAATTCGTCCGGCAACTCGCGGAACATGATGTAGCCGCCCACCGCCGAGGTGATCAGGTAGCTGTACCGGAAGGGGGCGACCACCGAGAGGTCGACGTCGCGGAAGCCGAGCGCCATCAGATACAGCGCGATGCACATGAAGATCGCGGCAGTGCACAACAGCAGCAGGTCGGCGGCCGCGAACAGCCGCCAGGCTTCGGTGGTCAGGAACACGAGGCCGAACGAGCCGATCGCGGCTGAGCCCCAGAAGGCCACGACCATCACGGGGAGGGCGCGGCCGATCCGCCGCGTCATGATCTCGCGCAGTGCCGCGGCCAGCGCCGAGGCCGCCGCGATCAGCGACCAGATGTTGAATTCAGACGGGATTGGCTTGATGACCAGAAGGGCGCCGAGAAAGCCTACGCCGATCGCAGCCCAGCGCCGCCAGCCGACGAGCTCGCGATAGAGCAGCACCGACAGTGCGGTGATGATGAGCGGTGCGATCTGCAGCACGGCCGCAATATTGGCGAGCTTCATCTGCGCCAGCGCGGCGAGGAAGGCCGCGGTGGAGAGCCCGTCGAACAGCGAGCGGAGTGCCACGGGCCTGGTCGGTCCGGCCAGCAGCTCCCGGCCGTGGCCGAGTGCAAAAGCCAACGCGCCGATCAGCAGTGTCGTGAGGACGCCGCGCACGAAGATGACCTCGCCCACCGGGTAGGTCATGAGGATTTTCTTCACCAGTACGTCGTTGACGGTGTAGGAGGCCATGCAGCCGCAAATGGCCAACACGCCGCGCTGGTTCCTGCTCAAGCTCGATGACACGGAAATTCTCCCGACGGTTGGACCGCAAATGGGCGGTCAGCCGCCGGTGACACTCATGTGGCGCGCGAGCGCCGGGCGCTTGTGGCGCCGGTCGATGACGAAGTCGTGGCCCTTGGGCTTGCGCGTGATGGCATCGTCGATCGCGGCATAGAGCGTGTCGTTGGACTCGGAGGCGCGCAGCGGCGCGCGAAGGTCAGCCGCATCCTCCTGGCCGAGGCACATATAGAGCGTGCCGGTGCAGGTGATGCGCACGCGATTGCAGGATTCGCAGAAATTGTGGGTCATCGGCGTGATGAAGCCGAGCCGTCCGCCGGTCTCGTTGACGCGCACGTAACGCGCGGGACCGCCGGTCTTGTAGTCGATGTCCTCGAAGCTGAAGCGCTGGGCGAGGCGGGCCCGCACCATCGACAGCGGCAGGTACTGGTCGAGCCGGTCGCCCACGTCGCCGAGCGGCATCACCTCGATGATGGTGATGTCCATGCCGCGGCCATGCGCCCAGGCGACCAGATCGCCGAGCTCGTCCTCGTTGACGCCTTTCAGCGCCACCGCGTTGATCTTGATCTTCAGCCCCGCGGCCTGCGCAGCCTCGATGCCGGCCATCACCTTGCTCAAGTCGCCCCAGCGGGTGATGGCGCGGAATTTGTCGGGGTCGAGCGTATCGAGCGACACGTTGATCCGCTCGACGCCGCAGTCCTTCAGCGCCTTGGCATATTTTTCGAGCTGCGAGCCGTTGGTGGTCAGCGTCAGCTCGTCGAGCGCGCCGCTGCTCAGGTGCCGCGACAGCGACGAGAACAGCGTCATGATCCCGCGCCGGACCAGGGGCTCGCCGCCGGTGAGGCGGAGCTTGCGCACGCCCTTGGCGACGAACGCCGTGCAGAGCCGGTCGAGCTCTTCCAGCGTCAAAAGCTCGGCCTTGGGCAGGAACGACATGTGTTCCGCCATGCAATAGACGCAGCGGAAATCGCAGCGGTCGGTCACCGAGACCCGCAAATAGGTGATGGCGCGGGCGAACGGGTCGATCAGCGGCGCCACAGGCGCGGCAGGGCGATCGAGAGCGGTGATGGGACCGGCAAAGTTCATCAGGTTCCTCGGCAGCCCGGATTGTGACGGGAAGCGGGCCCGTCGTCCAGGTTCGTGGTTCCGGCTATATATAGGGCGGGACTTGCGTTTTTGGGAGATCGAAATGGCCGCAGCGCCTGAGACCCGGCCCTGGCCGACTGAATTGCGGCTGGCCAAGGACCGCCGCTCGCTGACCGTGACCTTCGAGGGCGGCGAGAGCTATGCGCTGGAGGCCGAGTATTTGCGGGTCTTGAGCCCCAGCGCCGAGGTTCAGGGCCATTCGCCGGAGGAGCGCAAGACGGTGCCCGGCAAGCGCCAGGTCGCGATCCTGGAGGTGCAGCCGATCGGCAATTACGCCGTGCGGCTGACCTTCGACGACATGCATTCGACCGGCATCTACAGCTGGGACTATCTGGCCGAGCTCGGCCGCGACCGCGCCGGCAAGTGGCAGGGCTATCTCGACGAACTGGCCAGCAAAGGGCTCAGCCGCGATCCTTCGATGCGCTCTTGATGCACCGCAACGAAAAGGGCCGGCGCGAGCCGGCCCCTTTGGTCGTCGGCAGGTGCCTGGCGCTATCGCACGATGACGGTCGTGCCGACCGCGACGCGGCCGTAGAGATCCTGCACGTCGTCATTGGTCATGCGGAAGCAGCCCGACGACACGGCCTGGCCGATGGTCTCCGGCTCGTTCGAGCCGTGGATGCGGTAGAGCGTGCTGCCGAGATACATGGCCCGCGCGCCCAGCGGGTTCTCGATGCCGCCCTTCATATGAACCGGCAGGCCCCGGACCCGCTGGCGCATCTCCGGCGGCGGCGTCCATTCCGGCCATTCCTTCTTGGCGGTGATCTTGTGGGTGCCCTTCCAGGTGAAGCCGACGCGGCCGACACCGACGCCGTACTGGAGCGCGGAGCCGCCTTCTTCCACCAGATAGAGCTTCCGCTCGGCGGTGTTGATGACGATGGTGCCGGGGCGCTCGCTGCCGCTGTAGTTCACGCGGCTCTTGGTCGTGTCGGTGCCGCCGAAGCCGAAGAAATTGTAGTTCTTGGCGCGCGGCGCGCCGCCGCCCAGCATCATGAAGCGTTCATTGTCAGCCTGGGCCCGGGCGAAATCGACCGAGCCGACCAGTGCCGCGATCGCCAGCACTGCGGAAAAAAGTCGCAACAACATTCACTTACTCCCCAACATGACGGATTTCAGCGCGCACTGTGTCCATAATTTCGCGCATGCGGCAATCGGGCGAAGCCAGACCGCGCGCGGTTGTGAAGGCCTTTGCTCCGCGCCGTGACCGCGCTGCAACATGGGCGTCCCGGCCTAACGGCGTAGGTAGTACTGCTGATGGTGCGCAAGTGACACGAATCCGATATGCAATTGACACAGGGACGAATGCTCCGGGGGCGACTCCCAATGAGCCCGAGCGAGATCGACGCTCCAGACGACACCAAGGTTACGGTGGCCGCGTTGCTGCATCTGGTGCGGCTGCTGGCCGCCGAGATGGTGGTGGGCGAGGGGCCCCGCCTTGAGGTCGAGCGGGTGATTGCAGCCATCGACCGCAGGCTCAACGACACGCCGTTGCCTGGCGACACCAAGCTCGACACCGCACGCAGTGGCATTCAGCAGGCGCGCGAGCTCCTGATGCCGGTGGCCGCGCAGATCCGCAAGCAGGCCGCCCAGGCGGTCGAGGTCAAGCGCAGCCTCGACAGGCCGGCCAATCAGCTGCCGGCCTGAACTGGGATTATTTTAACTGCGGGGCAGGTGCAGCCCGCACTCCTTCTTGTCTTCGGTTTCCCACCACCAGCGGCCGGCGCGCTCGGGCTCGCCCGGCGCGATCGCGCGCGTGCAGGGCGCGCAGCCGATCGAGACGAAGCCCTGGGCGTGCAGCTTGTTGATCGGCACGTTGTTGGCCGCGGCAAAGTCGGCGACGGCCTGCCGGGTCCAGTCGAACAGCGGGCTGACCTTGAGCAGGTTGCGCCCGGTGTCGAATATGACCACGGAGGACTGCGAACGAAACGCCGACTGATCGGCGCGCAGCCCGGTGATCCAGGCCTGCGCTCCCTCGAGCGCGCGCCGCAGCGGATCGACCTTGCGCACGTTGCAGCAGGCCTCGCGTGCGTCGCGTGACTGGTAGAAGCCGTTGATGCCCTGCTGCGCGACCAGCGTTTCGAGCGCCACGGGCTCCGGATAGATCGCCCGGATGGTGCGGCCGTAGCGCTGCTCGGTCTGCGCCCACAGCTCGTAGGTCTCGGGAAACAGCCGGCCTGTGTCGAGCGTCACCACGTCGATATCGAGATCCTGCTCGGCGATCCAATGCAGGATGACCTGGCCTTCCATGCCGAAGCTCGTGGTCAGCGTGATCTTGCCGGCAAGCTCCTGGCGCAGCCGCGCCAGCCGTTCCGGCGGCGACAGCACCGCAAGCGACGTCAACAAGGCGGCACGGTCTTGAAGCGGGATCACACCATCGGCGGCGGGCTGAACCGGCGAGGGCGGCACAATTTCAATTTTGCTCATGATGCACTAGGCGGCAGACGGGGTCTGGATGGAGGCGGGAGGGACGAAGGGCTTCCGCATTGCGTGCGCGGGCGAAAGCTGGTCGAGCGCTGCAAGCAGCGTCGGGCGATACCATTCGGCAGTGGTGGCTTGCCGGGTCAGACCTTCGCCGTGGCGCGCCGACACCGGAATGACGTCGGCCGGCGTGAGCCCGAAGCTCTTCAGATCGCGAACGATCGCTGTTTCGATCTCGCGGAAGCGCCCGGCGTCGTAGGCGATGCCGTCAAGCTTGCTGATCACCACCACGATCTGGCGGATGCCGAGCAGCTTGAGAAGCTGGCCGTAGATCAGGCCCTGGTCGCGCTTGCGCTCGCTGGCATCCACCACCAGCACCGCGGCGTCGGCCGGCGTGAGACCGGCAAGGCTGTCGCGCAGCAACTCGTTCTGGTCCGGATCGTCGATCAGCTGGACATCATGGGAGGGCGTGCGCAGGGCGTTGGCATCGCCGGCGCGGCAACCCGTTTCGGCGAGCAGCCGGCTGATGACCGCGGACTTGCCGTGCCCGGCCGAGCCGATGACGGCAACGTGAACCAGGGGACGGTGCGAAATCGCGGCGCCGAGCACCGCTTGCTGGACCATCGCGGTCATGGCGCGCGCTCCGTTTTCGGGCGAACGCATCCGCGTTTGGCAGCGGTGAGAATATCCATTTCGCTTTGGATGATTTGGCGCATGGGGTCTGCCAAGGTTCGGATCGCTCGTAGTAGAAGATTTTTCTATTCAAGAGCTTTAATCGAGACTTATATAGAAAAAAATTTTCGTCAACCGGAGTTTCGATCCGATGGGTTTTCTCCCGGTGTTCTTCGAGGTCTCGTCGCGTCCGGTGCTGCTGATAGGCTCCGGTGCGCAGGCGAAGGCGAAGTTGCAACTCCTTCGCGCCGCGGGTGCGCAGGTGCGCTGGTTCTCGACCGACGGCGAGACCGCTGAGCAGGTGGCATTCGACGAGCACTATGCGGGCCGCATCGAGCGGCGGACCGGCGAGCCCGGTGATGCGGATATCGCGGCGGCGCTCGCCGTGGTCAGCGCCGCAGGGCGCGGCCCCGATGATCGGATCGCGGCGCGCGCCAAGGCGCTCGGCGCTCCGGTCAACGTGGTGGACCGGCTCGACCTCTCGACCTTCATCTTTCCGGCGATCGTCAATCGCGGTGACGTCACGGTCGCGATCGGCACCGGTGGCGCGTCGCCGGTGCTGGCGCGGCGCATCCGCGAGCGGATCGAGGCCATTCTTCCGGCGCGCATCGGCGAGTTCGCGGCCCTGATGCGGCGGCATCGCGATGGTGTCATCGCGGCCCGCAAACGCATTGCTGGCTTTTCGCCGCGGAGGTTCTGGGAGCGCGTCATCGACGGACCGATCGGCGCGGCGTTCCTGGCGGGACGCGTGGAAGACGCCGAGGCGGAGTTGTCCCGCGCCATCGGTCAGGCCGAATCCTTCGAACGCGACGCACAGGGCACCGTGCATCTGGTCGGCGCCGGCCCGGGCGATGCTGATCTGCTGACGCTGCGCGCCTTGAACGCGCTGCAGAACGCCGACGTGGTGTTCTACGACGAGCAGGTTGGTCCGGAGATCCTCGATCGCGTGCGCCGGGACGCCGAGCTGGTATCCGTCGGCGGGCTTGGTCAGGGCGAGATCAATCGGCAACTCGCTGAGGCTGCCGAGGCCGGCCAGCAGGTCGTGCTGCTGAAGGGCGGCGATCCCTTCGCGGCGGGCCGCGGCGGCGGCGCGGAGCTCGAACATCTGCGGGCGCAAGGCGTCGCGGTCACCGTGGTGCCGGGCGTCGGACATTCAACGCAACATCGGCATATCGAGGTGGCCCTATGACTGCGCCCACACAACAGAAGCTCAAGGTCCACGGCCCCGTGGTCGTGACCGCGAACCGGCTGAGCGACGGCGCCGTGGTCTATCGCGCCATGCTCGGCGGCTGGACCACCGACCTCGAAGCCGCAGCCGTCGTGCACAACGCGACCGATGCCAAGGCGTTGCTCGCCGCCGCATCGAATGAAGGCCTCGAAGCGGTCGGGCCCTATGTGGCGCCGGTCGACACCGCCGGCGGCCGCGTCATGCCGGGCAATCTGCGCGAGCAGATCCGCATGGCCGGGCCGACCTTCGATTTGCCGGGCATCACCGGCCGCTGAACTGAACGGGAATTGCGCAATGTACATCTACGACGATTTCGACCGCACGCTGCTCGCCGAGCGCGTCAACGAGTTTCGCGACCAGGTCGGGCGCAGGCTGTCCGGTGCGCTGACCGAGGACGAGTTCAAGCCGCTGCGGCTGATGAACGGCGTCTATCTGCAGCTTCACGCCTACATGCTGCGCATCGCCATTCCGTACGGCACGCTGTCCTCGCCGCAGCTTCGCACGCTGGCGCATATCGCGCGGCGCTACGACCGCGGCTACGGCCATTTCACCACCCGGCAGAACATGCAGTTCAACTGGATCAAGCTTTCGGACCTGCCGGACGTGATGGCCGATCTGGCTGAGACCGGGCTGCACGGCATGCAGACCAGCGGCAACTGCGTGCGCAACATCACCACCGACCAGTGGGCCGGCGTGGCGCCGGACGAGCTGGAGGACCCGCGCATCTACGCGGAAATCCTCCGCCAGCACTGCACCATGCATCCGGAGTTCTCGTTCCTGCCGCGCAAGTTCAAGATCGCGGTGACGGCGTCGAAGCACGATCGCGCCGCGATCCGCGTCCACGACATCGGGCTGCGGATGCACAAGAACGGTGCGGGTGAGCTTGGCTTCGAGGTGGTGGTCGGCGGCGGCCTCGGCCGTACGCCCTTCGTCGGCAAGACCGTGAAGCCGTTCCTGCACAAGCGCGACCTCCTGAGCTACGTGGAGGCGATCCTGCGCGTCTACAACCAGTACGGCCGCCGCGACAACATCTACAAGGCGCGCATCAAGATTCTGGTGCACGAGCTCGGTGTCGAGAAGTTCGCCTCCGAGGTCGAGGCCGAATGGCAGTCGATCAAGGACGGGCCGCTGGCGATCGGCGCGGATTTCATCGCGGATATCGCGGTGCGCTTCCAATATCCGGCCTACGAGCGGCTGGCGAACGGGCCGATCGAGCTGCAGCGCGCGCAGAGTATCAAGCCGCAGTTCGCGCGCTGGTACCGCAACGCGGTGTCGCCCCACAAGGTGCCGGGCTACGCCATCGTCACGCTGTCGCTGAAGCCGGAGGGCGCGCCGCCGGGCGACGCCACGGCGGACCAGATGGACGCGATCGCCAACCTCGCCGAGCGCTATTCGTTCGGCGAGATCCGGGTGGGCCACGAGCAGAACCTGGTGCTGCCGCACGTGCCGCAGCGTGATCTGCCGGCGCTGTGGGAAGCGCTCGACCGGATCGGCGTCGCCACGCCGAATGTCGGGCTTGTCTCCGACATCATCGCCTGTCCGGGGCTCGACTACTGCAGCCTCGCCAATGCGCGCTCGATCCCGGTGGCGCAGGAGCTGACGCGGCGTTTCAGGAACATCGAGTCGCAGCACAACATCGGCCGGCTGCACGTCAACATTTCGGGCTGCATCAATGCCTGCGGCCACCATCACGTGGGTCACATCGGCATCCTCGGTGTCGAGAAGAATGGCGAGGAGTTCTACCAGATCACGCTCGGCGGCCGGGCCGACGAGAACGCCGAGCTCGGTGCGCTGCTCGGGCCAGCGGTGCCCTACGACGAGGTCGCCGACGTCATCGAGGACGTGGTGGCGGCCTATATCGAGCTTCGCGAGCGGCCGAACGAGCTGTTCGTCGAGACTGTCAAACGCCTTGGTGTCGAGCCGTTCAAGGAGCGCGTCTATGCCGCTCGTTAAGAATCTGAAGATCGTCGAAGACCCGTTTGTCCGCGTGCTCGACGACGAGGCCGTCGCCGACGATGGCGCGGTGCTGGTGCCGGCGGCGCGGCTCACCGCCGATGCCGACGAGCTGCTGCGGCGGTCCGGCCGGACCGGAGTAATCTGGCCGAACAATCGCAACATCGCCGAGCTTGCGCCTTATCTGAACCGCTTGGACGTTGTCGCGCTGGTGTTTCCCAAGTTCCAGGACGGCCGCGCCTATAGCCAGGCGCGCCTGCTGCGCGAGCGCTATGGTTTTCGTGGTGAACTCCGTGCAACAGGTCAGGTGCTGCGCGATCAGTTCCTGTTTCTCATTCGGGCAGGCTTCGATGCCTTCGAGGTGACCAAGTCCTCCGACGCCGAGGCCTTTGCCGATGCGACGCGCCGTTATAGCGCGTTCTATCAGCCGGCCGGCGATGGGCGTGGACCTGCATTGCGCAAGCGCATGACCGAGGCGGTCGCGGGTTAAGCGCTCGGTCTGAGCCTCAATTTCTACGGAATGCTTGCTGTTGCCGAGGACTTAGCCCCCGGCAACACGCGCCTCTACGGGCCGCGTCTTTATAAGATTCCTATATCGTCGCCGGCCGCCTCATCTCGAAAACCTACGCCTTGAGTGGCACCTGATCGTCCGATCGAAGGCGCGATCCGTTCGCGCGCGACGATGCGTGCGCCCACGCGCGCATCGATGACGTTCAAGGAGCAGCACATGCTGGACATCATTCTCTTGGCGCTCGGCCTCGGCCTGTTCGCGCTGACCATTGGCTACACCTACGCCTGCGAACGGCTCTGAGGAGGCAGCCATGATTTTCGACTATTCGCTCGCCGCTCTCGTGACCGCGGGGCTGCTGTTCTACCTCACTTACGCTCTGCTGCGGCCCGAGCGCTTCTGAAGGATTTTGCACCATGACCTTCATCGGCTGGATTCAGATCATCCTCTATTGCGCAATCGTCATCGCGCTGGTGAAGCCGCTCGGCTGGTACATGACGGGCGTCTTCAACGGCGAGCGCACGTTCCTGTCGCCGGTGCTTCGTCCCGTCGAAGCCGGGCTCTACGCCATCAGCGGCGTCGACGAGAGGCAGGAGCAGCATTGGCTGACCTACACGATCGCGATGCTGCTGTTCCATGTCGTGGGCTTCCTCATTCTTTATGTCCTGATGCGCTTCCAGGCGGTGCTGCCGTTCAATCCGGCCGAGCAGTCGGCGGTGGCGCCTGATCTATCCTTCAATACTGCGATCAGCTTCATCACCAACACCAACTGGCAGAACTACGGCGGCGAAAGCACGATGTCGTATCTCGTGCAGATGCTCGGCCTGACGCACCAGAACTTCCTGTCGGCGGCGACCGGAATCGTGCTCGCGGTGGCGCTCATTCGTGGCTTCGCGCGCGCCTCGGCGCGCACCGTGGGCAATTTCTGGGTCGATCTCACCCGCTGCACGCTCTACATCCTGCTGCCGATCTGCGTGGTCTATGCGCTGGTGCTCGTCGCCATGGGCATCCCGCAGACACTCGGCCCTTATGTCGAGGCCACGACGCTGGAAGGCGCCAAGCAGACCATCGCGGTCGGCCCGGTGGCCTCGCAGATCGCCATCAAGATGCTCGGCACCAACGGCGGCGGCTTCTTCAACGCCAACGCGGCGCATCCGTTCGAGAACCCCGGCGCAGTGTCGAACTTCATCCAGATGATCTCGATTTTCGCGCTGGGTGCCGGCCTCACCAACGTGTTCGGCCGCATGGTCGGCAATCAGAAACAGGGCTGGGCGATCCTCGCCGCGATGGGCGTGCTGTTCATCGCCGGCGTGTTGGTCTGCTACTGGGCCGAGGCGCGCGGCAACGACATCCTCAACGCCATGGGTCTCGCCGGCGGCAACATGGAGGGCAAGGAGGTCCGCTTTGGTATCGTCGGCTCTGCGCTGTTCGCCGTCGTCACCACCGCGGCTTCCTGCGGCGCCGTCAACGCCATGCATGACGCGTTCACGGCGCTCGGCGGCATGATCCCGCTGATCAACATGCAGCTCGGCGAGATCATCATCGGCGGCGTCGGCGCCGGCCTCTACGGCATGCTGCTGTTCGTCGTCCTCGCCATCTTCGTGGCAGGCCTGATGGTCGGCCGCACGCCGGAATATGTCGGCAAGAAGATCGAGGCCAAGGAAGTGAAGATGGCGATGCTCGCCATTCTCGTCCTGCCGCTGATGTATCTCGGCTGGACCGCGGTCGCTGTGGTCTATCCGCCCGCGGTGGCCTCGATGGCCAACCCCGGACCGCACGGCTTCTCCGAGGTCCTCTATGCCTTCACGTCGCAGACCGCCAACAATGGCTCGGCCTTCGGCGGCCTCACCGGAAACATCCTGTTCTACAACCTGACCGGCGCCGTCGCGATGCTGGTCGGCCGCTTCTGGATGATCGTGCCGGCCATGGCGATCGCGGGCTCGCTTGCCGTCAAGAAATCCGTGCCGCCGTCGCTCGGCACCTTCCCGACCACGAGCCCGCTGTTCGTCGGCCTGGTCGTTGGCGTGATCCTGATCGTCGGCGGTCTTACGTTCTTCCCGGCGCTCGCGCTTGGACCGCTCGTCGAGCACTTCGCGACGGTCGCGGGCTCAACCTTTGCTTCGAACTGATCGGAATTCTCCCATGAACACTGCAACCACCCGCAGGCGCACGCCGGCATCGACCCTGGTCGATCCGAAGATCGTGCTGCCCGCCATCGGCGCGGCCTTCGCCAAGCTCAATCCGCGCACGCTGATGAAGAACCCCGTGATGTTCGTGCTCGAGGTCGTCACGGCGCTGACCACGGTGATCCTGGTTCGTGACCTGATCACCGGCACGCAGACGCTCGCCTTCGAGATCCAGATCGTGATCTGGCTGTGGTTCACTGTGCTGTTTGCCAACTTCGCCGAAGCCGTGGCCGAGGGCCGCGGCAAGGCGCAAGCCGAGACGCTGCGCCGTCAGCGCACCGAGACCCAGGCCAAGCTGCTCCACAGCGTGGAGGGAAGGGCGCACAAGCTCGTGCCGGGCACGAGCCTCAAGGTCGGCGACATCGTCCTGGTCGAGGCCGGCGACACCATCCCGTCCGACGGCGAGGTGATCGAAGGCATCGCCTCGGTCAACGAGGCGGCGATCACCGGTGAATCGGCGCCCGTGATCCGCGAGTCCGGCGGCGACCGCTCGGCGGTCACCGGCGGCACCCAGGTGCTGTCCGACTGGATCAAGGTGAAGATCACGGCCGCGCCCGGCTCGACCTTCATCGACCGCATGATCCGCCTGGTGGAGGGTGCCGAGCGGCAGAAGACGCCGAACGAAATCGCGCTCGACATCCTGCTTGCGGGCCTCACCATCATCTTCGTGTTCGCGACCGCGACCATCCCGAGCTACGTCGCCTATGCGGGCGGCGCGGTGTCGGTGGTGATCCTGGTGGCGCTGTTCGTCACGCTGATCCCGACCACCATCGGCGCGCTGCTTTCGGCGATCGGCATTGCCGGCATGGACCGCCTGGTGCGATTCAATGTGCTGGCCATGTCCGGCCGCGCCGTCGAGGCGGCGGGCGACGTCGACACGTTGCTGCTCGACAAGACCGGCACCATCACGCTCGGCAACCGCCAGGCCACCGAGTTCAAGCCGCTGCGCGGCGTGAGCGAGCAGGAACTGGCCGACGCGGCGCAGCTCGCTTCGCTGTCGGATGAGACGCCGGAGGGCCGCTCGATCGTCGTGCTGGCCAAGGAGAAGTACGGCATCCGCGGCCGTGATCTTGTCGAGATGAAGGCCCGGTTCGTGCCGTTCACCGCGCAGAGCCGCATGAGCGGCGTCGATATCGGCGACTCCTGGGTGCGCAAGGGTGCCGTGGATTCGGTGCTGAACTACCTCAGCCCGACACCCGTGACCGTGGGCTCGACCGCCATGCGGCTCGCGCCTTCGTCGGTGAGCCCGGACACCGTCCGCGAGGTCCAGGCCATCGCGGAAAGCATCGCCAAGGCCGGCGGCACGCCGCTCGCTGTCGCGAAGGACGGCAAGCTCCTCGGCGTCATCCAACTCAAGGACATCGTCAAGGGCGGCATCCGCGAGCGCTTTGCCGAGCTGCGCCGCATGGGCATCCGCACCGTTATGATCACCGGCGATAACCCGATGACCGCCGCGGCCATCGCCGCCGAGGCCGGCGTCGACGACTTCCTGGCGCAGGCCACCCCCGAGGACAAGCTCAAGCTCATCCGCGACGAGCAGGCCAAGGGCAAGCTCGTCGCGATGTGCGGCGACGGCACCAATGACGCGCCGGCGCTGGCCCAGGCCGACGTGGGTGTCGCCATGAACACCGGCACCCAGGCGGCGCGCGAGGCCGGCAACATGGTCGATCTCGACTCCAACCCGACCAAGCTCATCGAGATCGTCGAGATCGGCAAGCAGCTCCTGATGACCCGCGGCGCGCTGACCACGTTCTCGATCGCCAACGACGTGGCGAAGTATTTCGCCATCATCCCGGCGATGTTCGTGGCCTTCTATCCGCAGCTTCAGGCGCTGAACATCATGGGCCTGTCGACGCCGCAGAGCGCGATCCTGTCGGCGATCATCTTCAATGCGTTGATCATCATCGCGCTCATCCCGTTGGCGCTGAAGGGCGTGCGCTATCGCCCGATCGGCGCCGCCGCGCTGCTTCGCCGCAATCTCTGGATCTACGGCGTCGGCGGCGTGGTCATCCCGTTTGTCGGCATCAAGGCCATCGACATGGCGGTCACCGCCCTGCGTCTGGCTTGAGGGAGAACAATCATGTTGCGAGAAATCCGCCCGGCCATCGTGCTGCTCGTCGCGCTGACGCTCATCACCGGGCTTGCCTATCCGCTGGCGATCACCGGCATTGCCGAAACCATCTTCCCATTGCGAGCGCACGGGAGCCTGATCGAGAAGGACGGCAAGGTGATCGGCTCGGCCCTGATCGGCCAGAGCTTCACCGAGGAGAAGTACTTCCACGGTCGCCCGTCGGCGACCACCGCGCCGGATCCGCAGGATTCCTCCAAGACCGTTCCGGCTCCCTACAACGCTGCCAACTCGGGCGGCGCCAATCTCGGCCCGACCAACAAGGCGCTCGCCGACCGCGTGAAGGAGGACGTCGAAAAGCTGAAGCAGGAGAACCCCGGGATGCCAGTGCCGATCGATCTGGTGACCACGTCCGGCAGCGGGCTCGACCCGCACATCTCGCCGGAGGCGGCGCTGTTCCAGGTGCCGCGCATCGCCAAGGCGCGGAAGCTCCCGGAGGACCGCGTGCGGCAGCTCGTCCAGGACCACGTCGAAGGCCGGACCTTCGGCATCTTCGGCGAGCTGCGCGTCAACGTTCTGCAGCTCAATCTCGACCTGGACAAAGTGTCCGCCGGGTAGGGCAGGCATCCGGCTGTCGCCTGACAAGGCGATGGCCGGAGGACTATATGTCTAGGCATGGACGATTCCCGGCACGACCATAGGCCCTCGCCGGAAGCGCTGCTGGAAGCGGCGCGGAAGGAGGAACGGCGCTCGGGCAAGCTCCGGATTTTCGTCGGCGCCGCGCCCGGCGTCGGCAAGACCTACGAGATGCTGCAGCAGGCCAGGGCCCGGCAGCGCGACGGCTACGACGTCGTCATCGGCGTGGTCGAGACCCACGGCCGCAAGGAGACCGAGGCGCTGCTGGACGGCCTCGAGGTCGTGCCGCGGCGGCAGCTCGACTACAAAGGCCAGATCCTCGAGGAGATGGACCTCGACGGCATTATCGCCCGCGGGCCGCAGATCGTTCTCGTCGACGAGCTCGCCCACACCAACGCCGCCGGTAGCCGCCATCCCAAGCGCTATCTCGACGTCGAGGAGTTGCTCGACCGCGGCATCAACGTCTACACCACGGTCAACATCCAGCACATCGAAAGCCTCAACGACGTGGTCGCGCAGATCACCCATGTGCGGGTGCGCGAGACCGTGCCGGACGCGATCTTCGACCGCGCCGATGCGGTCGAGCTCATTGACCTGACGCCCGACGACCTGATCCAGCGCCTGAAGGAGGGCAAGGTCTATGTGCCCCGCCAAGCTGAACGCGCACTCGAGCACTTCTTCTCGCCGGCCAATCTCACCGCGCTGCGTGAGCTTGCGCTGCGAAGGACCGCCGACCGGGTCGACGAGCAGCTTCTCACCGAGATGCAGGCCCGCGCCATCCAGGGGCCGTGGCCCGCGGGCGAGCGCATTCTGGTCTGCGTCAGCGAGGACCCGCGCGCCGCGGGCCTCGTGCGCTACGCCAAGCGGCTTGCCGACCGACTGCACGGGCCCTGGGTGGCGCTCTATGTCGAGAGCCGCCGGAGCCTGCAATACACCGAGGACCAGCGCGACCGCATTGCCGACACGCTGCGTCTCGTGGAGGGGCTGGGCGGCGAGGCGGTCACGATTCCGACCGCGGATCAGCGCCTCGCCGATGACGTGATCGGCTATGCGCAGTCGCACAACGTCACCCAGATCGTGATCGGTAAGTCCACCCGCTCGCGCTGGTTCGAGATCATGCACGGCTCGGTGGTCCACGATCTGGTGCGGCGGTCCGGCAACATCAGCGTGCATGTCATCGCCGGCGACGCGGTGGCGGGCGAGCCCATCCCGAAGAAGACCGTGCGCGCCGCCGAGGTCGCCCAGGCGCTCGATCCGCGGCCCTATCTCGTGGCGTTGGTGGCCGTTGCGATCGCGCTTGGCACAGGCGAACTCATTATCCCGCGCCTTGGCCTCGAAAACGTCGACCTGGTGTTTCTGACCGCGGTGGTTGGCGTCGCGGTGCGCTATGGCTTGTGGCCCTCGCTGTTCGCCAGCATCGTCTCGTCGCTCTGCTATAACTTCTTCTTCCTGCCACCGCTTTACGAATTCACCATCGCCGAGCCGACCAATGTCGCGGCGTTCTTCTTCTTCATCGTGATGGCGGTGATCGTGTCCAATGTCGCGGCCCGCGTGCGCACCCAGGCGGTGGTCGCGATGAGCCGGGCGCGCACCACCGAGTCGCTCTATTCGTTCAGCCGCAAGCTCGCCGGCACCGGCACGCTCGACGATGTGCTCTGGGCGACCGCCTATCAGACAGCGCTGATGCTGAAGGTGCGCGTCGTGCTGCTTTTGCCCGAGAACGGCAAGATCACGGTCAAGGCCGGCTATCCGCCGGAGGATACGCTCGACGACGCCGATCTCGCGGCCGCCAATTGGGCCTGGCACAACGACCGGCCGGCGGGGCGGGGCTCCGACACCCTGCCGGGCGCCAAGCGCCTGTTCCTGCCGATGCGCACCGGCCGCGGCGCCATCGGCGTGGTCGGCATCGACAGCGACAAGCCCGGGCCGCTCTTGACGCCCGACGAGCGGCGGCTGCTCGACGCGCTGATCGACCAGGGCGCGCTCGCCATTGAGCGGGTGCATCTCGTGGAGGACATGGACCGCGTCAAGCGCACGGTCGAGACCGAGCGGCTGCGCTCGGCGCTGCTCACCTCGATCTCGCACGACCTCAAGACGCCGCTCGCGGCGGTGCTCGGCTCCGCCGGCACGCTGCGCGATCTCGCCGACAAGCTCAGCGAGGCGCAGCGCGTGGAGTTGCTTTCGACCATCGTCGACGAGTCCGAGCGGCTCAACCGTTTCATTGCCAACCTGCTCGACATGACCAAGCTCGAGTCCGGCGCGATCGAGCCCAATCTCGCGCCCCATGACATCGGCGAGATCGTGGGCTCCGCGTTGCGCCGGGCCGCCAAGATCCTGGCCGGGCATCGCGTCGAGCTCGATCTGGCCAAGGACCTGCCGATGATTGCCGTCGACGCAGTGCTGTTCGAGCAGGCGCTGTTCAACCTGCTCGACAACGCCGCGAAATACGCGCCCACCGGCACCACGATCGCGATCCGGACCTGGCGCGACCGCGAGCGGATTTATCTGCAAGTCATTGACGAGGGCGATGGGATTGCGGCCACCGACGTCGAGCATATCTTCGACAAGTTCTACCGGGCGCAGAAGACCGATCAGGTCAAGGCCGGCACCGGGCTCGGGCTGTCCATTGCGCGCGGCTTCGTCGAGGCGATGCAGGGCAGCCTCACCGCCGCGAACCGGCCGGACCGTCCGGGCGCGGTGTTCACGATCGCGCTGCCGCAAACGGCGGCGACCCAGGCGTTGGAAACCGCCGCATGAGCGCCGCCCCGATCAAGGTGCTGGTGGTCGACGACGAGCCGCCGATCCGCAAGCTGTTGCGGATGGGATTGGCCACGCAGAGCTATCAGGTGCTGGAGGCCCCCAACGGCAAGACCGCGCTCGAGCTGATGGGCGAGCAGCCCGATCTCGTGATCCTCGATCTCGGCCTGCCGGACATTCAGGGCCACGAGCTGCTTCGGCAGATACGGTCGAAGAACGAAAGCGTGCCGATCGTGGTGCTGTCGAGCCGCGGCGACGAGGCCGGCAAGGTACAGGCGCTCGATCTCGGCGCGGACGATTACGTCACCAAGCCGTTCGGCATGGACGAGCTGCTGGCGCGGATGCGCGCCGCGCTCCGCCACCAGCTTCAGGTGCACGGCGAGCGGCCGGTGTTCCGCACCGGCGATCTCTCCGTCGATCTGGTGCGGCGCATCGTCAAGGTGCGCGACAAGGAGGTGAAGCTGTCGCCCAAGGAGTACGACCTGCTGCGCATCCTGGTGCAGCACGCCGGCAAGGTGCTGACGCACAAGTTCCTGCTCGGCGAGTTGTGGGACGATCTCACCGACGCGCAGTACTTGCGCGTCTATGTGCGGCAGCTCCGGCAGAAGATCGAGGCTGATCCGAACACGCCGCAATATGTGCTGACGGAGACGGGTATCGGTTATCGGCTGAAGGCGCCGGACTGAAACGCGGCTTTCAGTCAACCCGGACGGTCTATCCCCGTCATCCTGAGGTGCGAGTGAGCGAAGCGAACGAGCCTCGAAGGATACGGCCCGCGATTTCGGGGCCGCATCCTTCGAGGCTTGCTGCGCTCGCACCTCAAGATGACGGGGCGAGAACGCGCTTGTTTCAAAAATAAAAAGTCAGCGTATCCCTAATACGTCGCCGGGACGTACATCTCCTTCGGGATCGGCCCGCGGTGGTAGTCCGGATTGCGCACCCGCGGCGGCAGCACCACCGGGACATGCGCGACGTCCTGGTACGGAATCTGGCTCAGGAAATGGCTGATGCAGTTCAGCCGCGCGCGCTTCTTGTCGACCGCCTCGACCACCCACCACGGCGCCTCGGGGATATGCGTGCGCTCGAGCATGGTCTCCTTGGCCTTGGTGTACTGCTCCCAGCGGGCGCGCGCCTGAACGTCCATCGGGCTCAGCTTCCACTGCTTGAGCGGATCGTGGATCCGCATCATGAAGCGGAACTGCTGCTCCTCGTCGGTGATCGAGAACCAGTACTTGAGCAGGATGGTGCCCGAGCGCACCAGCATCCGCTCGAACTCCGGTGCCGAGTGGAAGAACTCCTCGTACTGCTCGTCGGTGCAGAAGCCCATCACGCGCTCGACGCCGGCGCGGTTGTACCAGCTCCGGTCGAACAGCACGATCTCGCCGCCCGAGGGCAGGTGGGCGGCGTAGCGCTGGAAGTACCATTGCGTGCGCTCGCGCTCGTTCGGCGCCGGCAGCGCCGCGACCCGGCAGATGCGCGGGTTGAGCCGCTGGGTGATGCGCTTGATCACGCCGCCCTTGCCGGCGGAGTCGCGACCCTCGAAGATCACCACGACCTTCTTCTTTTCGTGCTGCACCCAGTCCTGCAGCTTGACCAGCTCGCCCTGCATGCGGAGCAGCTCTTTGAAGTAGACCTTGCGGTCGAGCGTGTCGCGGTCCGGCGTGTCCTCGACCTCGCTGAGCAGCTTGTCGAGGCGCTCGTCGTCGAACTCGAGCTCCAGCTCCTCGTCGAAGCTGTCCGCCATCTCTTCAGCGATCTGCGCGCGCAACGCGTCGCCATTTCCGTTCTTGAGGCCTTTCATTGGACTTCTCCTTAGGACTTGAACATGCCGAAGCGTCGCATGACGAAATAGACGAGCAGCGGCGAGGCGACCACCAGCGCGCTGGCCCAGAACACGTCTGTTTCATCGACGTTCAGCGGCATGCCTTTGACGTTCATGCCGAAGAAGCCGGTGACGAGAGTGGGCGGCAGTAACAACGCGGTGAGGACCGAGAGGATCCCGAGGTGGCGGTTGGATTCCTCGGTGAGCAGCTGCGACAGCTCCTCCTGCAGGCGATGTCCGCGCTCGCGGATTTCCACCACTGTGTGGTCGAGATCGTCGAGCCGTTGCGCGAGCTTGCCCGCGGCGATCCGCAGTTCCGGCGGCAGCCCGTCGATGTTCTGCCGTTCGAGCCGGTGGAAGAGGGCGCGCAGCCCCGAAAGCTGGCGATGCAGGCGCACCACGGTGCGGCGGTTGCCCGACAGGGTCTGCCGCGCCGCGCTCTTGGTGGTGCCGATCGCGAGCTCATCCTCGACGCGGTCGAGCTCGGTTTCCAGCCGGTCGGCGGCATCATCGATGCCGTCGGCCAGGTGCTCGACGATCAGCTCCAGCAGCGCCGCGACGTGCGGCAGCCGGCAGGCGCCACGCTCGATCTGTTCGCGGGCCGACTGCACCGACGCCAGGGCATGGTGGCGCCCGCTGATCAGCAGCCGGTCGGACATCATGAAATGCAGATGGCCGATCTCGTTACTGGCACCTTCGATGTTGCGAAGCAGATCCGCGAACACGCCGTGAATCAGGGTTTCGCCGACATGGAGCTGCTGATGCGGGTTGGCCGAGAGCATCGTGGCGACGCCGATCGGCGGCAAATCCGCCGTGCGGAGCCATTGCTGCGCCTGCACGTTGGCCAAGTCGAGATGCAGCCAGCGCCAGCCGTCGTGGTGCGAGGCGATCGGCTTGCCGACCGGCAGATTCTCGACCGAGCCGTCGTCGTGAATGTGGAACGCCCAGACCAGTCCGGGGACAATCCCAGAGACCGCATGGGCTCCGCCCGCGCCCGGCGCGGCACCGTCAGACACCCGCACATTCATCTGCGATCCCACCCCTCAAGACCGAAGATCGACAGGCTTCCGCCGCGGCGACCTCAATCCACCTCCCGGTGAACGTCGTGCACCACGATGCCGGAGCCGGCCGGCGGCATGGAAAGCCATTCGCGCCGCTTCAGCGTGCGCCGCGTGTCCTCGTAGCCGCTCTGCCAATGCTCGCGCATCGAGGTGCCGGAGAATTCGTAGTCCTTGGCGTGACCCTCGTAGGCCTTCTGCTGATAGATCAGGTGCAGGATGGTGATCTCGGCAAGGTCCGAAAGCTCGTCCTTGAGCTTGCGCTCGGGGTCGCTCAGCTGATCGTCGGAAATCTTCGCCAACGCCTTCTGCAGCGTTGTCTTCCAGGTGTGGATGCGGCGGAACACGTCTGTGGTGTAACGCGTGCGCGACGAGTACATGATGTCCTTGTGTCGCGCGAGCACGTCCTGCATGTCGCGCGGCAGCACGCCACGCGCGCTGAACAGGTCGACCTGGAACACCAGGGTGTTCAGCCGGTCGTCCTGATCGAGCAGATGTTGCAGCGGCGTGTTGGAGACGATGCCGCCGTCCCAGAAATGATCGGTGCCGATCTTCATCATCGGCAAAGCGGGCGGCAGCGCGCCGCTGGCCATGATGTGGTCCGGCTCGATCCTCTCCTTGGCATTGTCGAAATAGATGAAGTTGCCGGTGAGGACGTTGACGGCGCCGACCGAGAAGCGGGTGGCCTGATCGTTGATCAGCGAGAAGTCGACGAGTTCATAAAGCGTCTCGCGCAGCGGCTCGCTGTCGTAATAGCTGGTTGCCGTGGTCGCGCCGGTGAGGCTCAGCCACGGATTGGGAAAGCGCGGTTGGAAGAAGCCCGGCTGGCCCGCCATGGTGGTGACGAAGCAACTCGTGGCGTTGCGCGCCTTGCGGAACACGTCGCCGTCGGGCGTGAACGCCCAGATTTTCCGCTCGGTGATGCGCTCCCAAAATGTCTGGAGCTGCTTCAGCCTGCGGCTCGGCGGATTGCCGGCGATGATCGCCGAATTGATCGCGCCGATCGAGACACCGGACACCCAGTCCGGCTCGACGCCGGCCTCGTGCATCGCCTGATAGACGCCGGCCTGATAGGCGCCGAGCGCGCCGCCACCCTGCAGCACCAGGGCGATGCGGTCGCAGCGCTCCGGCCGCCAAGGATGCGGAGCTTGCGCGGGGGACGAGGCTTCCGCCAGGCGATGTTTCGATTTGGTCGGAATGTCGTGCATCGGCCAATTCCCAGCACCAACGGCCCAAACGTCATGCGTTCGAGTGTCTTGAATTGCTGTGACCGCTGCATGACGCCGCATAACACCGCTGTCACAAAGCCGTCGGCACCGTTTCACAGTGGGATTTCACAGTGCTTTCCAAGCCTTGAGCCGGGACGCCGACGCATTTGCTTAGAAGCGTTCAAAGGTTGCGATGAACAAAGATGAAATCCTGAAGCTGCCCTCGATGCCGGCCGCGGGGCCGAGCTATCCGGCCGGGCCTTATCGCTTCATCGACCGCGAATTCATGGTCATCACCTACGAGACGGATTGGGACGTGGTTCGCCATCAGTTGCCCGAGCCGCTCGAGCGGGTGGATCAGCCGCTGGTGCACTACGAATGGATCAAGATGCCGGACAGCTCACGCTTCGGCAGCTACACCGAGTCCGGCATGGTGCTGCCCTGCCGCTACAAGGGCGAAGAGGTCAATTTCGTCACGCAGATGTATCTCGACGACGATCCGCCAATCGCGGCGGGCCGCGAGATCTGGGGTTTCCCCAAAAAATACGCTCATCCCAAGCTGGAGATCGTCAAGGATACGCTGACCGGCACCTTGGAATATGGTGGGCAGCTCGTGGCCATGGGCACCATGGGCTACAAGCACGAGAGCATGGCCGGTAACGGCGTGCGCACCACCGCCGCGCTGTCCAAGACCCAAGTCAATCTGAAGCTCATCCCCGGCGTCGACGGCCATCCCGAGATCTGTCAGCTCGTCGCCTACAATCTCACCGACATCACCGTGAAAGGCTCGTGGCTCGGCCCGGGCCGGCTGCATCTGGTGCCGCATGTGAATGCGCCGGTCGCGGATTTTCCGGTGCGCAGGATCGTGGGCGCCCATCATTTCGTGGCCGACCTGACGCTGCCCTAT
>CAKZHN010000011.1 GCA_936924235.1 uncultured Rhodoplanes sp. | reverse complement strand
CTCCCCGCTCCGCCAACGGCACGTCTCCGGAGACGCCCTCAGTGAACGGGGATGGAAGGGAACATAATACGAACATCAATGTACGTCAAGCGTACAGTTGTTTGATTTGGGCCCAGTCGAAATGCAGGCTCTGTCTGCGTTCTGCCGACATTCGATGTCCTTCGGGTCGCGCATCGTCATAAATCGTTTACCGAAAGGGCACATGCACCGATTGCAGCGAGCGTTTCCTCAATCGAGGCAAGTTGGTTTTAATTCAAACTGTGTAGAAAAACGTTACGTCAACGAGCCGGAATTTCCTTTTGCGGCGACCGTTGCCGAATGACAGCCAGGAATTTTCCTGAAGTGTGCCTGGACTGAGCCGGAGCGTGCTGTGCCTCAATTGACCGTTATCCGACAGGGCACGCCCGCGACCGACGATCTCGCCCGGCAGTTGGCCGGGAGTTTCGAAGTTCGCTTCATATCGGTCGAGGACATCCGTGGCGCCAAGCCCGGCCAATACACCCTGCTCGACATCGACCTCACCAATCCGAAGCTGCTGATCGAGCTGAAGGACTGGCTCAAGGACAAGCCGCACGACGCGACCGTCGTGTTCGCCACCGACAAATCATCCCATTTGCAGCACATGCGCGCTTCGGCGCTCGGCGCCACCGCGATGGTGCACCGTCCGATCACGGGCCGGGAGCTGACGGCGGTGCTCAATCGCAGCGAACCGGCAGCCAAGAGCGAGTTTTCCGCGCTGGCGCACCGCGATCTGAATTTTGTCGTCAAAGCGCCGCCGGCCATCAAGGCCGCCGCACAGTGCCTTGAAGACATATTCCTGTCCGCCTCCACCGGCACGGCGATCGAACCCGCCGCCATCGCCTCCGCCGGCGAAGCGATTGCCCGCGGCGTGGAGGACCAGGGCCTCCACCAGTGGATCG
This sequence comes from uncultured Rhodoplanes sp., assembly GCA_936924235.1. Classification (GTDB taxonomy): domain Bacteria; phylum Pseudomonadota; class Alphaproteobacteria; order Rhizobiales; family Xanthobacteraceae; genus Z2-YC6860. The sequence continues at coordinate 27,734 of CAKZHN010000011.1, read as the reverse complement.
AGACGGTGCGCGCGCATCACAGCCAGACCTACCAGCATTGCCTCCTGGTGACGGGCATCGTCGTCGGATTCGGCCAGCACCTGGGCTTCGCCCGCCAGGACTGCGAACGCCTGTCGATTGCCGGCATGCTGCATGACATCGGCAAGGCGCAGATTCCGATCGCGATTCTCGAAAAGCCCGGCCCGCTGACGCCGGACGAGCGCAACGTGATGAAGAACCATCCGCAGTTTGGCGCCGCGGCGTTGACCGGGAACGACAACATCAGCCCGGAAATGCTCGACATGGTGCTCCATCACCATGAGCTGCTCGACGGCTCCGGATATCCGGATGGGCTGAAGGGGAGCCAGATCTCGGATCTGGTCCGCCTCATGACCATCAGCGATATCTACGGGGCGTTGATCGAGCGGCGTCCCTACAAAGCGCCGATGTCGAACGAGGCTGCTTACCAGATCCTGCGCGACATGGGCCCCAAGCTAGACCAGGACTTCGTGAAGGCATTCAGCCCCATCGCGCTCGGGGATGTGCCGCAGAACCGGCAAGCTCAAGCTCGAGCCTGACAACGTGACGGCGGCCTCGACCCGAGCCGCTATTCGATCTTGAGGCCGAGCTTGTCGATCAGCGCGCGCCACTTGCCTTCTTCGCGCTGGATGTTGGCGGCGTATTCTTCCGGCGTGCTGGGCATCGCCGCGCCGCCGTCGGAGATCATGCGCGCTTTCACCTCGTCGGAGTCGACGATCTTGCGCAGCTCCTTGTTCAGGCGCTCCACGATCGCAGGCGGCGTGCCGGCCGGCGCGAGCAGTCCGTAATAGAGCACGACATCGAGCCCGGGCAGACCTGCCTCGGCCGCGGTCGGCACGTCGGGCAGGACCGCAAGCCGCGCGGGCGCGCACACTGCGATGGCCTTGATCTTGCCCGCCTGGATGTTGCCGATCGCCGGCGGCACGGTGTTGAAGGCCAGCATGACATGGCCGGCGACCACGTCATTGGTGAGCGGGCCGGTGCCCTTGTAGGTGACGATCGTCACGTCCGTGCCGGTCAGCGACTTGAACAGCTCGATGCCGAAATAATTGAGCGTCGGCGGCGGCGGTGTGCCGACCGTGAGCTTGCCGGGCGATTGTTTGGCGAGTGCGACGAGATCGGTCAGCGAATTCACCGGCGTCGCCGGGTTGGCCTGGATCATGATCGGCACGGCCGCGATCAGGCCGATCGGCGCGAAGTCCTTGTAGATGTCGTAGCCGGGATTGGTGGGCGCGCTCGCGCCGGTGGTGATCATCAGCAGCGTGTAGCCGTCGGCCGGCGCTTTCGCGCCGGCGCGGATGCCGACCACCGAACCCGCACCGGCCCGGTTCTCGACGACGACCTGCTGGCCGAGCGCCGCCGTGAGCCTGGCGGCGATCACCCGGCCGACCGTGTCGACGCCGCCGCCGGCCGGGAACGGAACGATCAGCGTGACGGGGCGGGCGGGATAGTCCTCGGCGACCGCGGGCATGCAACAGGCGAGCGCAACGAGGGCTGCGCCGAGGAACCTGGCGCTAAAGAACCTGGCACCAAAGAACCTGGCACCAAAGAACCTGGCCGTGCGAAGGAGAGCATGCATTGCGAGCCGCCTTTCCGCTCATCCGCGCCACGGACCACGATGGACGTCTTACTTGCCCCGCTCGTCGATGGAGTACTTGCCCGGCCCAGCGACCGAGAACGCCAGCAACGCACCGAAGATCGTGACGTTCTTGAAGAAGTGATTGAGCTGGTTCGGATCGCCCCACGCCATGTGCGCGAACAGGCCGGCCACCAGCGAGTACAGACCGAGCAGGAAGGCGACCGACCGGGTCTTGTAGCCGACGAGGAGCAGCAGCCCTCCAACGATCTCGAAGATCATGGCGCCCGGCACGGACAATGACGGCATCGGCACGCCGATCTTGCCGAAGTACCCCACGTAGAAGTCGTGCTTGATGATCTTGTTGTAGCCCGCAATCAGGAACAGCAGGCAACTCAGGATGCGGCCTGCGAGCAGAATGATGTCGCGGTTCTTTTCGTAGATGGCTTCCATGGCTTCCATGGCTTCCTCCCCGGCTTTTATTTGGAGGGAAGCTTGCCGAGGGCGCCGGAGCCGGTCAACACACCAATGTCCGGTGCACTGCACTCGTGCAGGGTTTTCCTTGCAGGGTTTTCGCTGACAGGAACTTGGCGGAACGACCGGCCTCCGGCCCGTCCCTCCGATCAAACATCGCTCAACGCCTGCCGGAATCTTGGCCTTGCACGACGGCCGCCAGGGCCGACAATCCCTGCGAGGAAACGACGCATCCCGCGGAAGGCGCGGCCGGCTGGCTTGACCGGCGGCTGAAGCACTTACACCCTTGCCTTTCGCAGGAGCACTCCGATGAGATTTTCCCGCCTTGTCCTGTCCGCCGTGCTGGTGCTGGCGCAACTCGGCGCCGCGGCCGCGCAGGACTGGCCGACCCGCTTCATCACGCTGATCGTGCCGTTCGGCGCGGGCAACAGTGTCGACATCTTCGGCCGCCTGATGGCGACGCGGATGTCCGAGGTTCTGGGCCAGCAGATCGTGGTCGAGAATGTCGGCGGCGCAGGCGGCGCGACCGGCACCTTGCGCGCGGCGCGCTCGGCGCCCGACGGCTACACCATCGTGGTCGGCGGCGCCGACACCATCGCGCAGAACCAGACCTTGCTGGAAAAGCCGCCCTACAACTCGGCCACCGATCTCGTGCCGATCGCGCTCGGCGTCGACCTGCCGCTGGTGCTGGTCGGCCGCAACGGGCTGCCGCCGAACACTCTGCCGGAGCTGATCGCCTACATGAAGGCCAACCAGGACAAGATGCAGTTCGGTTCGTCGGGCGTCGGCGGCGCGACGCATCTGGCCTGCGCGGAATTCCTGCACGCGGTCGGCGTCTCGCTCACGCACGTACCGTACCGCAGCGCCGCGGCCGGCATCCAGGACCTGCTGTCCGGCAATCTCGACCTCTACTGCCCGGTGGCCTCGGGCGCGCTGCCGCACATCCGGGCGAAGAGCATCAAGTTCTACGGCGTGCTGACGGACCAGCGCTCGCCGCTGCTGCCGGATCTCGCGACCACTGCCGAGCAGGGCGTGTCCGGCCTGCACGGCAACTACTGGCTCGGCCTGTTCGCGCCGGCCGGCACGCCGGAGCCCATCATGGCAAAGCTGACGCAGGCCGCGATGGCGGCGCTGGAAACGCCCGCGATCGAGGCGAAGCTGCGCGAGGCCGGCGCCGCGGTGGTCGCGCCCGAGCGCCGGACGCCTGCGTATCTGAAGAAGTTCGTGCCGGAGGAGATCGCCGGCTGGGGGAAGGTGATCAGGGAAAACGGGTTGGCGCCGAAGTAGTTTTGCCTCTGTGGTGCAACGAACTCGGCCACCCTCCCCTTGAGGGGGAGGGTCGACCGCCGTAGCGAAGCGAAGACGGGCGGGGTGGGGTGAACTTTTTGCGAAGAAGTTCACCCCACCCCGCGAGCTTCGCTCGCGACCCTCCCCCTCCGGGGGAGGGTGAGGACCGCTGGTGTTGCATGAGAAGTCGTAAAGCACTCACCGCTTGACGACGATCACCTCGAGATACTCGCTCGGCACCACCATGGTGCCGTCCTTGGCGCGGTTGAGCCGCTCGATCAGATCGAGCAGGTCGTCGTGCAGTTCCTCCTGCGCGTCGGGCTTGAGCGCCGCGAAAGTCTTGAGCAGCGGGCCGTAGAAGGTGCGGAACACGTCCACCCAGTGCTGCGGCGAGCGGTAGCGGAACACGAACTCGCGCTTGCGCGCGTCGATCGAGGCCGCCTCCGCGCCGAACAGCTCGGTGATGCGGGCCTGCGTGCCCCACAGCGCCGGCGACTTCACGCCGGCCGGCGGCGGAATGTAGCGGCCGATGGTCTTGAACACCTGGCCGATGAAGCCGTCGGGCGTCCAGTTGGCGAGGCCGATCTTGCCGCCGGACTTGCAGACGCGAAGCAGCTCCGCCGCGGCCTTGTCCTGGTTCGGCGTGAACATCACGCCGAAGGTCGACATCACGGCGTCGAAGCTGGTCTTGGTGAAGGGCATCGCCTCGGCGTCGGCCTCCTTGAACTCGACCTTCCAGCCCTCGGCCTCGGCGCGCGCACGGCCGCGCTCGAGCAGCGCCGGGACGTAGTCGGTCGAGGTGACGTCGCACCAGCGGCGCGCGGCGGCGAGCGTCGCATTGCCGTTGCCGGCCGCGACGTCGAGTACGCTCTGGCCCGAGCGCAGGTCGAGCGCCTCGCAGAGGTCCTCGCCCACGATCTGCAAGGTGGCGCCGACGATGGCGTAGTCGCCGGACGACCAGGCGCCCTGCTGTTTGGCCTTCACGGCGGCGAGATCGGGGGCCGGTGCCGAGGCCGGCGGAAAGGCGGTCAATGTCGCGGTGTTCATGGTCGCTCCCATGTGGGGTGAGGTTGAAAGCGACAGATAGGCGAGCGCCGGCCGCGCCGCCTTGAGAGGCGCTTGAGTTTCGCTTGAGACGCGCTTGATTTGCGCCGCGTCACGCCACCTTGGCGCGGGGATTGGCGGTTTCGATCGATGTTGCGTTGTGACAGAACGGCGCGCGCTGTTTACTTACTGCGGCTCGAGCCCCGATTCCTTGACGATCTCGGCTGCGAGCACACGATCTTTTTTAATGAAGCTTGCAAATTCATTCGGCGTGCTCGCGACCGGTTCGAGTCCGCGCTCGATCAGATGACGCTTGCGGAAATCCGGCTCGGCCATGATGCGCGCGACTTCGGCTTGCAGCTTTAAGGTGATCGGCTTCGGCGTACCGGGCGGCGCGACTAGCGCAAAATAGGAGCGCACACCGAAGCTCTTGCCGGTCGCTTCGGCAATGGTCGGGAAGTCCGGGAACAACGGCGAGCGGGTTTCGCTGTCGACCATCAGCCCGATCACCGTGCCGGCCTCTAGCTGCGCACGCACGTTGGAGATGCCGTAGAAGCCCACAGGCGTGGTGCCCGACAGCAGCGCGTTGACGGCCTCGCCGCCGCCGCGGAACGGCACGCGCACCATGTCGATGCTCATGTCCTTCTTCATGCGTTCGAGCAGCACGCCGAGCGGAACGGCGGGCGTCGAATAGCTGAGCGTGCCGGGCCTGGCCTTCGACAGCGCGGCGAGCTCGGCCACGCTCTTCACCTTCAGGCTCTCGCTCACCACCAGCGCCTGGGTGATCAGAAAGAGCTGCGTGATCGGCTCGAGCGCCGCCGGATCGAAGGCCAGCGTCTTGAACAGGAACTGGTTGAACACCAGCGGCTCACCCGGGACGATGCAGATGGTGTAGCCGTCGGGCGCCGCCTCGGCGCAGGCGCGCGTGCCGATATTGAAGGCGCCGCCGGGGCGGCTCTCGATCACGAACGGCTGGCCGAGCCGCTTCTGCAACTCGTCGCCGAGGGCGCGCATGAAGATGTCGCTGGTGCCGCCCGCACTCGAAGTGGCGATCACGCGGATCGGCCGTGTCGGATACTCCTGAGCAAAGGCGGACGCGCAAAAGAAAAGCGCCGCGGCAACGGCCACGGCGCGGGATACGGATCGGAGCATGCGGACCGCCTATTTCTTGGAAAGCAGCTCCTTGATCTTACCGCTGGCTTTGCCGAAATCCATCTTGCCGGCGAAGCGCTCGCGCAGCGCCGTCATCGCCCGGCCCATGTCCTTCATGGTCTCGACCTTGAGCTCCTGCAGCAGCGCCGAGATCGCGGCGCCGGCTTCGATGTCCGACATCTGCTGCGGCAGGTAGGACGAGATGATCTCGATCTCCGCCTTCTCCTGGGCGACGAGCTCAGGCCTGCCGCCCTTCTCGTAGAGATCGGCGGATTCCTGGCGCTGCTTGATCATCTTCTGGAACAGCGACATCAGGTCGGCTTCGTTGAGCGGCTCCTTGCCCTGCCCGCGCGCCTCGATATCGGCATTCTTGATCGCGGCGTTCATCATGCGAAGCGTGCCGACCCGGCGCTCGTCGCGGGCCTTCATCGCGTCCTTCATGGCGTTGTTGATGCTTTCGCGCAGCAAGGCGGACTCCCAAGAATTCCAAGAAATTTCCAGCAAAACCGGCCTGCAGTCGCATCCGCAGCCGGGGCTGTTCACAGCGGGTCCGGAACCTTTGACGGGGACCGCCCGGAGGCCTATCTAGACCCCCATATGAGCCCCAAACAAGACGATTCAGGCTGGATTGAGCGGAAACCCACCGCCCTGCTGGTGCTGGCCGACGGCACCGTGCTGGAAGGCCATGGCCTGGGCGCGACCGGTCACGCGGTCGGCGAGGTCTGCTTCAACACCGCCATGACCGGCTACGAGGAAATCCTCACCGATCCCTCCTACGCCGGGCAGATCATCACCTTCACGTTCCCCCACATCGGCAATGTCGGGACGAACGAAGAAGACATCGAAACCGTCAACCTCGCGGCGACGCCGGGCGCCTGCGGCGCGATCCTGCGCACCGACATCACCGAGCCGTCGAACTTCCGCGCCACGCGGCATCTCGACCAGTGGCTGAAGGCGCGCGGCGTCATCGCGCTGTGCGGCATCGACACCCGCGCGCTGACCGCGCTGATCCGCGAGAAGGGCATGCCCAACGCGGTGATCGCGCATGAGCCGTCCGGCAAGTTCGATCTCGACAAGCTGAAGAAGGACGCGCGCGAGTGGCCGGGCCTCGTCGGCATGGACCTCGTGCCGAAGGTAACCAGCGCCCAGCGCTTCTCCTGGGACGAGACATCCTGGCAGTGGGGCAAGGGCTACGGCCGCCAGACCGCTCCGGAATTCCACGTGGTCGCGGTCGACTACGGCGTGAAGCGCAACATTCTCCGTCTGCTCGCCGATGCCGGCTGCAAGGTCACCGTGGTGCCGGCCAAGACCAGCGCCGAGGACATCTTCGCGCTGAAGCCCGACGGCGTGTTTCTCTCCAACGGCCCCGGCGATCCGGCGGCGACCGGCGAGTATGCGGTGCCGGTGATCAAGAAGCTGATCGACAGCGGCACGCCGACGTTCGGCATTTGCCTCGGCCATCAGATGCTCGGCATCGCGCTCGGCGGCCGCACCATGAAGATGCATCAGGGCCACCACGGCGCGAACCATCCGGTGAAGGACATGACCACCGGCAAGGTCGAGATCACCTCGATGAATCATGGTTTCGCAGTGGATAAGGACAGCCTGCCCAAGAACGTCGAGCAGACCCATGTTTCGCTGTTCGACGGCTCGAACTGCGGCATTGCGCTGAAGGACCGGCCGGTGTTCTCGGTCCAGTACCACCCGGAGGCCTCCCCCGGCCCCCGCGACAGTCACTATCTCTTCACCCGTTTTGTGGAATTGATGAGAGCGCGCAAGGCGCGGGCCGCCTGACCGGGGACGCCGGGCGGCCTGTGCCTGTATAGGATCGGCCCGCCCCGCACCCTGGTTGCCCCGAATCCATGCCTGCCAAGCCGACCGAGCCCGAAAGCTTCCTGTTCGCCGACGATGGTTTCGTTCCGAACAATTCGACGCTGCCGTTCCTGGTGTATCGCGGCGCCATCGACCTGATCGGCATCCGCGATCCCGAGGATGAGATCGAGAAGATCTTTCGCCGCAACCATTGGGGCGACATCTGGCGCAACGGCATCTACCCCTACGTGCACTACCACTCGATGATCCACGAAGGCATGGCGCTGGCGCGCGGCCGCGCCAAGGTGCGCTTCGGCGGCAGCAAGGGCTCCGAGATCGAGCTCAGCCAGGGCGATGTCGCAGTGCTGCCGGCCGGCACCGGCCACCAGTGCCTGTTTCACTCCACCGACCTCGTGGTGATCGGCGCCTATCCCAAGAGCGGCCGCTTCGACCTCTGCCGCGGCAGCAAGGCCGAACACGCCAAAGCGGTGAATTCGATCCCCAAGGTGCCGTTGCCGGATACCGATCCGGTGTTCGGCAAGGAAGGCCCGCTATTGCGGCTGTGGAACAACTGAGCTAGCCAAACCCCGGAAAATCACGGGCTGGCTGCCATCCATGTCGTCCGATTGGGTCGAGTTCTGGGACAGCAAAAACGCGCTGTTCGTCGATGCGCGGCATGAGGCTGCGCATTTCCGGCGCATCGCCGAGGACATCCGCGGCTACGCGCCGAACGGCGGCAACGGCGTGATGCTGGACTATGGCTGCGGCGAGGCGCGCTCGGCCGATCTCGTCGCCGAGAAGCTGACGCGGCTGATCCTGTGCGAGGCGGCGCCCAACGTGCGCGGCATGCTGGCCGGACGCTATGCCGGCAATCCCAGGATCGTGGTGCGCAAGCCCGACGACCTCGCCACCATGGCGGCGGAGTCGGTCGACGTGGTCGTGATGCACTCGGTCGCGCAATACGTCCCGCCGCAGGAGCTCGACGCGCTGTTCCGACTGTTTCGCAAGCTGCTCAAGCCCGGTGGCCTGTTCGTGCTGGGCGATGTGATCCCGCGCAAGGTGTCGGCGCTGACCGACGCGATGGCGCTCCTGCGCTTCGGCTCCGAGGAGGGATTCACCTGGCCGGCCCTGAAGGGGCTGGTGCGCACCCGCTTCTCCAACTACTGGCAGCTTCGCAAATCGCTGGGGCTGGAGCGGTACGATGAAGGCGAAATCACGGCAAAGATCGAGGCTGTGGGCTTCTCGGTGCAGCGGGCTCGCTCAAATATCGGCCACAATGCCAAGCGAATGACGTTCCTGGCACACGCACGTTGACGGACCGGCGGGGACTGATTTGCCGCCCGTTAAGGTTAAGCCCCTGTTAAGCGGACTTTGCGACTAAGGGGGCTCTACCCAGTGCAGTTGTGTGGGGAGTGTTCGCTTGTCCAAACACCGATTGACCCGTTTTGCCGTTCGTCTGGCCGCCTCGGTGGCCGTGTTCGGCACCGCCGCAGCCCTCCTGGCCGGCATCACCACCTTCGCGATGCGCTCCAGCAGCGCGCTCACCGTCGACGAAGCCATGCCGCAGATGCCCAACCGGGCGGTCAAGGCCAACCGCATGGCGAGCCTCGTGCCGGTGGCGCTGACCTCCGGCGATCGGCAGCCCGGCTTCACGCTCGCCTCCGCGCCGCAGAGCGCCGACCTCGAAGGCCTCTACAACACCGTGACGGCGGCGCAGCCGATGATCGCGGTGCCTGAGCCGCAGACGACGGCGTCGGCTCCCGCCGCGGCTGAGCCCGCGGCGTTCGCGCCCGAGACCCGGAAGCCGCAGGCGGTCGCAGCGCTTCCTGCCGCTCCCGAGAAGCCGAAGCGGCAGGCGCCGCCAGCACCGCCCGCGCCGACCACCATGCTCGACGACGGCGCGATCGCCGGCCTCAAGACGCGGCTGCATCTCACGTCGGATCAGATCGAATACTGGCCCGCGGTGGAGAACGCGCTGCGTGACGTCGCGCGCACGCAGCTTCGTCACACCGGCAAGCCGATGCAGGGCGCCAAGCTGAGCATCGACGTCAACAGCGCCGAAGTGCAGCAGCTGATCTGGGCGGCGATGCCGCTGCTGATGCGGCTGCGCGACGACCAGAAGAGCGAAGTGCGCAAGCTTGCGCGCATCATGGGGCTCGAGCAGGTCGCGTCTCAGATCTGATTCTGAATATCTGACGCGCAAGCGTCGCAAACGCTTTCAACGGCCGCCGGGTTTCACGCCCGGCGGTTTTTTTTGCGCGATCTACGTGTCGCCGCGGCGTTTTGCGCCTGGGGAATGGCTGGTTTTCGGGCACCGGATTTCGGAACGCCCAAGTTGGAACCGCGTTAACTGTTCGGAACCGCACGAAGGGCTTTGTCACGGGGCATTGATCATGGACGCTTGCATGCCAAGTCCACTGTTCAATCGAGAATCGCAATCGAAGCCTTATGCCGAATTGGCCATGCTGGGGCTTGCCGCCATCGGCATCGGCATTCTGGCCGGCATCTGGATCGGCGGACCCGCACTGACTGGCGACGGCACAAGGCTCGCGTCCGATCAGGGCACACGATGGGTTCCGATGTCGTACAACGAGATGATCCAGCGGCCCGACCCGTCGCCTTATCGCAGCGCGACGCCGACATTCAGCACCGACGGACAGATCGACTACGCGGCCGCCGCCAAGGCGCGGGCGCAGGCCGAAACCAACGGACAGGCCACGCACGACGACTGGGATCGCCCGATCTCGGAGCGGCAGAGCGGCCGCGGCGTGTCGCGCAGCTATCTGGACCGCCACGCGGTGCAGTAGCAATCCGGTCATTCTTACATTGAGGGCATCGGGTTCGGCGGCGCGGTGCGCCGCTCGATCACGATGTCGAGCTGCGCGCCGATCAGCACCGAGATGGTCGACAGCCACATCCACATCATCAATCCGATGGCGGCGCCGAGCGAGCCGTAGGTCGCGTTGTAGTCGGCAAAGTTGGAAAGATAGAACGACAGCGCCGCCGAGCCCGCGATCCAGGCCAGCGCCGCGACCACGACGCCCGGTGTGAGCCAGGCCCGGAGCGGTCCGCTGCGGCTCGGCCCGAAGCGGTAGAACACCATCAGCACGATCGCCATCGCGCCGAACAGCACGGGCCAGCGCATCAGCCAAGGCGCCACGCCGGTGATGGCCTTCAGCCCGAACGTCGACATCACCAGCGGAAACGCCACCACGGCGCCGATGGCCACCAGCAGAAACGCGATGATGCTGAGCGTCAGCGCCAGCGACATGAGGTTGAGCCGGACGAAGCTCCTGCCCTCGTCGCGGCCCTCGATGACGTTGAGCGCGTCGATCATCGCCTTGACGCCGGCGTTGGCGCTCCACAGCGCGATCAAGGTGCTGACGAGGAAGCCCACGCTGAGCCCGCTCGGTGCCGCGGACAAGCGGATGATCTGCTCGTGCAGCAGGCCGATGCTGCCCGCTGGCATGATGTTGGCAAGCAGCGCGAGGTGATCCTGGACGGTGCCGGGATCGGCGAACAACCCATAGAACGAAACGAAGGCGGTGATCGCCGGCACGATGGCCAGCAGCGCGTAGAACACCACGCCGGCCGCGACCGCGAGCAGCCGGTCCTTGCCCATGGCGTCGTAGACGTCGACGAGGACGTCCCGCCACCAATGCCACGACGCGTGCTTCGGCCAGCCGCCGGCCCCGACCACCGGCGCGGAGCCAGCGGCTCCGCCCGGGGCGCCGGTTTGAACGGCGGGTTCTGGCTGCTGCTTCTGCAGCTTCCAGGCGATCGCCACCGCGGCGACCACGACCGCGCCGTCGAGTAGCCGCCCCCCGAGCTTTCTGAGGATACTCATGATGCCGATCCAGACCGTTACGCATAACGATCCGGACCGGCGATCGGTTCGACGCCGATCAGCGCGTCGCTTCCTGGCTGGAGCGCCACATGGCCAGGAGCGACGCGATCGAAAGCACGATCACCACCGCGCCATAGACCTCGGCTGCCAGCGGCAAGCCCGAGATGGGAGCGATCAGGCCGGTGAGGATGGCCGGCAGGCTGAACGAGAGATAGCCCTCGACATAGAAGGCCGACAGGAGCCCCGCCCGCTCATGCGCCTCGGCGTGCGTCATCACGGTGCGCATCGCCCCGGAAAACGCCGCACCGAAGCCCGTGCCCGCGACGATGGTGCCCCCGAGCATCAGGCTGACGTGCTGGGTCTCGACGCCGAGCAGCGTGATCGCCACGCCCGCGACCAGCGCCGGGATGCCGCCCGAGAGAATGCGCCGCGCCGGCGTATTGCGCAGCGACAGCACCGCCATCGCGCCGCTGAACGTCAGCGCGCTGACCACGAGCCCGCCCATGACGGGCGCGGTCACGCCGGTCGCGACGCGGACCAGCGACGGCATCAGCGAGAAGTAGAAGCCGCCCAGCGCCCACGACGCGATGGTGACGGGCGTCACCTGCGCGAGCGCGCGACGGGCGCGGGCCGGAATGCTGACATGGGGCTGCAGCGAGGCGAACGCGCCTGACTTCGGCGTGACGGTTTCCGGCATGAACCAGAGCAGCATCGCTTCGGCGGCCGACAGCGCGAGCAGCACGGCATAAACCAGTTGCTGCGGATCCGGCGCGTAGGTCACGAGCGCGCCGCCACCGAGGCTGCCTGCGGTCAGCCCGATGAATGCCGTGATGCTGTTCAGCACCGGGCCGCGGCTCTTGTCGTGGTCCATGATCGCTGCGCCGAGCGTCGCAGTGGCAAGCCCGGTGGCGAAGCCCTGCACGGCGCGCGCGGCGATCAACGCCGCAGCGGAATCCGCCGCGATGAACATGATCATCGACGCGACATTGAGTGCGAGCGCCGCCAGAATCGCCGGCCGCCGTCCGATGTAGTCCGACAGCGAGCCGACGGTGAGCAGCGCGCCGAGGAGGCTCAGCACATAGGCACCGAAAATGATCGTCAGCACGAACGGCGTCAGGCCGAACACCTCCTGATAGTGATGATAAAGCGTGGTCGGCGCGGCGCCGCTCGCCGCGAAGGTGATGGCCGTGATGGCGGCGGTGAGCGTGGTGGCGCCGGGGGACAGCGATGCGCGCGGCTGCGGGGCGCGGCAGGCAATGCACGTGGTCATGGTTCTCTCCAAATTTCTCGAATGAATGGGGGATGGCGGCTCAGAGCTTCGAGCCGCCATCCGCTGCGATGATGTCGCCGGTGACCCAGCGCGCGTCGTCGGAGGCGAGGAACGCGATCACCGACGCGACGTCGTCCGGCTGGCCGATGCGCTTGAGCGTCTGCATCGCCATGACGGTCTTCCGGCCGTCCTCGGTCTTGGTGAAGTTCGACATGTCGGTGTCGATCACGCCCGGCGCGACGGCGTTGACGCGGATGCCGCGCGGGCCGAGCGCCGCCGCGAAGTACTTCACCAGCGTGTTGATGGCGCCCTTGGTCGCCGCATAAGCGGACAAGGTGCCGACGGCTGCGCGGGCGCCGAGCGAGGAGACGAACACCACGCTGGCGTTGTCGCTCAGGATCGGAAGCAACTGCTGGACGAGGAAGTACGGCGCGCGGACATTGACCGCGAACAGGTCGTCGAAATCCTTGACCGTGATGTTCTCGACCGGCGCGGCCTTCGAGATGCCGGCGTTCGACACGAGGATATCGAGCCTGTCTCCGGCGAGCTTGCGCACCTCGGCGGCGAGCGCATGGGCGCCGTCCGGCGCGGCGAGGTCGGCGGCCACGGCGTCGGCGCGACCGCCTGAGGCGCGGATCTGATCGACCACGGTCTTCGCCTCAGCGGCATTGCGACCGTAGTGGACGATGACGCGAGCGCCGGCTGCGGCGAGCGCCAGCGCCGTGGCGCGGCCCATGCCGCGCGAGGCGCCGGTGACGAGGGCGGTCTTGTTGGCGAGGCTTGTCATGATAGCGATCTCCGTTCGTTGGACGGTGCCGCATCGTTCTCTTGGCATCGTTCTCGGGCATGAAAATCGTCGCTCAGGACCACAAAAACCAAGACTTTGTTTGCTCGATCCATACCTTTAAAGTATATCTGGAGCATGGAGCTCCGGCATTTGCGCTATTTCGTTGCGGTCGCCGAAGAGGGCAGCCTCACCAACGCGGCCGAGCGGCGGCTGCACACCGCGCAGCCTTCACTCAGCCGGCAGATCCGCGATCTCGAGACGGAGGTCGGCGTCCAGTTGCTGGAGCGCGGCGCGCGCGGCATCGAGCTGACCGCGGCCGGCCGCACCTTTCTCGATCATGCCCGGCTGGCATTGCTCCAGGTCGAAGCCGCAGGCGAAGCGGCGCGCCGGGCGGCGCAGCCGCAGAAGACGGCGTTCACGATCGGCTTCCTGACCGGCCACGAGATGGTGTGGCTGCCGGACGCGCTGCGCATCCTGCATGAGGAGCAGCCCGACATCGAGGTGACGCTGGCGAGCCAATCATCGCCGGACCTCGCCGGCGCCCTGATGCGAGGCAAGCTCGACGTCGCGCTTCTGCGCCGCGAGGCGCAGGCGCCGGGCGTCACCTTCAAGCCGATGATCCAGGAGCCGCTGGTCGCCATGGTGGCGGCGGGACATCGCCTTGCGTCAAAGAAGAAGATCAGCCCGAAGGAGATCGCGGCCGAGACCTACATCTCGCCGACGCGCTTCGCGCCGGTGCTGAAGTCTGCGATCGAACGCTACATGGCGCAGTTCAGCATCACGCTGAAGGCGGAATACGAATCCGACAATCTGACCTCGACGATGTCGCTGGTGGCGTCCACCGGCGGCGTGACGGTGCTGCCGATCTATGCGCGCCATGTGCTGTCGCCTTCGGTGGTCTTGAGGCCGCTGAAGGGTGAGGCGCCGATGATCGATCTCGTGATGGGCTACAGCCGCTCGAACACGTCGCCGCTGCTGAAGCGCTTTATCGCTCGCGCCGAAGAGCTGGTGATCGCGGTCTCGCGGCGGATGCCGGCCGACCTGGCGGGCATGCCCTAGCCCGCCGGCACCTGAACGAACGAGTCGCGGCTGTTGACGGTCTCGACGTCGAAGCCCGCCGCCTTCTTGAAGCCGACGGCGGTGGTCTCCAGCTCCTCCTGCGACAGCACGTCGTGGATGTGCTTGAAGCCGCCGGGCGCGCGCTCCTCGGCGGTCTGCAGGATCGATTCCAGGCCGAGATTGCGGTTCCTGATGATCATGTCGTTCATCGCCGCGATCCGCTGGTCCTGATAGCGCGTCAGCGCCTCGGCCGGATCGCGATGCGCCATGAGAGAAGCCGCGAGCACGCGGCCGTCGACGATGGCCTGGGAGCCCGCCTGCGCGCCGACCGGCTGCATCGGATGCGCGGCGTCGCCGATCAAGGTGACGCGGCCGAAGCTCCAGCGCGGGATCGGATCGCGGTCGACGTTCGGCAGTTGCAGCACGTCGCCGGCGGGCGTCGCTTCGAACAGCCCGCGCACGTCGAGCCACGGATAGGTCCAGCCCTTGTACTGGTCGATACAGGCCTGCTTGTCGGCGGCGGTGTCCCAGGCCTCGAGCGGCGGCGCGCCCGGCGGGATCTTCGTATAGGCGAGCCAGTTGATCAGCACCTTGCCGTTCGGCCGCCGCATCACCGGATAGATAATGGCGCGGTGGTGCCGGTGGCCGACCACGGCCATCGATGCGCCGGTGAGATAAGGCGCGGCCTCGACGATGCCGCGGTAATGCAGGTAGCCGTCGAACACCGCCTTCTCGCCCTTGTAGAACTGCTGGCGCACCGTCGAGTGGATGCCGTCGGCGCCGATCAGGATATCGCCTTCCGCTTCGCCGACGGGCTGGCCGGACGGATCGTTGAAGCGCGCCACGACGGCGTCGTCGCGCTGCTCGAAACCGGAAAGGCGATGGCCGGTCACGACCGCGCCGGCGCCGAGCCGCTCGCGGATGGCACCAAGCAGCACCTTGTGCAGCTCGCCGCGCGAGATCGAGATCTGCGGCCAGCGATAGCCCGCGGCGCGGCCGCGCGGCTCGGTCCAGATCAGCTGGCCGTGCTTGTTGTAGAAGGCCAGCTCCTGCGTGAGGATGCCGGCCGCCGCGAGCGTGTCGCCCAGCCCGAGTGCGAACAGTTCGCGCACCGCGTTGGGCTGCAGGTTGATGCCGTAGCCGAGCGGCGCCAGCACCGGCACCGCTTCATAGACGCGGGCTTCGATGCCGATCTGATGCAGGCTCAGCGCCTGCGCCAAGCCGGAAATGCCGCCGCCGACGATGATGACTTTCATACGCGTTCCCGTCAGTTCGGCTTGATGCCGGCCTCGCGGATGATCTTGCCGAAGCGCTCGTGATCGTCGCGCACCTGGGCGCGGAACGTGTCGCCGTCGGCATAGGACGGTGTCAGGCCGAACTTCTCGATGCGCGCCTTCACGTCGGGCTGCGCCGAAATCTCCGCGATCTCCTTCGACAGCCGCGCCACCACGTCGGGCGGTGTCTTCGACGGCACCGCGACGCCGAACCAGATCGTCAGGTCGAAGCCCGGCACGCCGTTCTCGGCGATGGTCGGAATGTCCGGCAGCGAGGCCTCGCGCTGGCCGGACGCCACGCCGAGCGCTTTCAGCTTGCCGGCCGCGACATGCGGCAGCGCCGAGGTCGGCGCCGCCCAGATCATCGGGATCTGGCCGGCGAGCAGATCATTCAACGAAGCCGCAGCAGCCCGATACGGCACGTTGAGGATATCGATCTTGGCCATGGCGTTGAGCATCATCAGCGCCAGATGATGCGGTGTGCCGACGCCGGGCGTGCCGCAGGAGAGCTTGCCGGGCTCGGATTTGGCCAGCGCGATCAACTCGCGTGCGTTGTTGGGCCCGAACGAAGGCTGCGCGAACAGCACCAGCGGCGAGATCGCGACACGCGCGATCGGCGTGAAGTCGGCGACCACGTCGAACGGCACGTCCTTGTGCAGCCACTTGTGCAGCACCGAGGAGCTCTCCATCAGCAGGATGGTGTGGCCGTCGGGCGCGGCCTTGGCGACCGAGTCGGTGCCGGTGAGGCCGCCGGCGCCGGTGCGGTTCTCGACCACCACCGGCTGCTTGAGACGCTCGGTCAGCTTTTCCGCGAAGAGCCGCCCGGTGGCGTCGACACCGCCGCCCGCGCCGATCGGCACCACCACGGTGACCTGGCGCTGCGGACTCCATTGCGCCTGCGCGGGTTGCGCCAGCGCACCAAAGAGACCCGCCACGCAGAGTCCGAGCGTGAAGCGCATCCGTCCCTCCCCGTTTTTTGCCCCGTCTTAATTTTGTCCGATGCTAACCGCCCGTTGGAGCCGGGGCAAACATGCCGCTTGTCCGGCCCCGCCAAAGCTGCACACTCATGGCCAGGGAGTGAACGTCATGAACAAGCACGCGGGAAACCTGCGGAACGACAGCCGCGCCTGGGTCGAGGTGCCGGCCGACGACAACGGCGACGCCATGATCGCCGCGATGGCCGAGGCCGGCGTCGACTACATCTTTTTCACCTCGGGCTCGGAGATCGGGTTCTACCAGGAAGCCGTCGCCAAGGCGCATGCGCAGGGCCGGAAGGCACCGAAGCTGATCACCGTGACGCACGAGCATGCGAGCCTCAACGCCGCGCTCGGCTACGCCGCGGTGAGCGGCAAGCCCGCAGTGACGGCCGCGCATGTCGATTGCGGCACGCAGCATTACGGCGGCGCGGTGCACACCGCGTTTCACTCAGGGCTGCCTGTGGTGATCACCGGCGGCGGCTCGCCGACCAGCTATCCGGGCAGCATCTTGGGCGCGCGCGACGGCGGCGGGCACATCTGGCTGCAGCAGAGCTTCGACCAGAACTCGATCGTGCGGCAGTACACCAAGTGGGACCACCGCATGCAGATGCAGGACAATGCGGGGCTGATGATCTCGCGCGCGCTGCAGGTGGCGCGCACCGAGCCGTGCGGGCCGGTCTATCTGACGCTGCCGCGAGAAGTCTCCCTGCACAAGATCGACGGCGCGAAGTTTCCCACCATGGACCAGCTCGGTGTGGCGCGGGCCGCCGCGCCCGATGCCGGCGGCATCCGCGAGATCGCGGAGCGGCTGGTGAAGGCCGACAATCCGTTCGTACTGGTGGCGAAGTCGGGGCGCAATCCCGCGACGGTCCCTGCCCTGGTCCGGCTTTGTGAATTGTTGGCGCTGCCGGTCGCGCAATCCGGCTTGCGCGCCTATCAGTGCTTCCCGCTCAACCATCCGCTTTATCTGAGCGGCGCAAGCCTGAAGGATGCCGACGTGGTCCTCGCGCTCGATGTCGACATTCCGTGGCTTGCCGACTCAAATCCGCCGCCGGACAGCGCCTGGGTCGCAATAACCGACGTCGAACCCTCCAAGCGCCGCATTCCGACGATGGAGTTCACGGCGGACCTGCGGCTGACCGCCGATGCCATGTCGGTGATCGAGGCGCTCACCGCCGAAGTGACCAAGCTGATCACGCCGGCCGACCGCGAGCGTTTCGCCGCACGCGCGGCGCGCTGCGCCGAGCTGTCGGCCAAGCGCCGCACCGACATTGCGGAAGAAGCGAAGTCCCGCGCCAACAAGATGCCGATCGATCCGAAGTGGCTCGCCTACCGGATCGCCAAGGTGCTCGACGACAACTGCATCGTGTTCGACGAGACCATCGCGCAGAACCAGCTGCACGACTATCTCAACATCTCGCAGCCCGGCGCATATTTCCACAATCCGGCCTCGAGCGGCGGCTGGTCGCCGGGCGCGGCGTTCGGCGCGAAGCTCGCGGCGCCCGACAAGGACGTGATCGCGGTCACGGGCGACGGCTTCTACATGTTCGGCACGCCGGTGCACGCGCTCTGGGCAGCGCGACACTACAAAGCGCCGTTCATGGTCGTGGTCTATCAGAACCGCAGCTATTCGACCGGGACGCTGCGCATCAACAGCGTCTACGGCAAGGACAGCTATACGTCGAAGGCCGACTATGACGGCGGCTATTTCGATCCGCCGATCGATTTCGCGAAGGAAGCCGAGGCGGCAGGCGCCTACGGCGAGAACGTCACCGACTCGGCGCAAGTCGAGGGCGCACTGCGCCGCGGCCTGAAGGCGATCCGCGAGGAAGGCCGGCCCGCGGTGATCTCGGTGTGGCTCGCGCGATTGCTGCAGAAAGATTGAAGCATGAAAATCGCGGTCCTCGGCACTGGCGCCAACGGCAGCTGCATCGCGGCAAGCCTGGTCGAGGCGGGTCTCGACGTGACGATGATCGACCAGTGGCCGGCGCATGTCGAAACCATGCGCGCCAACGGGCTCACCATCACGATGCCGGAACGCGTGCAGCACGTGACGGTGCGCGCCCACGATCTCTGCGACGTCTGCACGTTCCAGGAGCCGTTCGACGTCGTGCTGCTCGCCGTGAAGGCCTACGACACGCGCTGGGCCTGCGAGCTGATCAAGCCGTATCTGAAGCCGGACGGGATGATGATCGGCATGCAGAACTGCATGGTCGCTGACGTGATCCGCGATGTGATCGGGCCGTCGCGCAGCATCGCCTGCGTGATCGAACTGTCGTCGGAGATGTTCACGCCGGGCCAGGTGAAGCGCAACACGCCGCCGCCAAAGACCTGGATCGGGCTCGGCCTGCTCGAAGGTGGCCCGGCTCACCGCCTTGAAGAGATGCAGAAGCTGCTCAGCCCCGTCGGCAAGGTCGAGATCAAGGACAATATCCTGGCCGCCAAATGGACCAAGCTCGTGGTCAACGCCATGTGCCTCGGGCCGTTCGCCATGGTTGGGCTGACGCTGCTCGACGCGGTCAAGCTTCCGGGCATGCGCGACCTGATCATCGAGATCGGCAACGAGGCGATGCATGCGGGCCAGGGCCTCGGCTATCAGCTCGAACCGATCTTCGGGCTCACGCCGGCCGACCTCGCCGGCTCCAACCGCCCCGCCGAACTCCTCTTCGACACGCTCGCGAGCCACATCGGACCCGGCCGCGGCCGCAACACCGTGCTGCAGGATTTCCTGAAGGGCCGGCCGAGCGAAGTGAGCATGATCAACGGCATGGTCGCCGCCGAGAACGAGAAGCGCGGCCGCGCTTCGCCGGCCAACGCCCGCGTCGCCGAGATCAGCCGGCAGATCGAAGCTGGCCTGCTGAAGCCCTCGCCCGAAAACATGGCGCTGGCGGCGAGGTGAAGGCATGACGCTCGGCCTGACCCGGCGCAAAGCTCTCGCCCTGCTGGGATCGCTCGCGCCGGCAGCGGCGCTCGGCGCAGGCTATCCGGACCGCCCGGTGAAGCTCGTGGTGGCGCTCGCGGCCGGCGGCCCGGCCGACACCGCGGCGCGCGTGTTCGCGCCGTATCTTTCGGAAGCGCTCGGCCAGAGCGTGTTCATCGAGAACCGCACCGGAGCGTCGAGTGTCGTCGGCACCGAAGCGGTGGTCCGCGCGACACCCGACGGCTACACGCTCCTGTTCGGCTCGAGCTCGACCTTCGCGGTCAACCCCGCGGTGATGAAGTCGCTGCGCTTCGACGTGCAGAAGGACCTGAAGCTCGTCGGTCTCGTCTCGTACACGCCGCATGTGCTGGTGGTGCGCGGCTCACTCCCTGCGCAGACGCTCGCCGATCTCGTCGCGCTCGCCAAGCAACAGCCCGGCAAGCTCACTTACGCCTCGTCCGGCGCCGGCGGCGCGATCCATCTCGCCAGCGAGCTGTTCAAGCGCGAGGCCGGCGTCGACCTCGTGCACGTGCCCTATCGCGGCGGCGGACCCGCCATGGTCGGGCTCCTGGCCGGCGACGTCGACGTGTTCATCAGCGATCTCAGCACCACGATCGAAAACATCCGCGGCGGCCGCGTGAAGGCGCTGGCGATGGCGTGGCCGACGCGCTCGCCGTTCCTGCCGGAGACGCCGACGTTCGCCGAGCTCGGCTATCCGGCCGTGGTGTCGTCGTCGTGGTTCGGCCTCGCGGCGCCGGCCGGCACGCCGGCCGAGATCGTCGAGCGGTTGGCGCAGGCGGCGAAGCAGGCGAATGCCGCGCCGGAATATCTCGCGAGCCTGAAGAAGCTCGGCAACGAGCCGTTCGCGCTGACGCCTGAACAGTCCCAGGCCTTCATCAAGGCCGAGGTTGACAAATGGGCCGCGGTGGCGCGCTCCGCCAACATCCAAGTCGAATGAGCATGAGCCGAATGAGCATGAGACGGCGCGACGCTCTCACCTTCGGACTTGGCGCAGCCGCAACGCTGCTGACGCGCCGCGCGCTCGCGCAGTCCGCCGACGTGCCGCGCGTCGGCATTCTCGACACCAGCGCGCCCGGCACTTACAGCGACACGGTCTACTGGAGCGCCTTCCAGGCGCAGATGGCCGCGCTCGGCTACATCGCCGGCAAGACCGTGCGCTATGACGCCCGCTGGGCCGAGGGCGATCTCTCGCGCCTGCCGGACCTCACCAGCCAGCTGGTCCGAAGCCGGGTGCGCGTGATCATGGCGCGAAGCACGCCGGTGGCGCTTGCGGCGCGAACCGTGACGAAAGAGGTGCCGATCATTGTCCCGCTGATGGCCGATCCGGTCGGCATCGGCCTCGTCAAAAGCCTGGCGCGCCCCGGCGGCAACATCACCGGGCTCTCCACCATCTCGGCCGACCTGAGCTCGAAGCGGCTCGAGCTTCTGCGCGAGATCGTGCCGGGCCTGTCGCGCGCCGCGATCCTGTGGGACGCCAGCAATCCGGCCTTCGCGTTGTCGGTGCGCCATACCGAAGACGCTGCACGTGCGCTTGGCATCACGCTCCAGGTGTTCGGCGTGCAATCCGGCGGCGGCATCGGCGAATTGCTCGACGCCGTGAAGAAGGGCCAGCCGCAGGGGCTGATCGTCGCGATCCCGGCGGGCGCCGCGCAGTTCGGCGGCGACTTCACCAACGTCACGGCCAGCATCGCCCAGCAGGGCATCCCGGCGGTTTATGCCGAGAAGGAATACGTCCAGGCCGGCGGGCTCTCGTCCTACGGACCAAGCTACACTGACCTGTTCCGGCGCGCGGCGAGCTACGCCGACAAGGTGCTCAAGGGCGCCCGGCCGGCGGACCTTCCGGTGGAGGAGCCGACCAAGCTCGAGATGGTCGTCAATCTCAAGGCCGCCAAGGCGCTGGGTGTGACCATATCGCCGATGCTGCTGACGCGCGCCGACGAGGTGATAGAATAGCGGCATCACGCGCACGGTCCTGTCCTCGATCCGGGGCGAAGCGATGAGACGACGCGACGTTGTGATCGGCCTGGGCGGTGTCATCGCAGCGTGGGCGCGCATCGCATCGGCCCAGCAGCAGGCCCGGCCGGTCGTCGGCTTTCTCAGCGGCCGCTCGCCCGACGAGTCAGCCGAGTTGGTCAGGGCATTCCGCCGCGGGTTGAGCGAGACCGGCTTTACCGAAGGCAGCAATGTCACGATCGAGTTTCGCTGGGCCGATGGTCATTACGACCGGCTTGCGACGCTCGCGGCCGAGCTGGTCCAGCATCGCGTAGCGGCGATTGCCGCGGTGGGTGGCGGCGTTTCGGGCCTTGCCGCAAAGACCGTCACGTCCACCATCCCGATCGTGTTTTCGAGCGGCGGCGACGCCGTCAAGATCGGCCTGGTGCAAAGCCTCAACAAGCCCGGCGGCAACGTCACCGGGGTCAACCTGATCTTCGGCGCGCTGGGCGCCAAGCGGCTCGAATATCTGCGCAGTCTCGTGCCGTCCGCGGCGACGCTCGGCATCCTGAGCAATCCGGATTATCCAAGTGCTGCAACGGAGGTCCGCGACGTCGTCGCCGGTGCCCACGACCTCGGCCTGGCGATCAAGACGGCCGATGCCACAGCCGAGCGCGATATCGAGCCGGCCTTTGCCGCGCTCGCCGGTCAAAAGGTCGCAGGCCTGATCGTCGCCGACGATCCGTTCCTGCAAAGCCGGCGCGACCAGGTCGTCGGCCTCGCCGCGCGGCATCGCATCCCCACGGTGTATTTCTCGCGCGATTTCGCCGATGCGGGCGGCCTCATGAGCTATGGCCCCAATATCGTCGACGCCTATCGCCTTGTCGGCGTCTACACCGGACGCGTGCTCAAGGGCGAGAAGCCGGCCGACCTGCCGGTGCTGCAACCGGCGAAATTCGAGCTTGTCATCAACCTCAAGACCGCGAAAACTCTCGGCGTCACCATCCCGACGTCGCTGTTGGCGACTGCCGACGATGTGATCGAATAAGACGCCGCCACGCGGGCCAACCGCGGGTGCAAGCGTTTAAGCACCAAGCGTTTCACTGGGAGGAAACGCCATGAAGCTTCCGCGCCGCGGATTTCTGCGGCTTGCCGCGCTCGTGCCTGTGCTGGCGGTCGCGTCGCAAGCCGCGCTCGCGCAAAGCTATCCGTCGCGGCCCATCACCATGAACGTGCCGTTCGCGGCGGGCGGCTCAACCGATGTGATCGGCCGCATCCTCGCCGAGCGGATGAAGGTCTCGCTCGGCCAGACCGTCATCGTCGAGAACGTCACCGGCGCGGGCGGCACCATCGGCGTCACACGCGCGGTGCGCGCCGCGCCCGACGGCTACACCATCAGCCTCGGCCAGAACGGCTCGCACGTCATCACTGGGGCGACCTACGGCAACCTGCCCTACGACCTGCTGAACGACTTCGAGCCGGTGTCCCTGCTCGTCATCTCGCCCTTTGTCATCACATCGAAGAAGGACATTCCGGCGACCGATCTGAAAGGACTGATCGCTTACCTCAAAGCCAATCCGGGCCGCACCGTCGGCAACGCCGGCATGGGCAGCATCACCCACGTCGCAGGATTGGTGTTTCAGAACGTCACGGAGACGAAGCTGCAGTTCGTGCCCTATCGCGGCACCGGACCGGCGATGCAGGACCTGGTCGC
This sequence comes from uncultured Rhodoplanes sp., assembly GCA_936924235.1. Classification (GTDB taxonomy): domain Bacteria; phylum Pseudomonadota; class Alphaproteobacteria; order Rhizobiales; family Xanthobacteraceae; genus Z2-YC6860. The sequence goes on along the minus strand of CAKZHN010000011.1, from coordinate 4,570 downwards.
GGGCCAGATCGACATGATGATCGGCGATCCGATCACCGGCATGCCGCAGGTGCGCGCGGGCATGCTCAAGATCTACGGCGTCGCGTCCGACACGCGGCTGCCGTCAGCGCCCGAGGTGCCGACCGTGGATGAGGCCGGACTGCCGAGCTATCACATCTCGCTCTGGCACGGGCTGTGGGTGCCGAAGGGCACGCCGCAGCCCATCATCGCGAGGCTGCACGAGGCGGTGCTCGATGCGCTCGCCGATCCGGCGACACGAGGAAAGCTCGCCCAGGCCGGCCAGGAGATTTTCCCGCGCGAGCGGCAGAATCCCGAGGCACTGCGAACTCTGCAAAAGGCCGAGATCGAAAAATGGTGGCCGCTGATCAAGGCCAGCGGTTTCAAGGTGGAATAGAGCCGGCGCTTCGACGTGAAGCACGGCCAGCAACTCGCTTGGGAATGAGGAGCTTCGATACCGATCGCTGAGTGGGAGCAAAAAATGAAACTTCGTTGCCGAACGTTTCTTCACCTTGCAGCCATCCTGGTTCTCGCTCTCTTGCCGCTCGCGGCACAAGCCGAAACCTATCCATCGCGCCCGGCCCGGATCATCGTCGGCTTCCCGGCCGGCGGGCCGCAGGACATCACCGCGCGGATCATAGCGCAGTGGCTGTCGGAGCGGCTCGGCCAGCAGTTCCTGGTCGAAAGCAAGGCGGGCGCGGGCGGCACGATCGGCGCCGACTATGTCGTCAACTCGCCGCCGGACGGCTACACGCTGCTGCTCAGCGGCCCGCCGAACACCATCGCGGTCTCGCTCTATCGCGACAAGCTGAAGTGGAATTTCGTGCATGATATGGCGCCGGTCGCGGCCATCAGCCGCGTGCCTCTGGTGGTCGAGATCTATCCCGGCGTGCCGGCGAAAACGCTGCCGGACCTGATCGGCTACATCAAAGCCAATCCCGGCAAGGTCAATTACGCCTCGGCCGGTGTCGGCACGCCGCAGCACGTCGCCGGCGAGTTGTTCAAGATGATGACCGGCCTCTCCATCGAGCACGTGCCCTATCGCGGCTCAGCACCCGCACTGAACGACCTGCTCGGCGGGCAGGTGCAGATGATGATCGAGACCACGCCGGCTTCGCTCGGGCACCTCCGGGAGGGCCGGTTCCGCGGGCTCGCGGTCACCACCCTGACCCGCGCCGAGGCACTGCCGGACCTGCCGACTGTCAACGACTTCGTGCCGGGCTACGAGGCGATCTCCTGGTATGGCATTTCCGCTCCCAAGAACACGCCGCCCGAGGTGGTCAACTTGCTCAACAAGGAGATCAACGCGGCGCTGGCCGACCCCAAGATGAAGGCCCGGCTGGCCGATCTCGGCGGCACCGTGCTGCCGGGCACGCCGGCGGATTTCGGCAAGTTCATCGCGGATGAGGCCGACAAATGGGGCAAGGTGGTCCAGGCCGCGCATATGAAGGTCGAATGACGGGTGACCCAATGAGCTGTGAACAAGGGCAAAACCTTGCAAAACGCTGGGTGACAACTAAGTGTCATGGGCTTTCCGGGGTTGGCGGGGGCCCGATTCTGGTCTAAGCACCGTCTCGCGCGGGGCCGCTCCCCGTCGCGGGGGCGAAGGACGCGCAAAAGCGCGCCCTTTTTTTGTGCCGAATTGGCCGTCATTTCTGGGGTTGGGCCCAAGCGCCGCCCCGGACCGACCCGGCCGGACTGAAGGAGAGAACGGCAGCCGATGCCGAAACGCACCGACATCAAGTCCATCCTGATCATCGGCGCGGGACCCATCGTCATCGGCCAAGCCTGCGAATTCGACTATTCGGGCACCCAGGCCTGCAAGGCGCTGAAAGCCGAGGGCTACCGGATCGTGCTGGTGAACTCCAACCCGGCGACGATCATGACGGACCCGGATCTGGCCGACGCCACCTATATCGAGCCGATCACGCCCGAGATCGTCGCCAAGATCATCGAGAAAGAGCGTCCCGACGCGGTGCTGCCGACCATGGGCGGCCAGACCGCGCTCAACACCGCGCTGTCGCTCAAGAAGATGGGCGTGCTCGACAAGTTCAACGTCAAGATGATCGGCGCCACCGCCGAGGCCATCGACAAGGCCGAAGACCGCGAGCTGTTCCGCAACGCCATGACCAAGATCGGGCTGGCGACGCCGCGCTCGCACCAGATCAAGAGCTTGGCGCAGGCGCTGGAGGCGCTCGACGACATCGGCCTGCCCGCGATCATCCGGCCGTCGTTCACGCTCGGCGGCACCGGCGGCGGCATCGCCTACAACAAGGATGAGTTCATCACCATCGTCGAGCGCGGCATCGACGCCTCGCCGACCAACGAGGTGCTGATCGAAGAGAGCGTGCTCGGCTGGAAAGAGTACGAGATGGAGGTTGTCCGCGACAAGAAGGACAACTGCATCATCATCTGCTCGATCGAGAACCTCGATCCGATGGGCATCCACACCGGCGACTCGATCACCATCGCGCCGGCGCTGACCTTGACCGACAAAGAATACCAGATGATGCGCGACGCCTCGATTGCGGTGCTGCGCGAGATCGGCGTCGAGACCGGCGGCTCCAACGTGCAGTTCGCCGTGAACCCGGCCGACGGCCGGCTGATCGTGATCGAGATGAACCCGCGCGTGTCGCGGTCGTCTGCATTGGCATCGAAGGCCACGGGCTTTCCGATCGCCAAGGTCGCCGCCAAGCTCGCGGTCGGCTACACGCTCGACGAGATCGCCAACGACATCACCGGAGGTGCTACGCCGGCGTCGTTCGAGCCGACGATCGACTACGTCGTCACCAAGATTCCCCGGTTCGCGTTCGAGAAATTCCCCGGCGCCGACACCGTGCTGACCACCGCGATGAAGTCGGTCGGCGAGGCCATGGCGATCGGCCGCACCTTCCAGGAAAGCCTGCAGAAGGCGCTGCGCTCGCTCGAGACGGGTCTTACCGGCCTCGACGAGATCGTCCTCGAAGGGCTCGGCCAGGGCGACGACAAGAACGCGATCCGCGCCGCGCTCGGCCAGCCGAGCCAGGACGGCCTTCTCAAGGTGGCGCAGGCGATGCGGCTCGGCTTCTCCGACGCCGAGATCCACGCCGCCTGCAAGGTCGATCCGTGGTTCATCGCGCAGATCCGCGGCATCATCGACACCGAGGCTGCGATCCGTGACAAGGGCCTGCCGAAGACCGCGGGCGCGTTCCGGCGGTTGAAGGCGATGGGCTTCTCGGATGCGCGGCTCGGCAAGCTGTCGGGCCATTCCGCCGACGAGGTGACCAAACGACGCCGCGCGCTCGACGTGCGGCCGCTGTTCAAGCGGATCGACACCTGCGCGGCCGAGTTCGCCTCGCCGACCGCCTACATGTACTCGACCTACGAGACGCCGTTCGCCGGCGCGCCCGCGAACGAAGCGGCGCCCTCGAACAGGAAGAAGGTCGTGATCCTCGGCGGCGGTCCGAACCGGATCGGCCAAGGCATCGAGTTCGACTACTGCTGCTGCCACGCCTGCTTCGCGCTGGACGAGGCCGGCTATGAAACCATCATGGTCAACTGCAATCCGGAGACGGTGTCGACCGACTACGACACCTCGGATCGCCTGTACTTCGAGCCGCTGACCAACGAAGACGTCCTCGAGATCATCGACACCGAGCGCTCGAACGGCACGCTGCACGGTGTGATCGTGCAGTTCGGCGGCCAGACGCCGCTGAAGCTCGCCGAGTCCCTGGAGAAGGCCAAGGTGCCGATCCTCGGCACCTCGCCCGACGCGATCGACCTGGCCGAGGACCGCGACCGCTTCAAGCAGCTTCTGGAGAAGCTCAAGCTCCGCCAGCCGCAGAGCGGCATCGCGACGAGTCTGAAGGCCGCGCGCGCCTCGGTCGAGTCGATCGGCTATCCGGTGGTGATCCGGCCGTCCTACGTGCTGGGCGGCCGCGCCATGGAGATCGTCCACGACTCGGCGCAGCTCGACCGCTATCTAGCGCGGCTCACCGGCGATCTCGACCGGCCGTCGGAGCTTGCGGTGTCGGCCAAGCGGCCGCTGCTGATCGACCGCTATCTCACCGATGCGATCGAAGTGGACGTCGACTGCCTGTGCGACGGCAAGGACACCTACATCGCCGGCATCATGGAGCACATCGAGGAGGCCGGCATCCATTCCGGCGACTCGGCCTGCTCGCTGCCGCCCTACTCGCTCGACGCCAAGACCATCGCGGAGCTCGAACGCCACACCCGGGCGCTGGCGCTGGCGCTCAATGTCGGCGGCCTGATGAACGTGCAATACGCCATCAAGGACGGCGACATCTATATCCTCGAGGTGAACCCGCGCGCTTCGCGCACCGTGCCGTTCGTCGCCAAGGTGATCGGGCTGCCGGTCGCCAAGATCGCGGCGCGCATCATGGCCGGCGAGAAGCTTGCCTCGTTCAAATTGCAGCCGCTCGCCTTCGACTTGAAACGATTCAAGCACGTCGGCGTTAAAGAAGCCGTGTTCCCGTTCGGCCGGTTCGGCGACAAGGTCGACACCCTGCTCGGCCCCGAGATGAAATCCACCGGCGAAGTGATGGGACTCGATCGCGACTACAGCGTCGCC
>CAKZHN010000010.1 GCA_936924235.1 uncultured Rhodoplanes sp. | reverse complement strand
CGCGCCACGTTGGAGGCAAAGGTGGTGACGGCGACGCGCTGCGGCGCGCTTTCGATCAGCTTGGCGATCTCGGCCGCGACCGCGGTCTCCGACGGCGAGCGGCCGTCGCGCACCGCATTGGTGGAGTCGCCGATCAGCACCATGCAGCCTTCGGCGCCGAGCGCGCGGAGCTTGGCTTCGTCGGTCGGCGGGCCGACGACGGGCGTCGGGTCGATCTTCCAGTCGCCGGTGTGCAGCACGTTGCCGAACGGCGTGCGGATGATCAGCGCGTTGGATTCCGGAATCGAATGGGCGACCGAGCAGAGCTCGACGTCGAACGGCCCGACCTTGAAGCGCGAGCCGAGCGCGATTTCCTTGACGGGAATCTCCGGCGCCTGGTGCTCGCCGGCGAGCTTCGCCTCGAACAGCGACGCGGTGAACGGCGTCGCGTAGATCGGCACCTTGAGCTTCGGCCAGAGGTCCATCAGCGCGCCGAAATGATCTTCGTGGGCGTGCGTCAGCACGATGCCGGCGATGTTGCGGCGCTCCTCGATGAGATAGCGGATGTCCGGCAGCACCAGGTCGATGCCCGGCAGGTTCTCCTCCTGGGCAAACGACACGCCGACGTCGACGATGAGCCAGGAGCGCTTGCGCGCATCACCGAGCCCGTAGATCGACAGGTTCATGCCGATCTCGCCCACGCCGCCGAGCGGCGCGAACACGAGCTCGCCCTGCGGACCGGCCATTCCTCCCTACCTCGCGGTTATATGCACGTCGCCTGCCGCCACGGCCTGCATTGTCCCATCGGGCAGGCGCAGAACCAAGCGGCCGCTGCCGTCCATCCCCTCGAAAAGGCCGGCGAGCTCACGATCCGCGGTCTTGATGCGGACCGGCTTGCCCACGCCCGCGGCGCGCGCGAGCCAGTCGGTGCGGATCGCCGGGAAGCCCGCGCCGCGGTCCCACTGGGCGAGGCGCGTGAGCATGGCAGCCGACAGATGCGGAAACAGGCTCTCCGGCGTAGCGCGGACGCCGGCGGCGGCCAGGTCCGTCGCTGGATATTCGGTGCCGTCCGGGTGATGCACGCAGTTCACGCCCAGTCCGATGACGACGGTCGTCCCCTCGCCTTCAACCAGGATGCCGGCGAACTTGTTGCGGTCGATCAGCAGGTCGTTCGGCCATTTCAGCGCCACGCGGCCGGCGAGCCCCGGAATGCGCGCCGTGACCGCGTCGTGCAGCGCCAGCGCGGCGACGAAGGACAGCTCGGGAAAGCGGTCCGGCGTCGACGGATCCGAGAGCAGCAGGCTCGCATAGAGATTGCCGGGCTCCGACACCCAACTGCGGCCGCGGCGGCCCCGGCCCGCGGTCTGCATTTTAGCGGCGATCCAGAGCGGCGCGCGCTCGCCCGAGCGGCCGAGCCGCAGCGCCTCCTCGTTGGTCGAACCGATCGTCTCGTGGGTGATGAGCCGAGCCCCGGCCGCCGCAGCCGTGGGGTCGAGCTCCATCAGAACAGCGACTTCGCTGCCGCTGTGGCCGCGTTGACGATCGGAGCCGCGACGAAGGCGAACAGGAGATTGAATAACCCGCCAACCGCGATGATGGCCTTGATGGTGACCGGGATCGGGCTGAAGGCCGGCGCGGCCTCGTCGAAGTACATGGTCTTGACGATGCGCAGATAGTAGTAGGCGCCGACCACGCTGGTGACCACGCCGATCACCGCGAGCGTGTAGAGGCCCGCTTTGATCGCGCCGAGGAACACGTAGTACTTGGCGAAGAAGCCCGCGAGCGGCGGAATGCCGGCGAGCGAGAACATCAGCAATCCCAGGAAGAACGCCAGCGCCGGATTGCTGCGGGCAAGCCCCGACAGGTCCGCGATCTCCTCGACCGCGCCGCCGTCGCGGCGCATCGCCAGGATGACGCCAAAGGTACCGACCGTCATGGTGAGATAGATCGCCAGATACACCAGCACGCCCTGCACGCCATCGGCGGTGCCGGCGGCGAGGCCGACCAGCGCGAAGCCCATGTGGCCGATCGACGAATAGGCCATCAGCCGCTTGATGTTGGTCTGGCCGATGGCGGCGAACGAGCCGAGCGCCATCGAGGCGATCGAGACGAACACCACGATCTGCTGCCACTGCACCGTGATCGCCGGGAAGGCACTGATGGTGGCGCGGGCGAAGATCGCCATGGCGGCGATTTTCGGGGCCGACGCGAAGAACGCGGTGACCGGGGTCGGCGCGCCCTCGTAGACATCCGGCGTCCACATGTGGAACGGCACCGCCGAGACCTTGAAGCAGAAGCCTGCGAACAGGAACACCAGGCCGAACACGAGGCCGATGCCGCCCTCGCCCGAGGCCTTGGCGATGCCGGCGAACGAGATGTTGCCGGTGAACCCGTAAATGAGCGAGCAGCCGTACAGCAGCATGCCGGACGAGAGCGCGCCGAGCACGAAGTACTTCAGGCCCGCTTCCGTCGAGCGCACGTTGTCGCGCGCCGAGGCGGCAACGACGTAGAGCGCGAGGCTCATGGTCTCGAGCCCGAGATAGAGCGCGATCAGGTCGCCGGCCGAAATCAGCATGCCCATGCCGACGGTGGACAGCACGATCAGCACCGAGAATTCGAACTTCTCCTGCTTCTCGATCGCCATGTAGTCGAGCGACATGATGATGGCGAAGGCCGACCCGATATAGGTCAGGATCTTCAGGAAGCGCGCGAAGTCGTCGACGATGAAGCTGCCGCCGAACAGCGTGCCGTTCGGCACCATCACGAGGGCGAAGGCCGCGGCGATCAGCAGCACCACGGCGCCGAAATTGACGATCGAAGTGCTGTTTTCGCGGTAGGCGCCGAGCATCAGGAGCGCCATGGCGCCGAGCGCCAGGATCAGCTCCGGTATGATCGGCACCAGCGAGGTGAGCGGGACAGGGTTCATCGAGCGGACCTCATCACTTCGTCAGCGCCGCGGCTTTCGCCGGAGCCAGCGCCTGCTGATAGCCGTCGAGCAGCGCGCTCACCGAGGCCGCCGACACGTCGAGCACGGGCTTGGGATAGAAGCCGAGCAGCAGCGTCATCACGATCAGCGGCACGAACACCACGATCTCGCGCCAGCCCATGTCGGTGATGTGGGCCAAGCTCGGCTTCTCGAGCTTGCCGAACACCACCTTGCGGTAGAGCCAGAGCGCGTAGCAGGCCGACAGGATGACGCCGAGCGTGGCGAGCGTCGCCACCACGACGTTGACCCGGAAGGTGCCGAGCAGCGTCAGGAACTCGCCGATGAAGCCCGAGGTGCCGGGCAGGCCCACGTTGGCCAGCGTGAACAGCAGGAACACAACGGCATAGACGGGCATGCGGTTGACGAGGCCGCCGTAGGTGGAGATCTCGCGGCTGTGCATGCGGTCGTAGACCACGCCGACGCAGAGGAACAGCGCGGCCGAGACCACGCCGTGCGACACCATCTGAAAGATGCCGCCGGAGATGCCCTGCGACGTCGCGGCGAAGATGCCCATGGTGACGAAGCCCATGTGCGCGACCGACGAGTAGGCGATCAGCTTCTTCATGTCCTCCTGCACCAGCGCGACCAGCGACGTGTAGACGATGGCGATCACCGACAGCGTGAACACGAAGGGCGCGAAGTCGGCCGAGGCGTGCGGGAACATCGGCAGCGAGAAGCGCAGGAAACCGTAGCCGCCCATCTTCAGCAGGATCGCCGCGAGGATCACCGAGCCTGCGGTCGGCGCCTCGACGTGGGCGTCCGGCAGCCACGTGTGCACCGGCCACATCGGCATCTTCACCGCGAACGAGGCGAAGAAGGCGAACCACAGCCATGGCTGCATGCCGCGCGGGAAGCTGTGATGCAGCAGCACCGTGATGTCGGTGGTGCCGGACTGCCAGTACATCGCCATGATGGCGAGCAGCATCAGCACCGAGCCGAGCAGCGTGTAGAGGAAGAACTTGAAGCTCGCATAGACCCGGCGCGGACCGCCCCAGACGCCGATGATCAGGAACATCGGAATCAGGCCGCCCTCGAAGAACAGATAGAACAGCACCAGATCGAGCGCCGAGAACGTGCCGACCATCAAGGTTTCCAGCGCCAGGAACGCGATCATGTATTCCTTGATGCGGACCTTGATGGAGCGCCAGCTCGCCAGGATGCAGAGCGGCATGATCGCGGTGGTCAGGATCACGAGCGGCAGCGAGATGCCGTCGACGCCCATGTGGTAGGTGGCGAAGCCGCCGAGCCAGGCGTGCTTCTCGACGAACTGGAACTCCGAGGAGCCCATGTCGAAGCGCCAGATCAGGATCAGCGACACCGCGAACACGATCAGCGTGGTCCACAGCGCGACCCAGCGGGCGTTGCGGTCACCCGCCGCGTCCTGGCGCAGCGTCATGATGAACAGCGCGCCGACCAGCGGCAGGAACGTCGTGAGGGAAAGAACCGGCCAGCTCGCCATCAGTGCCCCCCGACGCCCGAGAACATGAACCAGGTGATCAGCGCTGCCGCGCCGATCAGCATGGCGAAGGCGTAGTGGTAGAGGTAGCCGGTCTGTAGCCGCACCACGTTGCGGGTGACGTCGAGCACGCGGGCCGAGATGCCGTCGGGGCCGAGCCCGTCGATCATGAAGCCGTCGCCGCCCTTCCAGAACACGCGGCCGATCCAGAGCGCCGGCCGCACGAAGATGCGGTCATAGAGCTCGTCGAAGTACCACTTGTTGAGCAGGAACTGGTAGAGCCAGGCGTGCTGTTTGGCGAGGTTCTCGGCGATCTCGACGCGGTAGAGATAGACATAGGTGGCAAAGCCCCAGCCGAGCGCCAGCATCACGGTCGGCAGGTAGGCCACCGTGGCCGGCACGTGGTGCATGGCCTCGAGGATCTCGCCCTGCTTCAGCGACTCGCGGAAGAACTCATGGGTCTCGTGGCCCGCGAAGAACTCCTTGAACGGGAAGCCCGCCGCGACCGAGCCGATCGCCAGCACCCCGAGCGGAATGAGGATCACCAGCGGGCTCTCATGCGCCGCCTCGTAATGATGCTGGTCATGCGGCGTGCCGTGGAAGGTCTTGTAGATCAGCCGCCAGGAGTAGAACGCTGTGAGGCCAGCCGCCGCGACCGTCATCACGAAGGCGTAGATCGCAAACGGGTTGGTGCCCGAGAACGCCGCCTCGATGATGGCGTCCTTGGAGAAGTAGCCGGCGGTGAACGGGAAGCCGGTGAGCGCCAGAGTGCCGATCACCATGGTCCAGTAGGTGAACGGGATCTTCTTGCGAAGCCCGCCCATCATGCGGATGTCCTGCTCGTGATGCATCGCCATGATCACCGAGCCGGACCCCAGGAACAGCAGCGCCTTGAAGAAGGCATGCGTGAACAGGTGGAACATGCCGACCGAATAGGCGCCGACGCCCATGGCGACGAACATGTAGCCGAGCTGCGAGCAGGTCGAATAAGCGACGATGCGCTTGATGTCGTTCTGTACGAGGCCGACGGTCGCGGCGAAGAAGGCGGTGGTGGCGCCGATGACGACGACGACGGTCAGCGCGACCGGCGCCGCGACACCGCGCCACGCACGATCGATCGCAAC
>CAKZHN010000009.1 GCA_936924235.1 uncultured Rhodoplanes sp. | reverse complement strand
GGCGCTGGTATTCGCAAAGCCGGCTGCCGCTGATCGGCAGCGCACCCGAAGCCATCAGAGCGAGAAAAATGATGGTGTGCGGCGGCTGGGCCAAGCACGCCATCATCTACGAGTTCACCTCGATTGCCGCCCGCAACCAGCTCTGGGAGCGGGTGCATCAGATCAGGCTGTCGGGCGACAAGCTCCGCGGCTGGAGCCTCGGCCCGAGCACATTGCATACGCCGGGCTCGCCGCTGGTCGGCACCCGCTCCTATCCGCCGGTGAAGGGCGCCTGACCGACGTCATTCGAAAGCGCGCGCGGCGTCACGCGCGCGCCGGATGTTCGGCACGATGATCGCGACCACCAGCAGCGCCGCCATCGCGAGCAGCGTCGCCGAGATCGGCTTGCGCACGAACACCGTCCAGTCGCCGTCAGCGATCACCATGGCGCGGCGCAGGTTCTGCTCCATCATCGGGCCGAGCACGAGGCCGAGCAGCAGCGGCGCCGGATCGGCCTCGAGGCGGATCAGCACATAACCGACGATGCCGAACAGCGTCATCATGCCGACGTCGTGCACGTTGTTCTTCACCGAATAGACGCCGACCGCGCAGAACAGCAGGATCGCCGGATAGAGCAGGCGATAGGGCGCCGACAGCAGCTTCACCCAGATGCCGATCAGCGGCAGGTTGAGGATCAGCAACATCAGATTGCCGATCCACATCGACGCGATCATCCCCCAGAACAGCGCCGGCGTCTTGGTCATCACTGCGGGTCCAGGCGTGATGCCATGGATGGTCATCGACGCCGCCATGATGGCGAGCACGGCGTTGGACGGAATGCCGAGCGTCAGCATCGGAATGAACGCGGTCTGCGCCGCCGCGTTGTTGGCGGACTCCGGCCCGGCGACGCCTTCGACCGCGCCGTGGCCGAAGCGCTCCGGATGCTTGGCGATACGCTTCTCGATGGTGTAGCTCGCAAACGTGCTGATGGTCGGGCCGCCGCCCGGCAGCACGCCGAACAGCGAGCCGATCGCGGTGCCACGCAGCGCCGGCTTCCAGGCCTGGCGGAATTCCTCGCGGCTTGGCCAGAGGCTGGTGATTTTCGTCGGTGCGAGCGGCTCCGGTCCGCGCTGCTCGGCGAGCGACGCGAAGATGTCGGCGATGCCGAACATTCCCATCGCCACGGGAATGAAGTCGACGCCGTCCATCAGGTCGGGAAAGCCAAACGTAAAGCGAAGCGCGCCGGTGTCCTGGTCGGTGCCGACGGTGGCCAGCAGCAGCCCGACCAGGACCATGCACACCGCCTTCAGTGCGGAGCCGCGCGCCAGCATGACGACCGCAACGAGGCCGAACGTCATCAGCGAGAAATACTCGGCCGGACCGAACGCGATCGCGACCTTGGCAAGCGGCGGCGAGGCCACGACGATGAGCAGCGTCGCGACCGTGCCGGCGAAGAACGAGCCGAGCGCCGAGATCGCCAGCGCTGCGCCGGCGCGACCCTGCCGCGCCATCTGGTAGCCGTCGAACGTGGTGGTGATGGCGGAGGCTTCGCCGGGGATCTTCAGCAGGATCGCGGTGATGCCGCCGCCGTACTGCGCGCCGTAGAAGATGCCGGCCAGCATGATCAGCCCGGTCACCGGCTCGAGATAGAAGGTCAGCGGCAGCAGCATGGCCACGGTCGCCACCGGGCCGAGCCCGGGCAACACGCCGACCAGTGTGCCGACCACGCAGCCGAGAAAGCAGAACGCGAGATTCTGCAGCGACAGCGCGACGCTGAAGCCGAGCGAGAGATGGGAGAGGAAATCGCTCATTTCGGCCACAAGCCGATCGGCAGGCCGATCAGATAAATGAAGATCGCGGCCGAGCCCGCCGCGAGCACCACCGCCCAGATCACGAGGCTCACCGGCCGGGTCTCGCGGCTGGCGAGCCCGGAGATCAGCACGAGGATGATCGACGAGACGATCAGGCCGAGCCGATCCAGCGTCAGCATGAACACGAGGAGCGCGGCCGACACCGCAACGAGCGGCCGGAGCCAATGATGCGGCTCAAGCTCGGCCGCGACGGCGCTCCAGAACGCTTTCAGCGCGATGACCGCGCCGACCCCGAGCAGCAGCACCGAGATCAGCCACGGCATGTAGCCGGTGCTCATCTGGTCGGCGGTGCCCATGTCGTAGTTGCGCACCTCCCACAGCGCGAACAGCGCCAGCAGCATCATGAGACAGCCGAACGCGAGATCGCGGCGGTTGAGGCGCTTGATCATCGGACGCTCCACGCCCCCGTGTCGCGGCACCGGCCTGTCATTACGGAATGACGATGCCGTTGTCCTTCGCGGTCTCGGTGACGCGCTTCATCTCATCGCGCACGTAGGCTGCGAACTGCGCCGGCGAGTCGCTCGTGCGGATATCGAGCTTGGCCTTGTCGAGGGCTGCGACGACCTCCGGGTCCTTGGCGGCGTCGTTGAACAGCTTGAACACCGCATCGACGGTGTCCTGCGGCGTGCCGCCCGGCAGGAACAGGCCCTGCCACGAGATCGTGCCCTCCGGCAGGCCGAGCTCGCCATAGCTCGGATATTCCGGCGCGCGCGGATTGCGCTGGTGGCCCGCGACCGCGATCACCCGGGCCTGGCCCGCGCTCATGCGCACCTCGGCGGTGGCAAAGGTCAGCATCTGCGCCTGGATGTCGCCCTTGGCCATGAAGGCGGTGCTCTCGACCAGGTTGGCGAACGGGATGTGCTTGAGCCGGAAGCCCGCCGCCTTGGACAGCGCCACCATATCGAGGTGGTTGTAGGTGCCGATGCCGCCGGAGGCGGCCACGATCGGGCCGTTCTGCTTGCTCCACTCGACCATCTCCTTGATCGTGGTCGGCGGGAAGTTGGTGGTGGTCACCAGCAGAAGCGTCTTGGCTTCGGAAAGCAGCGTCACCGGGATCAGGCCCTGCGACGCGTCGAAGGAGATTTTCTTCGGCGACAGCGCCGGCAGGAACGCGTTCGCGCTGACGTCGCCGACCAGGATGGTGTAGCCGTCGGCCGGCGAGCGGTGCACCTCCTCCATGGCGATGATGCCGCCGGCGCCGAGCTTGTTCTCGACCACGAAGGGCTGGCCGGTCTTCTTCTGCAGGTAGTTGGCGTAGATCCGCATCGAGATGTCGGGGCCCGAGCCCGGGCCGTAGACCACAACCATCCGCACCGGCTTGGTCGGGTAGGGCGCGGCGAATGCCGGCGCAGCCAAGACCTCAGTCAAGCTAAGCGACAATACGGCGAGCAGCAGTCCCAGCGGCGTCCTGAGATCCATCGTCCATCCTCCCGTATTTTTATCGGCCGGTTGGCCCGGCCGCGCGTCGCGTTTCACCGCGATCTGCGGCTCAAATTATGAGCCGCCGCGCGGCGAGCGCAAGGCATGGGGAGGCGACGTGAGCAATGCTTGTCGCGCGTGGGTTGTCATGCCGTTGCCCACTGTCTGTGGGCGGGCATGCTGCGAGCGCGCGGCCTACAGCACCTTGCCGGGATTGAGGATGCCTTTCGGGTCCAGCGTGCGCTTGAGCGTCTTCATCAGGTCGTAGGCGACCGGGTCCTTGATCTTCGGCAGGTAGTCGCGCTTGACGATGCCGACGCCGTGCTCGGCCGACACCGAGCCGCCGTGCTTGAGCACGATCTTGTAGACCACGTCGTTCATGTCGTCCCAGCGCTTGAGGTACTCGGCCTTGTCGGCGCCGACCGGCTGGGTGATGTTGTAGTGGATGTTGCCGTCGCCGACATGGCCGAACGGCATCGGCCGGCAACCTGGAATGAGCTTGATCGCCGCGGCATTGGCCTCCTCGATGAACGCCGGAATCTTCGCGACCGGCACCGAGACGTCGTGCTTGATCGAACCGCCCTCGCGGCCCTGCATCTCGCCGAACAATTCGCGGATGCGCCAGAACGTCTTGGCCTGCTCCAGGCTGTCGCAGATCGTGGCGTCGAGCACGAGGCCCTTCTCCAGGCCCGCCGCGAGAATCTGCTCCATCGACTCGCGCAAGCCTTCGGTGCGCTGCGACGACAATTCGATCAGCACCGAGTAGGGCGACTTGGTCGCCAGCGGATCGCGCACGCCGGTGCCGTGGCGCAGCACGATGTCGATCCCTTCGCGCGCCATGATCTCGAAGCTCGTGACGCCGCCCGCGGTCATCTCGCTGGCGAGCCCGAGCAGATCGACCGCCGACTGCACGTCCGGGATCGAGGCCCACGCGGTCTCCACCGACTTCGGCCGCGGCACCATGCGCAGCACCGCCGCGGTGATGACGCCGAGCGTGCCTTCGGCGCCGATGAACAGGTCGCGCAGGTCGTAGCCCGTGTTGTCCTTCTTCAGCTTGTTGAGGTTGTTCATGATGCGGCCGTCGGCCAGCACCACCTCCAGCCCGAGCGCATGCGAGCGCGCGATGCCGTAGGCCAGCGCCGCCGTGCCACCGGCGTTGGTCGAGAGATTGCCGCCGATGGTGCAGCTTCCCTCGGACGGCAAGAGCTGCGGATAGAGCCGGTCCACCTTGGCGGCCGCCTCGCGCGCCCGCTGCAACGTGACACCGGCCTCGCAGGTGATGGTGTTGGACACCGGATCGATCTCGCGGACCTTGTCCATCCGGTTCATCGACAGCACCACCTCGCCGTTGTGCGGGATCTGGCCGCCGACGAGACCCGTGTTGCCGCCCTGCGGGATGATCGCCGTCGAGGTCTCGTTGGCGATCTTCATGATCTCCGCGACCTCCTGCGTCGAGCCCGGCCGCAACACCACCGGCGTATGGCCCGTCCATAGCGCGCGGAACTCGACGAGGTAGGGCACCTGCTTGTCCTTGTCGGTGATGGCGTTCTTCTCGCCGACCACCGCGATCAGCCGTTGCAAGGTCTGCGGCGACACGGCGGTGATGGGCTTGCTCATCTCGTTCATGATGGAACCTTCCGGAGAGATTTTTTCAAATGTCACGCGGCGCGGCGGCGCGCGCAAGGCGGTCGTTGATCGCCTCGCCCAGGCCTTCGAGCGGAACCCGCATCACCGCGATGCTCTTGGCGTCGGCGTCGTCGAGCGTGCGCAGGTCCGAGAACAGGTTCGCCGCGGCCTCGACCAGGTCGGCCGCGGGCGACAGGTTCAGCACCCGCACAGCCTTCTCGGCGCCCTTCGGCAGATGCGGGCCGAAGGCGAGCAGCGCCTCGCCCGGCTTCACGTCGGTGGCGTTGAGCCGGAGCGTCGCCTTGGGCGCGTAATGCGACGCCATCATGCCGGGCGCGATCAGCGCCTCCGGGTCGATGCCGCTGACCGGCACGTCGTCGAGGTCCTTGCCCAGCACCTGCCGGATGTCGTTGCGCGGCAGGCCGCCGGGGCGAAGCAGCAGCGGCTGGTCGAGCAGCGCCACGATGGTCGACTCGACGCCGACCGCCGCCGGTCCGCCGTCGATGATCAGGTCGACGCGGCCTTCGAGATCGTCGAGCACGTGCTTGGCCGTGGTCGGCGACACATGGCCCGACTGGTTGGCCGACGGCGCCACCACCGGATGGCCGAGCCTCTTGATGATGTCGCGGGCCAATTCATGGTCCGGCACCCGCACCGCGATGCTGTCGAGCCCCGCGGTCGCCAAGTCCGCCACCGGGCAGCCGGCGCGTTTCTTCAGCACCAGCGTCAGCGGTCCCGGCCAGAACCGCGCGGCGAGCCGCTCGGCCGCGGCGTCGAACACCGCGAGCCGCCGCGCCGCGGGAAGATCGAACACGTGCGCGATCAGCGGATTGAACGACGGCCGGCCCTTCGCCGCGTAGAGCTTGGCCACCGCCGTGGCGTTGGTCGCGTCGGCGCCGAGCCCGTACACCGTCTCGGTCGGGAATGCCACGAGGCCGCCTTGCGCCAGGCACACGGCGGCGTCTGCGGCCGCACCGACCGAATTCGGGATGACCCGCGTCGTCACGCCTTTGGCGGTGACCGGCGTGGTCATCTGGCTCGCGCCCGCTTGGAAGCGGTCCGTTTCACCGGCTTCCTTTGCGCCGCGGCGGCCCGCTTCACGGTCACGGCCTTCTTCGGCTTGGTAGCGTGAGACTTCGCGGCATCGACTTTGACGAAGTCGAGGCTCTTCTCGTTCTCCAGGTCCTGCAGCCGCTCGAACAGCCGCGCCATGGCCTTGCCGTCGCAATGCCGGGTCAGCAGCAGAAATTTTTCGCGCATCTCCTCGACGCTGAGCGGCTGCTCCGGCGTGCCCTTGAAGCTGTCGACGCGGCGCGTCAGCACGCGGCCGTCCTTCAGCGTCACCGTGACGGTCGACGCGATGGTGTGGCCGTGCGCGGCCTTGGCCTCGTCCGACACCGTGATGGTCACGAGCCGCGCCAGCGCCCGGATCTCGGGATCGTTGAAGCTCTTCGTGTTGAAAGACGCCGGATCGCGCGGGTCCTTGTAGTGGGCGAGCGCGACACAGAACGGCAGCGAATACTGCGCCAGCATCAGGTCGGCGGGCTCGGGGATGTTGTTGACCGTCGCCATCTTCGGATTGCCGGCCACGTGGATCGACGCCACGTCGCCGCCCGCATAGCCGTGCTCGCGGCGCAAGTCTTCGATGGCCTGCACCGAGGTGTGCGAGGTGATGTGCATCGGGAAGCGCTTGAGCATGATGCGGAGGCTCGCCCATTCGCTGCCGAGCCCGCGGGTGAGCGCCGGGAGGTCGTGCTCGCCGCAATAGACGTTGAGAAAGCCGAACTGGCCCTCCAGCACGCTGACCGGCCCGGTGAAGCCCTGCTCGGCGAGGCTCGCGGCCAGGATGCCGCTTTCGGCGGCGCGGCCGAGATGCAGCCGCTTCACCATGGCGCCGGTGCCGGACTTGGCGAACTCCAGCAATCCCGCCGAAGTCGAGCCGGCGATGCCGAGCGCGTTGAGCATCATCGGGGCGTCGAACTTGAGCAGCCGCCCCACGGCGGCCGCCGAGCCGTACGGCCCGGTGGTGCCGGGCGCATGGAAGCCGCGGGTCTCGTTGTTGTGTTTCGTGGCCCGGCCGACCCGGATCATCAGCTCGCTGCCGGCCACCACGGCCTCGAGCAGCGCCCGGCCGCTGAGCCCGCGCTCCTGGGCGACGGCCAGCGCCGGCATCGCCATGGTGGCGCCGGGATGCACGCCGGTGTTGGGCCACGTCAGGTTGTCCATCTCGAAGGCGTGCGCCAGCGTGCCGTTGGCGAGCGCCGCAGCCGGCGCCTGGAGCCTGGGCCCGCCCGGTCCGAACACGTAGGCCTTGCCGCCTTTGCCGCGCTGGCTGGCGTAGTTCACGATCATCCGGCTCCAGGGCAGGTGCGCGCCGAACGCGATGGCCGCGATGGTGTCGGCGATGGCGTCCTTGGCCCGCTGGAGCACGGGGCCCGGGATGTCGCGATAGCTGAGACCCGCCGCGTACTCCGCCAGTTGCAAGCTTTCCTTGGCCATTCGCGTGCCCATCCCAGCCTTATGGTCGGCCGCCCGGTTGCGGCCGTTAAGGACCCTATACGAATTCAGCGCCACTCGGGGGAGGGGCCGTGGCGGGGGCCTGCGATGCGGGCTGGCGAAGCGGCAAAAAACGCCCGATTTCAGCACCTTGATGGGCGCTTGCGGGGGCCGGAAGCCACCGCTATAAGACCGGCCTTCTGTGTCGGAGTGTAGCGCAGCCTGGTAGCGCACTTCGTTCGGGACGAAGGGGTCGCAGGTTCAAATCCTGCCACTCCGACCAGACTATCCAAGGGCTTAGCCCAATCTAGCTGCTTCCCGGGCAGCTCCCGTACAAGAAACCGTACAAGATACGAGTCAAATCATTTTGGCGCCATCGATGCAGTGCCATGTTTCTCTTTGGAGCGGGCAAGATCGTGCGAGCTGTTGTTGGTCGGCTTGGAGACGTCGGTAGCGTCGGGTAGTAGGTGGACACCCGCCGCACTTTGCCCCGGCTGCGGCAGATCGATGCGCTCACACTTCCCGTCAAGCAAAGGATCGCCGCCGAAGCGGCGAGGGATTAGTCCGAAATCCGGCTTTCGGTTAGGACTGATAAGGAAAGAGCGAAAAGCTTATAGGACGTGCTTGTATCGACCTTTCATGCTCGAACTTGAATTTTGAGCGCACCGCGCGATTTCGATTGCGAGTTCGAGTCCTGTCGGGCCGGCTCTATGCGGCGCGGATGGCGGCGCATAGGGAAAGCGAGATGATGGAACGTCAGCCCGTGCCGGTCGTCCGGATTGGCAATCCGGTTCTCACGGAAAAGGCAAATGAAGTCGCTGCGGACCTCCGGTCTACAGAGGCCTTTCAAGAACTGCTTGGCGTGATGAAAGCAACCTTGAAGGGAAACGGTGTCGGCCTAGCCGCCCCGCAGGTCGGCGTGCCACTGCGTGTCTTCGTCATGGAAGACATCGAAGAATGGATCGAAAAGGACAAGCTAAAGGACGACAAGGAGCGCTCACCGTTTCCCTTCACGGTCGTGATTAATCCGAGCTGGGTGCAGGTTTCGGCCGAGGAGAGAACCTTCCCGGAAGGCTGCCTGAGCATCCCCGGACTGCAAGGCAGCGTGCCGCGATTTCGAACCATCCGGGCTAGATGGACTTCATTGACGGGCGAAGAAGTCGAACAAACGCTGCAAGGCTGGCAAGCGCGCGTTTTCCAGCACGAGTTCGATCATTTGGAGGGGAAGCTCTACCTTGAGTATCTGAAAGAAGCGCCGTTGGTCAGCTATCCAAAGTCGGATGAACGCGAAGGTGTCGACGATGCATTGTTGCGCGCCTTGGGCTTAACGTGACGAAACCGCATCCTCGCGATGCAAAACCCCGGTGCAGGAACGCCTTGTCAAGGCGGGTGCGGTTGCCAGGACGTCTTCACCCGACGAGTTCGCCCAGCACGTGGCCAGCCATTCGGCCAGCTCTTGATCCGTTTCTGGTGCCCGCCCTTTTAAGCCCTCAAAGAGGTCGTTCGCGGTTGGAGGACTGCGGTTCTCGTTGAACGCGCGGAGGAGGTCATTTGCTGTTTGGGAGCTGCTGTTCTCCGGCTCTGTATCAGACATGGGGTACCTCCGTGTGCCGCAGAGGCGACCTCGCCGCTACTGTTTCAGCTTAGTCGACATCCGCTTTCAAAAAAGATACCCGGTGCCGGGGATCGACACCGGGCAAGCGGGGGGTGGAGCGGTGCTTTTGCGCTCCGGTTACGACCGTAGCTGAGTCGCCGCATGCCGCTGTGTCATTCGATAGAATATTGGACCTTGGTCCAATACGCCGTGTCGGGTACGGACGTTAGCCTTGCAGGTAGTCGGTGGTGGCTGTGGAGGCGGTCATGCGTCCGTGGATCGAGCGCAACCTCGATTTTCTTCTTGTGCTGCACACTTGGATCGTGGTGATCCTGGTCGGTTTTGCGATCAAGCCATGATCAGCGCTTGATGACCCCGTGCTCCTATCGAAAGCTGCCGGCGTCTAGGCAATCCGAGCAACATTGCACAGGCCGGCGACCTCGTACGCGGTGTCCAGGCGGCCGCTGCGGATGAGTTCGTCGCTGGATTAAACGAGCCTGGGGTCACAGGCAGCTATTTCTTTTTGCACAAGCGTCGCGGGCCGTTTGCCGGCTGATAGGTGCAATCACCCGCATCGAATGAGCGATACGCATTGGCGCACGCTTGTTTGTTGCATTTCGGCGCGAGTGCTTCTTCAGAGCCGGTGGTTCTTGGAGCTGGGACATTGGACCTGCTCAGCTCCATTGTGTCCTTCGAGGAAGGCAGGATCTCATGCGGCATCTTGTTTTCAGATGCGGACTGCAATGTTTCGCGTGCCAGAACCGGCGAAACGACGGACGTCTCCGGACCTGTCGAAGAACGCGCGCTGCCGGCGGCCAGCGGGGCTGGGACGGGAGACGAGGATTGGATCGCGGACTGCATGTGTTGCTGGGCGGCAGGCTTCCAGTAAGTCATCCCGACATATCCAGCCAATGCCGTACTCGCTGCAAAAATCAAAACCATCAATGCTAATGAACGAAGGCTCATGATTTCGCTTGTTCCGGTACCACACCAGGCCGTGCCAACCTGCATCCCGCCGCGGGGTACAGTCGGTGGTAGGACACAAAAATTTGACGGTTTGAAGGAGGGTGGCTCATCCGCCGATCTTGCTGGCCCACGCCGAAGAGCTGGTTCAGCCGCCAGCCAATCGCGCGAATGATCAATGTGGACACGGCCGCCCGCTTAGGCGATTAAGCACGCGCGGGGAGCATGCTTCCAGGTTGTGGTGCCACGCTGCCAGCAGTAGCTCTGACTTGAAGCGATAATGCATGCGACACGCATCGGCGCCTACTCATTTGACACGCCCGAATGAAATATATTCCGTTTTCCCTGCTGCTAGCGCCATCAAGCGGAAGCGCCATTGCCGCTGTGGAGGGCCGCCATCAGTGGCACATCCATCTCGTCCGCCGCGGCCACAAGTTGGTCGGCAAGCCGCCGCATCCGCTCGGCCGAAATAAAGTCATCGCAGTTCAATGCAATTTGCAGGAGCTTCGCAGCTTGGCCGCGCAAGAAGTCGCCGTTCAAATCAATACCGATTCTGGAATCCGATTACTTACAATGAGTAAGAGGCTCAGTTAGTTCCGTGCGGGATAAAGCTCCGATGGAAAATCACATCGACCGCTGTCCTATTCCGGCATAAGCTAGCACAGAGAGTTCACCGGCCTCCCTCACCCAGGCGAGACAGAGCGGCAGGACTGCGTGGTGGCGTCCGATTTTTTACGCTTTGCGCAAGAGTGCCTCGACATGACCGAGGGCGAGCGGTTGTCGATGCAAGCAGCATTGGTCAGCTTGGCCGAGACCTTCATCCAAGCGGCCGACCAGTGATACGAGGCGCTTGCGACGTCCCACCGATCTCAACTGAATAAACCGACTCTTCCCCGTACCATGGATGGTTCCCGGCCTATGGTTCGACGTCCTGACCGGGCGCCATTCGCCTAACTAAATGTACGAGCGGAGCTAACGTAATGCCGGTTGGATGGTGGCTGATCGCCGAGCTATCGGACCGATCAGAACCGTGGCGCGGGCGGGGAACATGTAAGCCGCAATCGCGGCCGTTTGATCGCAAGCGCGGGCTGCAAGATGCGAAGATCAGCTTGAACCCAAATCCTCCCACCGGGGAGTTATCATAGATGAGGCTTTCTGACGGACCTGCGAAGCGGGTCTCGATCGTGAAGTCCGACTAGTACTTGCGATTGGGTGGGGCAGCCTCATCGGCGGTTGGTCAATTGCAAAAGGCTGAACGGAACGAAATCTATTGGTTTGCGATATACGCTGAGCTCACGTACCAACTTTGGCTTTTTTCTCGTAGGGAGTGCGGCTTGTCTTTGGATCCGCCGCGGTCAAGATGGCCGCGAACGCACCGCAAAGCGAAACAATACATCATCGCACTTGCCGGTATGATTGTGGCGGGCGCGGGTCTCTACGCCAGCATTCATGACCAGGCGGGGCCCAAAAACACTGCAGGCGCTAACGCCGAAGTGTCTAGCCAATCAAAACGACCGGCACGCTTCGCGCCAACGCTAACGCAATGGGAGGCGCTTAGCTTTTCGAAGTCAATTTCTATGGTGTTTCGCTCGGAGCTCACCACGGAGGGCAAGATCGCAACCAATAACGATCGTTCAACGCCTATCTTCCCACCCTATTCTGGACGCGTGACACAGGTGATGGTGAAAGCCGGCGATGCCGTCGAGCAGGGTCAGACGCTACTCTATATCGAAGCTTCTGAGATGGTGAATGCCCAGAACAATTTTCTCACGGCGGTAGCGCGCGTAAACAAAGCGAAGTCCGCACTGGCAATTGCTGGTATCATTGAGAAGCAGAACCGTACGCTCTACGAATCGAAGGCTGGGCCGCTGCGTGACTATCAGACCGCGCAGGCCGCCTTGATACAAGCACAATCCGACCTGAATTCTGCCGAGACGGCGCTGGAGGCCGCCCGCAACAACCTTTCAATCCTTGGCAAAACCAAGGAAGAGATTGCAACATTCCAGGAGCACGGCAAGATCACCTCTGATACGCCGATTTACGCTCCGCTGGCCGGCACCGTCGTGCAGCGCAAGATCGGTCCGGGCCAATATGTCAGCTACATCACGACCGGCGCGGTCGACCCGGTGTTGGTCATTGGCGATCTCGCGACGGTGTGGATCGTCGCCTACGTCCGTGAGAGCGAGGCGCCGAAGGTGCGCGCGGGCCAGCGCATGGAATTCACGATGCTGGCTTATCCGGATGCCGTGTTCAACGCCGCCATCGATCACGTCTCCGCATCGCTCGATCCAAGTGTCCGGCGCCTCATGGTGCGGGCCACGATCGACAACACGGACCGGCAGTTCACGCCAGAGATGTTCGCGAACGTCACCATCTTCGCCGACGATGGCGAGATGTCGGTCGCAGTGCCGCGCGAATCCGTAATCTACGAAGCCGACACCGCGCGCGTCTGGGTGGCGCGTCCGGACAAGACCCTAGAAGTGCGGCAGATCAGGGCAGGCATCACCCGCGCTGGTATGGTACAGGTGGTGCAGGGACTTGAGGCGGGCGTGTCCGTGGTTACTAGGGGCGCTCTGTTTGTCGACCAAGCGGCGGGAAGCTGACTATTCGCGCCCCGACATCCGAACAACCTTTGCTGTGTTCTTATCCGCTCCACGTAGGCCCTATGCATTGGGCGAATAGGTCGTCGTCTGGACGCTAAGATTCCAAGTCCTATCTTGCCAGACGTTTGGAGGAGAAGCCAATGGAGCAACTGGAGTACTACCGGGCGGAAGCACGGCTAGCAGCCGTTCAGGCAGCCAAGGCGAGCGATCCGGAGCTGCGAGAGCACTGGCTAAAGATCGCACAGAGCTGGATCAGCCTCCTTCCCGAGAACCGGCATCGAACAAAGCAGTAGAGCCGGCCTCGCAGCGACGACGCTCATAGAGCCCGCCAAAACCCACGGCACACAGAGAGCCTCGCCGCCGATCGAGTTCGTCACGCTAGCCCGGCAAGTGCAATGCGGGGTCTGGTCTCACGGCACGGGGCACCGACGCAGCGGCCGGGCCGCAGGCGACTGACAGAGCCGCCAACTAGGTGCCCACTGCTTCTTATCGGGGCAATCTATCCTTTGCAGTTGCGCCTCATAGTCGGCTTGCAGCGTTCGCAGGGTTAGTGCGGAATTCAGTTGAGGCCCAATTTTGCTGGCTTTCTTAAGCTCGCGCGCCTTGAGGTTGGAATGTGTCGCCCGGCGAGTGTATCTGACACCCTGAAAGCATGGCCGCCTGACACGTTCCGGTAAATCGTGACTACAGTGCGCTTTCAAAATTATAGCCCGGACGCCAGTAGGGAGACATTCACTGGCAGTCCGGGCTGCGCTGCGGGCCGGAGAAGAAACCCGCCGCGTTTAAGTACTATCGCGCGCCGGTTGGATTGGTCCCGCCCGGCCGCGTGGTGCCGTCGTTGCGGTCAGGGGTGCCATTCATGGAGCTGCCGGTGCCACCTGCGCCCTGGGTGCCGGTCTGACCGCCGCGATTATTCGTAGTAGTTGATCCGCTCTTGCTGCCAGAGTTGGTCCCACTCATGGAGCTGCCGGAGGCGCCACCAGATGCCCCGCCGCCTGCTCCCCCACCCCCGCCGCCGCCACCTTGCGCCCACGCAAAACCTGATAGCGCAAGAGTCAGTACTGCCGCTGTCGTCACCGTCGTCATTGTTTTCACTGTGAGGCTCCTTGGTTGCGTTATGCGACGGTAACAGCATGCAACCAGCAACGTTCCGGCTCACAATGCGTGGCAGCTCCCACAGCCGCACTTCCAATTGTTTGGTGGGGCTTTGATGGCTGGCGCTCTAGAGGTGGCCGTACATAGTTCCGCGTCCAGGGCATACCATGACGTCAAATCCGCTGGGAGAGCCATCGAAGGTTTTGCCGCCGGTTGGATAGCAGCCACGTGGTACCGGAAGGCAACCGACATCAGTGCAGGCAATCTGCGGCTGCTGGACGGCATAGGACTGAGACCTGTGATGGGCCGCGCGCTTATGTTTGCTGGCTGCTTCCGCCGCAGCAGGCAGAGCAATCAGAGCGCAGAGTGCAAAGGGAAGAAGTTTCATCGGTAGATCCTCTATTGGGCCAATCTCAATTTAAGTTACGACGGACACGATCATCTCGCGTGCTGATCGTTACACGCTCGGC
Source organism: uncultured Rhodoplanes sp. (assembly GCA_936924235.1). GTDB lineage: Bacteria > Pseudomonadota > Alphaproteobacteria > Rhizobiales > Xanthobacteraceae > Z2-YC6860. The sequence goes on along the minus strand of CAKZHN010000009.1, from coordinate 8,231 downwards.
AGGGGATCGGCCCGCTGCTCGCCTTGCAACTTGAGAGCCCCGCACGTTTTACATTCGAAGCTTCTGCGTGCGTGAATGCCCTGCGCTGACACTTTGGTCTCGACCTTGGTCAGCCACATCGGGCTGCCGCACGTCTCGCACAGTGGTTGATCTCGATCGCCTACCTCGTCCGGCGGCAGCTTGCTGCGGGGATGCAAGAAAGTGGCTATCATTGAAGTTCTCCTCGGTTTTGCAACGACAGCGCTTCAGCAGTGTTCCTCAGGGGAAATGGCGCTCCGACTGAGTCAGGCGACACACACACAGAAACTCGCACCCGCTGAGTCTGTTACCGCCGTATGAAGCTCCGCACCCTACTTGCCGCGCTATGCGCAGCCCTCGCGATCGCCGTCTTCGTCGGGGCCCAGATTAGTGAGCCTGGCCGACGGGGGCTAACACGTCGACCAGGCTCGTAGCAGCGGCGGGAGCTAGGGGGCTGACATTTCCGCCGCCTTATCTTCTAGATGGGGCGGCCGCGAACGAGCGCCAGAGGTAAGACACCTCCAGGCATGCCCTAGAGTATGGCTGACGCAATGGCACGTTCTGAGCGAACATAACTGGTATCAAAAGATAAGCGCATCAACACCTGCACCCTCGGTATCACGCATTTGATAGACCGTCATTGCTAAGGAGGCGCCTATTGGTGCCAAGCGCTTGAGCGACGGCAAAGCCGTACTATCTAACCCTGGCGCGCGTCGCGCGCGGCATCAGAAGCAACAACACCAACGCAGTGCGCCTCAGCGCACGATCCTATGCCAGATGACCACAATGAGCTTGCCCCAGGTGACTTTCACTGAGCTGTGAGGCGTCGCGAGCATTCCGAAACACCATGGCGGTGGGAGATTTGGGCCGCAGGGCACACCAAGGCCGTCAGGCATTCGAAACGATACTTCGCAACGACGTCAGAGGCCACCAAGGAGGGGAAGGCTGCCTTGAAAGAGTTTCTAAGACAGCAGTTTACGAGTGCCGTGTGAGTTCGATGACGGATCGAACCACCAAGACCATAGAGGTTGAGATGAACGACCTCGACCAGATTTATGATTTCCTGCTCAATGCTGCCGTGGTGGAAGGCTCGCTCGAGTTCAGGGAGATCGTTGCCCAGCTGTGGCCTAAGTTACTTCACAAGGTGAAGCCGCCACGCTCAGAGATGCAATAGGATACCCGTGGTGTCGCTTCATATCCTCATCCTAGTCGCCTGCCGCCGCGGCCCCCACAGCTTCGGAGTCACACCAGTCCCCGGTGCGGTTACGCTGCGCGATAGGACCGAAGCGCTGAATCAGCGCGGCATCCGATCGGCACGCGGAGGCAGATGGCACGTGTCGTCAGTCATGAACTTGCTCGCAAGGGCTCGCGATTTGGCTCCCGGGAGGGACGTCGCTTCTTAAGCGCAAGGCGCTGTCCGCCGAAGCTCGCGGCACTGCAACCGATTAAAGGGCCGTTCACTCCGGGATGAAGGCCGCTTCATCTACCAGTTGAATTTGTAATTAGAATGATTCTAGCCTTGTCGCTACGTGGATGAGCGAAGTAGGCAGGCATCATGAACTGGACCATCGGTGAAATCTCCCAACGATCGGGCGTCCCGGTCGAAACCATCCGCTATTATGAACGCGAGGGCGTTGTACCTCCACCAGCCCGCACCACCAGTGGTCGTCGGTATATGAACCGGCCGACCTAAAAACTCTCACATTCATTCGGAATGCAAGAGAGTTGGGTTTCAATCTTGAAGAGGTACGATCTCTGCTAGCACTTCGTGGGCCTGACAATTGCTGCACCGATGTTAAAGCCATCGCGCAGAGGCACCTCGCACGAGTTAGGGCTCAGAAGGCCCGTATCATTGAGGTCGAGCGCATATTGTCGGACGCCGTCTCGCGGTGCCCTGGCGGTCGCACGATCAATTGTACCCTACTCGAAATTTTGGAGAAGGTTGAAGCTTGATTCTTTGCGCACCGCCGTCAAGGGGTGGCCGCGGTCGCCGCGCCTGCGGCGCCGTTAGCCGCGGCGATCAACAATCTGCTGGCACGGCCAAGCGTAGTTCCAGGTAGGAGGGTGCTTTCATAAGCGGGACGAGTGATTGTTCAAGATCCCCCGGGGCGTTTCGGAACCCACTTTTTAATTCGACTATTCTAAGTGCCGGACAACCGGGGGTGACTGTTTGCAACCTTTTGGTTTCTGAAATTCACATGCTGCATCTATATGCGGCGTTGGCCGAGAAGGAGCGACGGTTGATCTCGGAGCGTACCAAGGCGGCACTGACAGCTAAGAAGGCTGGCGGCGCAAGGCTAGGCAACCCGAGCAACATCGCGCAGGCGGGCGAACTCGGACGCGGCGTCCAGACGGCCGCGGCCGATTTGGTCGCCGGTTTGTTGCGATCATCCAGGCCATCCGCAGCACGGGCGCAGTGACTCTGCGGGATATGACCGATGCCCTGAACCAGCGTGGCATCCGGTCTGCCCGCGGAGGCACGTGGCATTCGGTCAAGCTGCTTGCGCGCGCGTGCGCAACCCCGAGTGCCGCTAAGCCTTAATAAGCGGGACCAAGCTACGATGCCTCGTGGGACGGAAGCGGTCCAGCTAGGGGCGCGCTGGCCTGTTTTACTTCGCCCATCGTGCGCAAGATGCAGCGCCCGAGATGCCTCACCCGGATGCGCGTCATCGGTAGCTCGGCGAAGGCATCTTCCGTCCGAGCGGACGAGCTCTTTAGCAGCCGCGCCCGTGGCCTTAATAAGCGAGACCTTGACCAGGGTTGTGCCGCGGGACCAGTCGCCGTGGCGGTAGCTTCAAGTTTATCCGAGCGAGATCGCTGCATCTACGAGTCAGCTCGCGCCACCGAGGACATCGATCAGTTTGGCGGCATCTTGGGGCGCAGCACTCTTCTGATCGTTGTCGAAGTATACAAACGCGAAATGGCCGCGCCTCTCCATGCGCAGCAACCACTGCGCCCATTCAACCAGGCGCTTTGCTGAATAGTGATCGCGATAATGACCGGCCGGGCCGTGGCCACGCACGTAGATATGTTGAGCCGTAGCGACCCATGGCGACGGCGCGTCATGGTGGTCTGAAATGCATAGCGCCATGTTGTGGTCCCGGAGCAGATCGATGATCGCATCGTCGTACCAACTCGGATGTCGGAACTCGAAAGCGTAACGACGCTTCTTGTTGAGCATTTTGAAAAATGCCGCGAGCCGCTCACGCTCCTTCTTAAAGTGCGGCGGCAATTGGAAAAGAATCGGTCCGACCTTGCCGCGCAAAAGGGCGAGACGCGATTCCATCAGCTCAAGGCTGTTCTTGCTGTTCTCGCTAAGCCGCTTCCAATGCGTGATGAAGCGAGATGCTTTCCACGCGAAGATGAAACCGCGCGGGGTTTGTTCGGCCCACGATCGAACCGCCTCTTCCGTCGGCGTGCGATAAAACACACCGTTGAGCTCTGTAGTCGTAAACCGACCAGCGTAAAAATCGAGATGCAAGCGATATGCGAGCTTTTCAGGAAAGAACGGTCCTCGCCACGAACGGTAGCTCCACCCCGAGGTGCCGATCCGGATTTGACGCAGAGTGGCACTCATCGCAGAGGTCACTCAATCGAAGTTACTGACGCTTGATCGCTCACCGGTGTCGCGCTTTTCTGGTTTGTACTCTCGGTCGCGTTGTTCTTTTGTACGGTTCGCGCGATAGATCTTGCGCATAAGGCCCCGGCCGCTTCTCAGGTGTTTTCGTTTCGGGCTCGTGCCAATGATCCTTCATGGTCTCTCGCCTATCCACGGGTTACCCGCCTCTAAGCCGTGCGACGGTGACGCCGGTCCTCCTTGATTTCCTCAATAGATTTGGCGCTGGACGCCTCGAATTCCTCAGGATCACGTGCAGATAACGCCATTGTCGGGTGATCACTTCGGCAACCACTCATGTTGGTCAGTGTTCCGTGCGTGACCTACCGTTTTGCCTGAGAGCTTGCGCAGCCTTGTATAACCCCTACGGCGAGCTGGGCCGCTAGTCTCTATGTCAAAGTTGTTAGCGATTTGAAATCGAACCCGTTAGTTCGGCGTCAGAATGGGAAGTCCGAAAATGGAAGAAGTGGCTGACTCCTTAGCCCGAGCGCGGGAGTGCCGGGAAATGATCGCTCGCGCCCTACCCGATCAAAAGGCGGTCCTTGAAGAGGTCCCCAGCACGTGGGAACGGCTCGCGGAGGAAAGGAAGAAGTCGTTGGGCCGGGTCAACGACTAGCCGTTGCTCGATGACTAGCCGTTGTTCGATCGGTCGCATTTGCGCTGCGCAGGTGAGCTTGGCCGCAGGAGGTGATGCCACGGCCGGCTCGGCCCGGCACGACGGTAGGGGGCTAACGGGGGGCGTTGTTATCCAGCGGCGTGCATCTGATTGTTAGAGGAGGGAGCTCGACGTGGACCTAGGAGACGCCGAGCCCCTCCTTGGGACGAGATGCGCGTCGAAGCTCTCCCGTCATCCGACCATAGAACAGCAATGCCGATGTGCGCGTTCCGAAAAATCGTCGCTGCGATGCGTCTATCAAATGAATTAGAGGACTAAGCCGCAACAACGCGATGTTCGGGAACAATATCTGCTATGCGTCATCGTCGCGCCAAACCGGACGACGACGAACTCGGCCAATACCTCGCCCGTCGAGCAGCACAAGAATGTCGTGCACAAGCCGCGGCCGCGACGGCTTAGCGCTTGGGCAACTCCGCTAGGCCCCACCGGGAGCGAAGAGCCCGGCGGCCAAGTGCGAGCTGGGCTCGTTCGTATGCGCCCTTGGGGTTTAATGTCGTCTCGTAAGAACCCTCCTACCTATGAAAACTTTGCACGGCTGTACCGCGAGCAGGCGGCGGGGACTGCATGTTGGGGTGGAGTAACGCGCGGCCGCGCCAACGCTCGCAGCGGGCGCCGACCGACTTCATCGACCCGTGCCTGCCGACCAAGGTCACGGCCGCGCCCGCGGGCGAAGCCTGGGTTCATGTGATCAAGCACGACGGCTACCTCATCCAGATCCACATCGGCACCGCCGGCGTGCGGGTCTTCCTCATGAGAGGCACGACTATCCGCTGGATCGCCGGCGGCAACGCCCGGCTGAACATCCCGGCCCTTTCTTTCACAGCATGGAACGCTTCTCACGCTCGTGAATTGGAAGCCCAAGTTCGAGCAGGCACCTAGCCCCCCCGCTTGCTCAAAAAAAAGCCCTGCCCTCATCGGCGGGGCTTTTTTGCCTATGTGTCGGGAGCCGGTCAGGTCGTGCGGCTCGAATCAGGTACGGGTCAGAGACAGCAACAATGACCGCGCTGCCCGCTGGCCCCGCTTCGGCGGGGCTCTTTGCGTGGGAACCAAGTTTCGCCTCGAGCATTCTTAGCCGGTCTTCTCACTTGGCCATGAGACGGGGAACGCTGGAGGCTCCGTTTGGCTTGCGGAGCCTCCTTTTTTCTGACTCATTTTTGCCGAGACGCGTTCGGGCTGAAGTGAAGCACCTATCGACCCCGGCTAGGCCCTACAGAGCTGGACCTCACGGGCCTCGCCGGATCATCTAATACGGAAGCTTTCCTTCGTGAGCTTGCTTGACCCACGCAACCCGCAGCCCTGCGTGATCGCCGGTCGTTGGCGACCTCTTTTCTTTGCGCCTGCCGAGAAAAAAGGACGCCCGACCGAATGAGCGAGGTCAAGCGTCCTTGAAGGTGTTATGAGCATCGCTACGCGTCTGCTGACCGTACTCAGCCAGACAATGCGCTGTCTGTCAGGTCCGGCCTGACGGGCGTTACCTAACCTGGTCATCCTCCAGCATTTCGCTATCTGCAGGCTTGCGACTCTGGATTCGACCTTTGGGGTTCAGCCGCTTGAAGTTACATCGCCGCGGCAAGCGCGAGATCGTAGATATTCGGAAGCTGCGGGCCTACGAAGAACGCCACTTGTATCAACCGGCCATACTTCGTCTATCGCGGAGCTGATGCGGGGTTGTTAAGCCGTAACGACGATCCGTGCTTCGGTCTCCGCGTCGTAGACTATTACGTGCACCTTAGGATACGCGGTCTTGATCTCTTTGCCCTTCTTCTCTGCGGCCGCTCGCTCCTTAAACGTAGCTTTGGTCTGCCTATCGACCTGTAGTCGGAAGCGGTGCTGGACAGGCTTCAACTGCCCGCGGACATCAACATCATCGTCGGTGGTGTTCTTGGTCGCGTCGCCCTTCGGTGGCATATTCAGCGTCGGCATGCGTGGCACTCCTTGCGATCTTGGCGCCCCCCGCCCGCTAGCTCAATCGCGCTACTTGGGTGGCCGTCCGGCTCTGCCCCCAACCTCATCTTGGCAAACACATTGCTCAAGTTGCCTTTGGCAAACCTCCACTAAATCGTTCAAGCGCTCAACAGTGTGCTGGTCGAGAACCTGTTCCCTCAGCCGACTTATCAGGTTGATCTTGGTGTGCAATTCAAAGCAACGCTGACACACGTCATCAGTCCAAAGCGCAGGAATACAACCGACAATGCCGGGCAGCGGATAAAAGTTTCGAGAGGGTTATTTGAACGGCAATGTTCAAATTAGAAAGAGGCCAGCACCTCTGTCGCTCCTCCCGACGCGCTCAGAAGCTCGCTGGCGGAATGGCAGTTTACAGTGTCAAACGACATTCCGCTTGTCCCGTACCCGGAGCGCATCATTCAATGGCATCTCGATTGCTGCCCCTGATCGGGAACGGTGTCGTATTTTTTTAACGCCAGCTTGTCAAAATTAAATGTGAGGCGCGGTATCGGAATCCTAGATTTACCGTGCGGTTTTTCCGCACCTCTTCAGAGGATAAATACTTTAAGAACGGCCCTCGTCGTTGTGCAGCGGCGGGGGCCTTTCTTCAGCGCCCGCGGGTTGCTCCTGAGCCGCCTTCTGCACCCCCGTTTCATACTTCCCCGCAGCTCAAGAAGTATTGGCAGACCGGCCAAGCTTGTGACTTATCGCCGACAATGTTTCTTGTTCTCAGCTTGGGCGTGGGCCTGTGGTCTATGGCGGGTCCAAACGCGACTGTGCAAAGTGACCTGAGGCATTTTGAGCCATGTCACGCGTGCGGCCAGCTTGTCGACTTAAGCGATCTAGAGGCGGTGGCTAGCCATGCGGAAGCCTTGCCGCATCCCCCGGCAATCTACCCAAGACTTTGGCGGGGTGATGAGCACGACGGCAGGTGGTGCCGATCCCGAGTGGCAGCGGAGATCGTTGAACGCGCCAGGGGCGAAGATGGGCCGGCTGACTTGGTCGAAATGGCGGATTTTTAGCCCCGGCCAGGCAACGGTGTTGGTCGCCTCAGTTGGCGGCGTCTTTCACGTCGGAAGGTACAACTTCCTCCTCGGCAACGCCTCGTACGTCCTGCCGATACTGATCCAAAACCGTCAGGTACGTCTGCCGATACTTCTCCAGCTCTGGCGGCAACAGAGCGGGGTTCTTGTTGGCCGCGATCGATTCCGAAACGGCCTTTTGGAGTTCGTCCCAATCGTCGTTCATCACGTTCCATTACGCGTTACCAGCCGGTAGTATTACCCTCCGCCCTATGCGGCGTGTCCAGCCAAATCGGCGGTGAAACTTAATGCCGAGGCGGTTAGTCCATTCTTCGCTGAAGTATTTTCATGTCTTAAGACATACGACGAAGTTGATAGGAGCATTGACGTTCCTGCTCAAATGCTTCCCGCACCCGCTCCATACCGGGATGATCCTTATTCTTCGTCATGAGCCAGATCTTCGTTCGGCCAGCGCGGTCCGGAAGATCGGTGCGTTTGCTGACTATTCCCACCAGGGCGAGCCCGCAGGCGTGCGCAATGCCCGCTGCTTGGAAGTGTCCGGCGTCACAGTCTTGCAGGCTGCTGTGTCCTCGATCTGAGCGGCCCCTAGCACAGGATGCGCCCGATCTAACCCCCCTTAGCCGCTGTGCGCGCCACCCGACAGAACGAAGCGACTGTAAATCGACACCTGCATGCGCAGTGTATCTGGAAGTCCATTTTATACTTCCATGTGCTGGAATGCCTTCAAGCGACAGAAAAGTCATCTTGATAAAAGCCGCGGGCACCCCAATGCCGAAAGCCACCACGACCATTTCGAAACTCGTCGCCTGCGCGCTGATTTTCTGCACCGCCAGCATGGCGCGGGCGGACGACGCCGCTCCGTGGCAGGTGTCCAAATCGTCCGGAGAGGTGTGGATCACTACGGCCGGCGCCCAGCAGGTGTCGCTCACGGCCG
>CAKZHN010000008.1 GCA_936924235.1 uncultured Rhodoplanes sp. | reverse complement strand
GTAATTCCCTCCGGTCCGATGAAAGAAGTCCGGTGACCGCGTCAAAAATCGCCACAGTGGAGCGCCGGGAGGCGTGCGTGCCGGTCATCCGGCACGCGGCACCTCCACGAGGTGCCAGACTTAGACGTAGCGCCAACCGGCGCTCCGCTCCCTCACGCACGTGAGGGAAAAGAAGAGAAGGCGCCGCCCCAGTGCCGCACTCTGTCAGGGGCCGATGAATCACGCCTGCATGAAAACTGAATCTGAAATTGAAGCCGCGCTGATGCAGCACGGCCACCCTCCCCTGGAGGGGGAGGGTCGCTCGCGAAGCGAGCGGGGTGGGGTGACCTTTCGTGCAAACAAGATCACCCCACCCCGATCGCCTTCGCTTCGCTACGGCGATCGACCCTCCCCCTCCAGGGGAGGGTGGGGCACCGAGCAAGCCGCAATGCCAGCGATTCAAAAGCCGAACCGCGGTTCGTTTTGGAAAACTGCGGTCGAACATCGCACACATGAAACGCCCGATGTTCCGCATTGCGGAGCGGCAAAAGAGGGGTTTGACGGCCGTTCCGCCCTATGGTCTTTTCCGAGCGCTTTTGCCGCGTCCGCAAGCGTGCTCCGTCCTGTCCGGCGCTCGTATGGATAGCCGGCCGACACTGGACGTCAGCACCATGGCACCGAAACCCACCACCGCCAAAGACCCCGACATTCACAAGGTCGAGCGGCTTCAGGTCCCCTACAGCACCAACGCGCCGGCCTTCGGCAGCGACGTGGTGGCCGAGACGCTGTCCGCGCTCGACATTCCGTACATCGCGCTCAACCCGGGTGCGAGCTATCGCGGCCTGCATGACTCCATCGTCAACTTCCTCGGCAACGAGCAGCCGCAGATGATCCTCTGCCTCCACGAGGAGGCTGCGGTCGCGATCGCGCACGGCTATGCCAAGGTCACCGGCAAGGCGATGGGTGCTGCGGTGCACTCCAACGTCGGCCTGTTCCACGCCACCATGGCGATCTTCAACGCCTGGTGCGACCGCATGCCGATCCTGATCCTCGGCGCGACGGGTCCCGTTGACGCCGTGAAGCGCCGCCCGTGGATCGACTGGATCCACACCGCCGCCGACCAGGGCGCCATCATCCGCAACTTCTCCAAGTGGGACGACCAGCCGGCCTCGCCGGGCGCCGCCCGCGAGGCGGTGCTGCGCGCCTACTGGATGGCCAACACCGCACCGTGCGGTCCGACCTACATCAACCTCGACGCCGAGGTGCAGGAGGCCAAGCTTCCGGCGCCGCTGCCGCCGATCGACGCCAAGCGCTATATGCCGCCGGTGGTGCAGGGCCCCTCGGCTGACCTCGTGAAGAAGGCCGCGGACCTCCTGGTCAATGCCAAGAAGCCGCTGATCCTCGCCGGCCGGCTCTCCCGCAGCGAAGCAAACTGGAAGAAGCGCATCGAGCTCGCCGAGGCGATCGACGCGCGCGTGGCGTCGAACCTCAAGATCGGCGCGGCGTTCCCGACCGACCATCCGCTGCATCTCGGCTATCCGGCCACGTTTGCGACCGACGACCTGATCAACGCGGTCAAGGATGCTGATGTCATCCTGAGCCTCGACTGGGTCGATCTCGGCGGCACCTTCAAGGCGGCGGGCTTCACGCCGTCGGCGACCGTCATCCAGGTCACGCTCGACCAGAACCTGCACAACGGCTGGAGCATGGACTACGAGGGGCTGCCGCCCGTCGACCTGTTCATCCCGGCCGAGACCGACGCGACGGTCGAGGCGCTGGTGGGCGCCATCGGCTCGCGCGCCAAGCCGAAGAAGCCGCATGCCGCGCGCCCGCATCCGCTGAAGGAGAAGCCGGCGGCCGACAGCCAGATGGCGGCGGCCGATATGGCCAACGTGCTGCGCCACGCGATCGGCGACCGCACCGTGTGCCTCACCCACGTGTCGCTGTCCTGGCACGGCGAGTTCTGGCCGTTCCGCCATCCGCTCGACTACGTCGGCTCCGACGGCGGCGGCGGCGTCGGCGGCGGCCCGGGCATCTCGGTCGGCGCCGCGTTGGCGCTCAAGGGCACCGGCCGCATGGCGGTCGCGGTCTGCGGCGACGGCGACTTCATGATGGGCAACACGGCGGTGTGGACCGCGGTGCATTACCGCATTCCGATCCTGTTCGTGGTGGCCAACAATCGCTCGTTCTACAACGACGAGGTCCATCAGGAACGTGTGGCCGTTGCCCGCAATCGTCCGGTCGACAACAAGTGGATCGGCCAGCGCATCAGCGATCCGGATATCGACATCGCGACCGTCGCCAAGGGCCAGGGTGCCAAGGGCTTCGGGCCGTGCTGGAACGCCGGCGAGCTCGAGAAGGCGCTCAACGAGGCCGTCAAGGTGGTCGAGGCCGGCGGCGTCGCCGTGGTCGATGCGCGCATCCTCGGCGGCTACAGCCCCGCCACCGCCGCCGCCATGGCGCGCGGCAAGGCCGATCGCGGCTCCTAACGAGAATCGGCGGTGAGATCGGCAGAGCACACG
>CAKZHN010000007.1 GCA_936924235.1 uncultured Rhodoplanes sp. | reverse complement strand
CGGGCTCGGCTGGGATTTCTGGCTGGTCGTGCTGTTCGGGATGCTGCTCGGCGCAGCGCTTGCCGCCGTGTTCGGCCTGCTCGCGATCCGGGCGAGCGGCGTCTACTTCCTGATGATCACGCTGGCGCTCGGACAATGCGTCTGGGGCCTGGCCTATCGCTGGAATTCGCTCACCGGCGGCGACAACGGCATCAACATCCGCGAGCGGCCGAAATTCGGCGGCCTCGACTTCGGCAACGAGGTGACGTTCTTTTACGTGGTGTTTGCCTTCTTCGCGATGTCGCTGCTCGCCATGTACACGCTGGTGCATTCGCCGTTCGGGAGAAGCCTCCTCGGCATCCGCGAGCGCGAGCTGCGCATGAAGATCCTCGGCTACAACACGTGGCTGCACAAATACATCGCCTTCATCATCGCCGGCGCCTTCGGCGGATTGTCCGGCGTGCTGTGGGCGCACACCGCGGGCATCGTCAGCCCGGTGAACGTCGAGCTCACCACGTCGGTCGATGCGCTGCTGATGGGCGTGCTCGGCGGCGCCGGCACGCTGGTTGGCGGCGTGATCGGCGCCGCGATCGTGTTCGGGCTGCGCGAGTATCTCAGCACGCTCGTGCCGTGGTGGCAGTATGTGCTCGGCGGCGTGTACGTGCTGACGATCTTCTACTTGCCGACCGGCCTGATGGGCATTCCTGAGCGAATCCGGCAGTACCGCGCCGAGGCCGACAAGAAATCCGGCAAGGCGCCCGACAAGAAGACGTTGACGGAGCAGCCGGTATGAGCGCGCCGCCGAATGTCTCTGCCGACGTGCCCGTTCTCGAGCTGCGCGGGTTGTGCAAGAGCTTCGGCGGACTTCACGCCACGCGCGACGTCACCTTCAAGATCATGTCGGGAGACCGCAAGGCGATCATCGGCCCGAACGGCGCCGGCAAGACCACGCTGTTCAACCTGATCACCGGCATTTTTCCGCCGTCGGCCGGGCAGGTGCTGCTGTTCGGCAAGGACGTCACCGGCTGGCCAGGCCATCGCCGCACCGCGATGGGCATGGCGCGCACGTTCCAGGTCACGAGTCTCTTTCCGCGGCTCACCGTGCTCGACAACGTGCTGCTGGCGATCAAGGGCCTGAAGCCTTCGAAGTTCGTGATGTGGCGCTTTCTGTCGTCCTACAAGGATGTCTACGCGAAGGCGCATCAGCTTCTCGAGCAGGCCTCGTTCATGGACCGCGCCAACACCGAGGTGCGCTATCTGTCGCACGGCGAGCAGCGCCAGCTCGAGATCGTGCTGGGGCTCGCCAGCGATCCGAACATCCTGCTGCTCGACGAGCCGGCCGCCGGTCTCTCGTCCGGCGAGTCGGTGGAGATGACCAAGTTCCTGATGCGGCTCGACCCGAAGCTCGCGATCCTCCTGATCGAGCACGACATGGACGTGGTGTTCGATCTCGCCAGCTCGATCTCGGTGCTGCATTTCGGCCAGATCCTGGAGACCGGCACGCCGTCGCAGATCAAGACCAGTCAGAAGGTCCAAGAGATCTACCTGGGGACCGGCTGAGCCATGGCGATCCTCGACGTCCAGGACATCCACACCTACTACGGCGACGCCTATGTGCTGCAAGGCCTGTCGCTGCAGCTCGAGCAGGGCCAGATCCTCGGTCTGCTGGGCCGCAACGGCGTCGGCAAGACCACGCTGGTCAACTCGATCTGCGGCTTCGTGCCGCCGCGCCGCGGCAAGATCGTGTTCAAGGGCGACGACATCACGGCGGCGCCGTCGTTCGAGACGGTGCGAAGCGGCATGGGCCTCGTGCCGCAGGGCCGCCGGGTGTTCCCGACCTTGAGCGTCGAGGAGAACCTGCTGGTCGCCGGCCGCCACGGCGAGCGGCATGGCTGGAACCTGGAGCGGGTCTACAAGATGTTTCCGCGGCTCCGCGAACGCCGCACCCAACGCTCCCGGACGCTGTCGGGCGGCGAGCAGCAGATGCTCGCGATCGGCCGCGGGCTGATGACCAATCCGGACTGCCTGATCATGGACGAGCCGTCCGAGGGGCTCGCGCCCATCATCATCCAGGGCGTCTGGGAGGCCATCGCCCAGCTCAAGAAGGAGGGCATGTCGATCCTCCTGGTCGAGCAGAACGCGTCGCTGGCGCTGAAGCTCGTCGACTACGTCCACGTCATGAGCAAGGGCCAGGTGGTATATTCGGCGCTGCCGGCCGAACTGTGGGCCAACGAACAGATCAAGCACAGCTATCTGGGCATCTGAGGGCTAGGTTCGGGACACTTGCGACAATCTTGCTTTCATTTCGTGCGCGGCCGAAACTTTGACCGTGCTAGCGTAGCGACCAGGCGACCAAAAAGATCCCCGGCAAACAGGGGGCTTAAAACAATCACCACCCGGGAGTGAAACCAATGTCGATCAAACGCCGTACCGTACTCAAAGGCATGCTGGCGACCGGCGCCGGCATCGCGACGCTGAAGGCGCCCGCCGTCCACGCGCAGGCCGCGCCGTTCAAGCTCGGCCTGCTTACCGTGAAGACCGGCCCGCTCGCCCAGGGCGGCATCCAGATGGAACAGGGCGTCCTCACGTTCCTGAAAGAGAAGAACAACATGATGGCCGGCCGCAAGGTCGAGTTCTTCTCGGCCGACACCGGCGGCAATCCGGCCGGCACCAAGACCAAGGTCCAGGAGTTGGTCGAGCGCGACAAGGTCGATTGCATCCTCGGCCCGCTCGCGGCGTTCGAGCTGCTCGCGATCACCGAATACACGGCGCAGAACAAGATGCCGGTCCTGAGCCTCGCCGCCGCCGAGGACATGACGCAGCGCAGGCCCAACCCGTATTTCATCCGCGCCTCGGCGACCTCGGCCCAGGCCATGCATCCGATGGCGGACTACGCCGCCAAGGAATTGAAGCTGAAGCGCATCGCCTGCATCTCCGAGGACTTCGCCTTCGGCCATGAGCAGATGGGCGGCTTCCAGCGGGTTTTCGAAGACAATGGAGGAAAGATCGTCAAGAAGATCTGGCCGCCGCTGGTGACGCCGGACTACACGCCCTACGTCGCGCAGCTCGACGATTGCGACGGCGTCTGCCAGGGCTTCGCAGGTTCCAACCCGCTGCGCTTCATGAAGGCCTATGCGGGCGCCGGTTTGAAATTCCCGGTGGTCACCGGCGAAACCGGCGGCGACGACGCGCTGCTCAAGAGCTTCGGCGAGGAAGCGATCGGCCTCATGAGCTGCATCCCCTACACGCTCGATCTCGAGACCGAGAGCAACAAGCGCTTCATCGACGGCATGCTGAAGAACTTCGACACCGTGCCGGGCCAATATGCCGGCCTGCTCTATGTCAATTGCATGGTCGTCGAAGCGGGCCTCAAGGCGCTCAACGGCGACGCCAGCGACAAGACCAAGTTCGTCGGCGCGATGCGTGGGGTCAACCTCACCGACACGCCGCGCGGCCCGGTGAAGTTCGATCACCTGGGCAACGTGGTCGGCGACTTCTACATCCGCAAGCTCGGCAAGGAAGGCGCGAAATACGGCCTCAAGCTCTGGAACAAGACCATCAAGACGTATCACAACGTCAGTCAGTTCTGGAATTACGACGAAGCCAAGTTCCTCGCGCAGCCGGTCTATTCGCGCGACTATCCGCCGCTCAAGCCATGACGAGGTGGGCGGGCGCTGTTTCGGCAGCGCCCGCCGTTCGCCGGGGGGACGAACGAGCGCGGGACATTTCCATCGATGACTAAGTGGGTGGTGCTGACCGTCAACAGCGTGACCTTTGGCGGTCTGCTGTTTCTGCTGTCGGCGGGTTTCTCGCTGATCTTCGGGCTGATGCGCATCCCGAATTTGACGCACGGCTCGCTGTTCATGCTAGGCGCCTACTTCGGCGCGGCCTTCATCATCGGCGTGTCCGGTGTGCAGCTCAATTTCTGGCTGGCGGCGGTCCTCGCCACGCTGCTGGTGGCGTTCCTCGGCGCGCTGATCGAACGCCTGCTGCTGCGGCGATTGCCGGGCGACGCGCTGGCCCAGGTGCTGGTGACGCTCGGCCTGTCGTTCATGGCCGCCGATTTCTGCCTGATGGTCTGGGGCGGCGATCCGATCAACATCGAAATCCCCGCCGGCCTCGGCGGCTTCACGCGGATCGGCGCCGCCGCGTTCCAGAACTACAAGCTCGCCATCATCGCCATCGCGGTGGTGTTTGCCGTAGGCCTCTGGCTGCTGCTCGACCGGACGCGGCTCGGCGCGATGATCCGCGCCGGCGTCGACGATCCCGACATGGCGCGCGTGGTCGGCATCCGCGTGTCGCAGCTCTTCACCATCGTGTTCGCGCTCGGCGCGGCGCTGGCGGGCTTTGCCGGCATCATCGGCGGCCCGATCCTCTCTGCGTACCCTGGGCTCGACCAGGACATGCTGCCGCTGGCGCTGGTCGTCGTCATTCTTGGGGGCACCGGCAGCCTGCTCGGCTCGTTCGTCGGCAGCATCATTGTCGGCTTCATCTACAACTTCGGCCAGGCGCTCTTACCGGAGCTGGCCTACTTCGTGCTGTTCCTGCCGATGCTGCTGGTCCTGATCTTCCGGCCGCAAGGACTGTTCGGGAGGCACGTGTCTTGAACAGCCGCACGCTCGCCCTCGCCGCAGCCATCGTCGCACTCATCAGCCTGCCGTACTGGATGCCGGGCGTCTATTACGTCAACGTTTCGAGCCAGGTGCTGTTCTACGCCGTATTCGCGATGGGCCTGAACATCCTGGTCGGCTACGCCGGGCTCGTCTCGCTCGGCCACGCCGGGCTGTTCGGCATCGCGGCCTACGCCACCGGCTATCTGCTCCAGATCGGCTTCGGCCACACCGCGGCGATCCTCGGCGCGCTGATCGTCGGCCTCGTTGCCACCGCGATCTTCGCGGCGCTGGCGCTGCGCGCCACCGGCATCGGCTTCATCATGATCACGCTGGCGCTCGGCCAGATCATCTGGGGCCTCGCCTATCGCTGGATCAGCCTCACCGGCGGTGACAACGGCATCAACCTCAAGGACCGGCCGGCCCCGTTCGGCCTCGATCTCGGCTCCGCACCGACGTTCTATTACACGACGCTGCTGGTGTTTCTGATCGCCGTCGTGGCGATGACGATCTTCGTCGGCTCGCCGCTCGGCGCCGCGCTTCGAGGCACCCGCGATCAGGAGCGCCGCATGAACGCGCTCGGCTATCACGTCTGGGCGATTCGATTTTGGGCCTGTCTTTTCTCGGGCTTCCTCACCGCCATCGCCGGCGTCCTGTTCGTCTACTACACCCAGTTCATCAGCCCGCAGACCACCGCGCTGACCGCTTCGGCCGAGGTGTTGCTGATGGTGATCGCGGGCGGGCCCGCGACGCTGCTCGGGCCGATCGTCGGCGCAGCCCTCGTCGTCGTCGTCAAGAACGTGGTGTCGGGCTACATCGAGCGCTGGAATTTTCTGCTCGGCGCGGTGTTCGTCGCCATCGTCATCCTGATGCCGGAAGGCCTCGTTCCGGGCACTGTCCGGCTGTGGAAGCAAGGCTTGCGGGCGTTCGGCCGGAAGCGCCCGATCGTCATTGCGCCGAACGCGGACGCCAATTCGTGCGAGCCCAGATCATGAGCGCGCTCAGCGTCAGCAATCTCTGCAAGGCGTTCGGCGGATTGCGCGTGACCACCAACGTCAACCTCAACGTCGAGCCGGGCGAGCGGCGGCTGATCATCGGCCCGAACGGCGCCGGCAAGACCACGCTGTTCAACCTGATCGCCGGCGAGCTCTCGCCGGACAGCGGATCGGTCGCACTGTTCGGCCAGGACATCACCGCCGTGCCGAGCCGCAGGCGTCCGCATCTCGGCATGGCGCGCACCTATCAGATCATCACGCTGTTCGCGCGCGACACCATCGCGCACAACGTCACCTTGGCGCTGCTCGGCCTTTCCAAGGAACGGTGGAATCCGCTCAGCGTCATTTCCCGGAACACCGAGCTGATCGAGCGCGCTCACGACGCGCTGCAGCGGGTCGGCCTGCGCCACATCGCCGACCGTCCATTGTCGCAGACCTCGTACGGCGAGCGCCGCAGGGTCGAGATCGCCATGGCGTTGGCGCAGAACCCCAAGGTGCTGCTGCTCGACGAGCCTTACGCCGGACTGTCGATCGACGAACGCCGCGACGTGCATGAGACACTGCGCGCCATCCCGCGCGACGTCACCATCGTGATGATCGAGCACAACATGGACGTCGCGCTCGATTTCGCCGAGCGGATCACGCTTCTGCATTTCGGCAAGGTGATCGTCGAAGGCAGCCGCGCCGAGGTGGTCGCCGACCCGCGCACCAGGGAGGTCTACCTTGGTCACTAGCGCGTTGGCCTTGCGCGACATCGACGCCTTCTACAGCGACAGCCATGTGCTGCAGAAGGTGTCGTTCACGCTTGGCGAGGGCCGGCTGCTGGGCTTGCTCGGCCGCAACGGCGCCGGCAAGTCGACCTGCATGAACGTCACCGTGGGTCTCGTGCCGCCGCGCGGCGGCGCGGTCGAAGTGTTCGGCACGGCGGTGACGAAGCTGCCGCCCGAGCAGATCGCGGCCTGCGGCGTCGCGCTGGTGCCGCAGGGCCGGCGCATCTTCAAGAGCCTCTCGGTGCGGGAGAATCTCATCGTCGCAGCGCGCAGGCCCGATCCGGGAAGCCGGCACGCGCCGTGGACCATCGACACCGTGTTCGGCATGTTCCCACGGCTGAACGAAAGACAGAACCAGGTCGCGATCCATCTGTCCGGCGGCGAGCAGCAGATGCTCGCCATCGGCCGCGCGCTGATGCAGAACCCGCGCGTGCTGCTGATGGACGAGCCCTCGGAAGGCCTCGCGCCGCAAATCGTCGCCGAGGTGATGGCCACGATCCGCAAGCTGAAGGAGAGCGGCCTGTCGATCGTGCTGGTCGAGCAGAACCCGACGCTGGTGTTCGATGTCGCCGACGACATCGTGATCCTCAACAGCGGCCAGGTCGCGGTGGTTTCGACCGCGGCGGAGCTTCGGCAAGGCGGCGTCGATCTGCGGCAGCATCTCGGAGTTTTTTGATTTCTTGCCGCTTGCTCGGTGCCATCCCTCCCCGCCAGGGGAGAGTGGCGCCGAAGGCGCCGGGCGGGGAGATGTCTCCACGCAATAGCGCTCTCCGTCGTCGATACATCTCCCCACCCGACCTCGCTCACGCGAGGCCACCCTCCCCTGGCGGGGAGGGACGCCGTGCTGCATCAGCGCGGCTTTGATCTTCGGATTCACATGTCAAACAGCCCGCGCCATAGTCGTCCGAAGGACGGCGTCGCTTCGCTCGCCTA
>CAKZHN010000006.1 GCA_936924235.1 uncultured Rhodoplanes sp. | reverse complement strand
TGGTTGTCATTCTTGTCTCGCCAGCCTGGGCGGCATCGAAGTGGTGCTTGGCGGAGTTTCTGCTCGCCAAGAGCCTGAACAAACAAATATTCGCTGTCGTAGTCGAGCCGACACCCATCGCCGAACTGCCGTCCGAATTGACGAGTGACTGGCAGATCACTGATCTGACGCTCGGTCCGCTCGACTGGGCAGTCACGGTGAAACTCCCCGGCGGCAATGCAAAAGGCGTCGCTTTTGGTACCGACGGGCTGACGCGTTTGCGCCTGGGGCTGGCTCAAGCCGGTCTCGATCCCAAGCATTTCGACTGGCCCCCCGCGAGCGACCCAAACCGAGCGCCCTATCGGGGTCTATTGCCCTTTGACGCGGATGACGCGGGAATCTTCTTCGGTCGCGAGGCCGCGGTCATCGATGCCCTCGACCGGCTGAGAGGCTTGCGCGAGGCGCTGCCGCCGCGGCTGCTCGTCATCCTCGGTGCATCCAGCGCCGGCAAGTCGTCGCTGTTGCGGGCAGGTGTGCTGCCCCGGTTGGCGCGCATGGATCGTCAATTCCTACCCCTTCCGGTCATCCGTCCGGACCGGGCGGCTATTTCAGGAGAGGCCGGATTGCTGCGCGCCCTCGAGGGAGCATTTCAGGCCGCGAACCTGCCGATCGCGCGCGCCGATCTACGGGACGCGATCAACGGCGGCGCAGCCCAATTGAGACCGCTGTTGTCGAAACTCGTAAAGAAGACGACGCCTGCCACAGCCGACCCTGCAGTTGTCCCGGCACCGCCCGCACTGGTCATATCGATCGATCGGTGCGAGGAGCTCTTTCTGATTGCCGAAGGGCAAGACGAGGCTCACGCCTTTCTATCCCTGCTGCGCGAACTCGTGACAGCCGAAGCGCCGGGCGTCATCGCATTGTTCACCATCCGGTCGGACTCCTATGAGCTGTTACAGGTCGCCAAGGAGTTGGAAGACGTAAAACAGCAGACCCTGAGCCTGCCTCCCATGCTGCGAGGGTCCCATGCCGAGGTGATCAAAAAGCCGGCCGCGCGGCTCGACGGCACAGCTCGGGCGCTCAAGATCGACGAAGCGGCGGTCGATGCGCTGCTGGCCGATATCGACTCCGGCGACGCCAAAGACGCCCTGCCGCTGCTCGCCTTCACGCTTGAACGTCTTTATGGCGAATACGGCGCCACCGGCCACTTGAAAAAGGAGCAGTATCTGAAGCTCGGCCGTATTCAGGGCTCGATCGAGGCCGCAGTCGAACGGGCATTCCGGGCGGCTGACGCCGACCCCACGCTGCCCAAGGACAAGCAGGCGCGGCTCAAACTGCTGCGCCGCGGCTTGATCCCATGGCTCGCCGGCGTCGATCCCGATACCGGCGCGCCGCGCCGTCGCGTCGCGCGCGCATCTGAGATTCCCGCTGAAGCGCTGCCGCTCCTTCGACTTCTCGTCGAGCAGCGGCTGCTGTCGACCGATGTCATCGCAGGCACCAACGAGACAACGATCGAGCCGGCGCACGAGGCGCTTCTCAGGCAATGGGGCCTGCTGCAGGATTGGCTCGGCGAGGATGCGGTCCTGCTGAACGCGCTCGACGGTATCAAGCGCGCGGCTAAGGATTGGTCGACAAACGACAAGAAAGTGTCCTGGCTCGCGCATGCCGGTGAACGCCTGAAGCCGGCGGAGCGACTCCTTGCGCGCGCCGATCTCGCAGCAAATCTGAAGCCCATCGAAAAGGATTACCTCGCAGCCTGCCAAGGACTCGAACACGCCGCTATGCTGCAAGCGCGCCGCCGAAAACTCGCGATCCGTGGCACTGCCGCCGCAGCAGCACTGGCCCTAGCTGCCGTTGGATGGCCCGCATATGCCCGAGTGCGCTTGATGCCGATGTTCTGGGATGTCACCCCAACGGTGCTGAAGGAAGAGCAGGCACAGCAGCCTGGCAGCACATTCACGGAATGCGCGCATTGTCCTGAAATGACGGTCATCCGGGGCGGCACCTTCCTGATGGGCTCAAACGAATCCGAAGAAAATGAAAAGCCGCAGCGGAAGGTGACGATACGGCCTTTTGCCACGGGCCGATTCGAAGTCACGTTCAACGAGTGGGATGCATGCGTCGCGCATGGCGGATGCAAGCCGGGCCCGGACAGGTTGTTTTGGGGACGGGCCGGAAGGCCGGTTGTCAACGTATCCTGGGAAGACGCCAAGACCTATACTGCCTGGATCTCGAAGCTGACCGGCAAGCAATATCGGCTTTTGAGCGAAGCCGAGTGGGAATATGTCGCGCGTGCAGACAGCACGACGATCTTTTCGTGGGGCAATCAATTGGGCATAGCCAACGCCGCCTGCGACAGCTGCGGTAGCCAATGGGATAACAGCTCGTCAGCTCCTGTGGGCTCGTTTCCGGCCAACGCATTCGGGGTGCACGACATGCATGGCAACGTGTGGGAGTGGGTCGAGGACCTGTGGCACGAGAACTATGAAGGGGCGCCGAAGGACGGCTCGGCCTGGATCGACGGCGGGGACCCCAATCGCCGCGTCGACCGAGGCGGCTCATGGCTCACCACGCCCCAGTATCTTCGCATAACCCGCCGGAATGGAGATCCTGGCGCTAAACCGGACCGCGCCCTGGGTTTCCGATTAGCCAGGACGCTCGCCCGCTGAGCCCTCCGCGTGATCTCGCACTGAGGCGGAGCAGGTCCGCCATCAACGTAAGTGTTTTCCCGAATGGGAATGAGCGCCACGGTGTCGCATCACTGCCGCCCATGTACACCATCCGGGCAGAGCTTGAACGCGGCGGTTTTTCCGTCAAACGCGCATCGACCGCGACCGAGGCGCTGCTGCGCCTCGACATGATGGATGGATTGAAGATCGAGGTTTCCGGCCCGCTCGGCGAAAAGCTCACCAAGAACGAATTGCTCATCCGCGTGAGCCGCGAGGCCAGAACCGGCAACTGACGTCGGGTTTCCGGTTTCTCTACGGCGGACACTCGGCGCCGCTGTCGATCCATGCCTGCGTCAACTGACCTGCAAGCTGCTGGCTGCCTGGAGCAGGCTCACGGCCATCGCCAGGGCTCCATCCCCACGCGACCAGGTCGTCCTTGGCAATGTGCTCCTGCAGCAGAGCCAGGTCCCTGCCGCCGTTTCGATCCTTGTCCTTGATCTGCCGGCAGATGTCGCCGAGCGACTTGCCCTCCCAGGCCATGGACTTCGGCGCCAGGTCCCAGCGGGGATGGCCCGGAATGCTCTTGAAGCTCGTGGGAGCCGGCACCTCGAAATTCCTGTCGGAATGACAGGTCACGCAGGTTTCGCCTGACACGCTCGTGCCGGCGCGATGCGCCGGCGGATAATGGATCTTGTGCTCGGCGCCCTGCAGCGGCTGGTCACCCACCGGATGACAATTCGTGCAGCGCGGGTGCGTCAGAACTTTGCCCAGCTCTGCGAAGATCGCCTGCGAGCGCGCCGCACGATCTCCAATCGACTGGAAGGCTTCGGGTGACCGAAGTGCTTCCTGCGCGCATGCGCCAAAGCACGACACCGTCAGAAAACACCCCGCGATCAGCTCCGCGACCCGCATGATTGATTGCTCCAACCATGCCTCAATCCTTGGTCACGCGCTCAGGTTCCCCCCGCAGGTCGCAGGGTGTCGCTTCGCCAGGACGATCACTTGAGCTGATTGTGCACCGGCTCATGGCCCGGGGTCATGAAGACAAGCTGGCACGCATCGCACCGGAACGTGTGCTGGCCCTCGGACTTCGCAGGTTGCCGGACGAGCGTCATGCTCCGCCCGCAATTCGGACAGGTCGGGTTTTCCATCGGTGCAACCTAATTCAGGCGCCAAACATAGCGTTCCAAACGGGAACGCCAGGCGGGCGTGCTTTGTTTCCCGGCATGGATACGATCGTGGAATTTCTGATGGGGATCACCGGTCTTATCGTGATCGGCGTGGTGCTCGCCGTGCTCGCCGGCGGCTACATCATTGCAAGCCGGGCGAAGAAGCTGAAAGAGACCAGTTGATCCGGCAGCACGTCCCTTCAAGGGCCCAGCGACCCGTGCGCACTAGTGAAATACCGCAAGTGCCTTGTGGCGAACCCGCGTGAACCACTTCCATGCCGAGGCGAACCAACGAAGCTTCAGCAGATTGGGCTTCACGATGGAGAATAGGCGTTCAACGAACAGCAGGCTCGTTGCATAGGCAGCGACGATCACAGCTGCGCCGGTGAACCAATGTCCGGAGCCGCAAACCGCCACGGCGACGAGCTTGAGCGGTTCGACGATCGCCGCCGGCACCGCCAGAACCGCCAGGGATTGATACGGCCCCAGCCCTTCCAGCCATCGTCGGGGGAGACGGAAAAATGTGAATTGAGCCGTCTTTGCGTTCATCACGATGACCTAGAACCTCCATCGAGGATGACCGTTCCCGGGTCGAGCCGGTTTCGCGACGATCGACCGGTTATCAAATGACACGAAAAAGCGCGCCCGGCGGCTATGTCCGGTTTGGAACTTTTTTGGTTCCGATGGCGTTTTGCCGTTCGTTTCCAACCCGTTCGGCATCAGCAACTCAGAAATCCCATACTCGATGAACACCCCGACCGCCTTACTCCCCCGTGCGAGCACCGGCGTGCCAGGCCTGGACGACATCCTGGTCGACGGCCTTGCGCGCAACCGCCTGCACCTCCTGGAGGGAAGTCCCGGCACCGGCAAAACCACCATCGCGCTTCAGTTCCTGCAGGCTGGCGCCGCGATTGGCGAGCGTGGCATCTACGTCAGCCTCGCCGAGACCGAGGAAGAGCTCCGCGACGGCGCGCGCTCGCACGGCTGGGACATCGGCGATGAAATCACGGTGTTCGAGCTGGTGCCGCCCGAAAGCGTGCTCGACCAGGAACAGCACCAGAGCCTGCTGTACTCGTCCGATCTCGAACTTGGCGAAACCATCACGCGCATTCTCGAAACCATCGAGAAGGTCAAGCCAAAGCGCGTGGTGATCGACAGCCTGTCGGAGATCCGCCTGCTGGCCCAAAGCTCGCTGCGCTACCGCAGGCAGATCCTGGCGCTGAAGCATTATTTCGCGCGTCACCAGTCGACGGTGATCATGCTCGACGACCTGACGAGCGAAACCACCGACCGGGCGGTCCACAGCATCGCGCACAGCGTCGTCCATCTCGATCAGCTCGCCCCGATCTACGGCGGCGAGCGCCGGCGATTGCGCATCGTCAAATGCCGCGGGCAGAACTTCCGCAGCGGCTACCACGACTTCACGATCGCGACGGGCGGTGTCGAGGTTTATCCCCGGCTGGTCGCAGCCGAGCATCGCCGACCCTTCGTGGACGAGTTTCTCAAAAGCGACATCAAGGAGCTGGATTCGCTCCTTGGCGGCGGCGTCGCCGCAGGCTCGAGCACGCTGGTGCTGGGGCCCGCCGGTACCGGAAAATCGCTGCTGATCCTGCACTATCTGGCCGCCGCCGTGAAACGCGGCGAAAAGGCCGCGATGCTGGTGTTCGACGAGGAGCTTGGCCTCCTCTTCGCGCGCGCCAAGGGACTCGGCTTCGATCTTGCCGCGATGCGCGATTCCGGCAGGCTCGTGATCGAGCAGGTCGATGCGGCGGAGCTGACGCCCGGCGAGTTCTCGCATCGGGTCCGCGGCTGGGTTGACCAGCTCAATACCAAGGTGGTCGCGATCGACAGCCTCAACGGCTACCAGGCCGCGATGTCCGAGGAGCAGCACATCACTCTGCACCTGCACGAGCTGCTGCAGTACCTGAACCGGCGCGGCGCCGCGACATTCCTCAGCATCGCACAGAGCGGCATGATGGGGGACATGCGGCAGCCGGTCGATGTCACCTACCTCGCCGACACCGTCATCCTGCTGCGTTATTTCGAGGCCTTCGGCCGCGTGCGCCGCGCCATCTCGGTCGTCAAGAAACGGACCGGCGCGCACGAGAACACCATCCGGGAGATGAAAATCACGAGCGCCGGGTTGAACCTCGGCGAGCCGCTGCAGGAGTTCCAGGGCGTCCTGAAGGGCGTCCCCACCTTCGTCGGCCAACGCGCACCGCTTGCGGATGATCGGTAAGAAAAGCCAAGTGCCCGAGCGCGCCCTGATCCTCGCGCCTCACGGCCGCGACGCCCCGATCGCGCAGCAGATCCTGCGCGAGTCGCGAATTGACGCTTTCGTCTGCAAGGACATCCACGACCTGCTCGATCAGTTGATGGCCGGCGCCGATCTCGCCATCGTGACCGAGGAGGCCATCGCCTATCTGGATATGCGGCCGCTGCGGGACTGGGTCGCGTCCCAGCCGCCCTGGTCCGATTACCCATTCATTGTCCTGACACGGCACGGCGGCGGGCTGGAACGCAATCCGACAGCTCTGTCTCTCACCGAGACCTTCGGCAACGTGACGTTCCTGGAACGGCCGTTTCATCCGACGACGCTCGTCAGCGTCGTACAGACCGCACTGCGCGGACGCGGCCGTCAATATGAGTGCCGCAGGCTCGCCGAAGAGCTGGAGGCACGCGTCCAGGAGCGGACCAAAGAGCTGGCGGCGGCCAACCGGCAACTGCTCTCCCAGATCGGGGAGCGCGAGAAGGTGGAATCGACGCTGCGGCAGATGCAGCGGCTTGAAGCCGTCGGTCAGCTCACCTCGGGCGTGGCGCACGACTTCAATAATCTTCTCACGGTGCTACTTGGCAACATCTCGTTCCTTGAAAAGATGCTGCAGCGGTCCGGCATCGACGGCAAGGCCGTGCAGCGGCTGTCCTACATGCGCGAGGCCGCGCAGCGCGGCGCCCGCGTCACCGACCAGCTGCTGACGTTCTCTCGACGCCAGCATCTGGACCCGACCCCCGCCGACCTGAACGCCATCGTCTCCAAGCTCAAGGACCTGCTGCAAAGCACGATGGGCACGAGGATCCAGATCGAGACCAGGCTGTCGCCGGATGGCTGCATCGCCATGGTCGATCACACCCAGCTCGAACTCGCGGTCTTGAACCTTGCGATCAACGCCCGCGACGCCATGAACGGCGGCGGCGGCAAGCTGCAGGTCGCGACTGGGAGCGTGACACGGGGCCATCCGGCCGCCCCCGAAGAGCCGCCGGCGGGCGACTATGTCGAAATCTGCGTGTCCGACACCGGGCACGGCATGAGTCCGGAGGTTCGCGCCAAGGTGTTCGAACCGTTCTTCACCACCAAGGAGGTCGGCAAAGGCTCGGGGCTTGGGTTGAGCCAGGTGCTGGGTTTCGCCAAGCAGTCCGGCGGCGGCGTCAGCA
>CAKZHN010000005.1 GCA_936924235.1 uncultured Rhodoplanes sp. | reverse complement strand
CCGTCACCGCGACACGGAAGCTATCCGAGTCGTCGGAATGAGAGTTACAAGAGCACGCGTTGGAATTGCTAGGACTGTCTCAGCAAAGACGGTGTCACCCCCGCGCTTGACGCGGGGGTCCATGACCCTGCCTCAACATCGGAAGTCTTTCGTAAGACTGTCGTTACTTGCGACGGCTCATGGATGCCCGGGTCAAGCCCGGGCATGACAGCGGAGTGTGTTGCGGCGGCTTGTTAAGGTCTCAGACGACGCTACACCAACCGCACCGCGTAGATCGGCGGCAGGTGCGCGTTGACGAGCTGCCAGCGTTCGCCGCTGTCGTCGCTGGTCCAGAGCGCGCCGGTGGTCGAGCCCATGACGAGCTGCGTGCCGGTCGCATCGACATCGAGGCCGTGGCGATAGACCAGATCGTAGGCATCGCGCTGCGGCAGGCCGTCGCGCAATGTCTCCCAGCTCTTGCCGCCGTCGCGGGTGCGCGTCACTGCGAGCGCGCCGCCGCGCGGCATGCGCAACTCGTCCTTCATGCCCGGCACGAACCACGCCGTGTTCGGATCCTTCGGATGGGCCGCGACCGCAAAGCCGAAATCGTCGCCCGGCAGCTTGAGTTGCGTGAAGTTCACGCCCGCATCGGTCGAGCGGAAGATGCCGCAGTGATGCTGCACCCACATGGTATCGGGCGCGGCCAGGCAGCGCGCCACGCGATGCGGGTCCTGGATCTCCCTGGTGCCGGCCTGCTCGGGCGGCATGTAGGTCGCGATCATCCCCTCGCCTTGCAAGGTCCATGTCGCGCCGTCGTCGTGGGTCTCCCAGACGCCGCCGCAGGAGATGCCGGCGAGCACCCGGCGTGAGTTGCGCGGATCGACCGAAATCGAATGGATGCCGGCGTCGTCATAGCCGCCGCCCATCCACTTGGCGCGCTCCGGCACATCCCACAGCGAGCGCACGAGCCGCCAGCTTTCACCGCGGTCGTCCGACACGAACAGCCCCGCCGGAATGGCGCCGGCCCAGAGCCGCCCCGGCTGGTCGGCGCCGCCGGGCTCGAGCGTCCAGATCTGGAAGAGCGACGGCTCGCCCGCGGCGTCGGTCGGAAAGGCCGGCGCCGGAAGCTCCTTGAAGCTTCTGCCATCGTCGTCGGAGCGATGCAGCTTGGTGCCGAAGTGGCCGTGCTTGAGCACCACGTAGAGCGCGCCGTCGCGCGGATCGCGCAACGCCGCGGTCACGGCGATCCCGGGAAAGTCGGTCGCGGCGATATGCCAGTCGCCGTTCTTTCGCAGCGTCAGCAGCCCCTTGCGAGTCGAAACCAGCATCCGATCCGTCATCACGTCACTCCCTTCACCTCGATCAGCTCAGCCGCCGGACAGCGCCTGCATCACATGCAGCGTGGTTTGCGGTCCGATGTCGCGTGACAGCGCGTCGGCGTTCTTCAGCCGCGCGCCGTCGGCGAACACGCAGACGTGCTTGCGCAGCCGGCCGCGGTCGTCGAGCACATAGCTGCGCACATGGGGGCGCTCCGCGAACACCGCGGCGAGCGCGTCGCCGACGGTGGCGCCGGAGGCCGTGAGAGGGCCGTCGGGCACAAGCTCCCGCAGCCAGCTCGTGAAGTGAACCTGCGCCATATGCGCCTCACTCACCGTGTCCAGCCGGCCCGCCGTCTCTCCAGACGCCGGACCGGTTCAGTCTATTCCCTGCGGTCAGGCCGGCGCGGCTTGCGCCGCCACCACCCGCTCCAGTCCCTCGACGATGCGGCCCCAGCCGGGGCTCATCGCGTCGTAAGCGAAATCGTTCTCCGGCGAACGGAAGCCGGCATGCTCCATCCTCAGATGCGTGCCGCCCTCGACCGGCGTCAACGTCCAGGTCACGGTGCTGTCGAGAACCGAACCATATTTCTTGTTGCTCGCCGCGCCGCCGGTCCACGAATAGCGCAGCAGACGGTTCGGCTCGCAGGCCAGCACCTCGCATTGCACGGTGCCGTCCCAGTCGCCCATCGGCTTGGCCTTGAAGGTGAAGCGGTGACCGACCTCGGGACGGAAATCGTTCGCCATCAGCCACTGCGCGATCAATGCATCTTCGGTGAGCGCGCGCCACACTTTGTCCGGCGCATGCGCCAGACGGCGTTCGATGACAATGAAACGCGACACAGTCATTTCGTGTCCAACTCGCTCAAGAGCTGCTCCAGCTTGTCGAGCCGCTCCGTCCAGAACTCGGCATAGAATTCGAGCCAGCCGACCAGGGGCTTAAGCCCCTGACGGCGAACCCGGTAATGCACGTGGCGACCTTCGCGGCGCTCGCTGACGAGGCCTGCCTCGCGCAGCGCGCGCAGATGCTGCGACACCGCGGGCTGCGAGACGCGGGTGCCGGCGACCAGTGCGCCGGCGGTGATCTCCTCCTCGCGCGCAATGCGCTCGAACACCGCCCGCCGGGTCGGGTCGGCGAGGGTTTTCATGACGTCGGTGAGCTGCGCAGCAGCGGGCATCGGCAAATATATAAGTGTAAACTTATATGAAAGTCAAAGCACGGTTACGGTCGGAAGCCCCTGATTTGAACTTTTGCTCGCGAACGGCGGGGACCCGTCATCCTGAGGCG
The DNA here is from genome assembly GCA_936924235.1 of uncultured Rhodoplanes sp. GTDB lineage: Bacteria > Pseudomonadota > Alphaproteobacteria > Rhizobiales > Xanthobacteraceae > Z2-YC6860. The sequence continues at coordinate 4,613 of CAKZHN010000005.1, read as the reverse complement.
CGAGCGTAGCGAGCCTCGAAGGATGACGGAGCGAGAGCCCGCCCGCTTTGACAGAGAACTAAGCCCCGAGCGCGCTTTCGATCGCCTTCAGGGCGGCATCCGCCTTGGAACCGTCGGGGCCGCCGGCCTGGGCCATGTCGGGACGGCCGCCGCCGCCCTTGCCGCCGAGCGCCTCCGAGCCCTTCTTCACCAGATCGACGGCGTTGAAGCGCGAGGTCAGATCCGCGGTCACGCCGACCACGACACCGGCCTTGCCCTCGTCGGTCACGCCGACGATCGCGACCACGCCGGAGCCGATCTGTTTCTTGCCCTCATCGGCAAGGCTCTTCAGATCCTTGATGTCGATGCCCGACACCGAGCGGGCGAGCAGCTTGATGTCGCCGATGCTGCGCACGCCGTCGTCGCCCGCGGCCTTGCCGCCGCCGCCCATGGCGAGCTTCTTCTTGGCGTCGGACAGATCGCGCTCGAGCTTCTTGCGCTCGTCGAGCAACGACACGACGCGGGCGGGAAGCTCCTCGAGCGTGGTCTTGAGCTCGGACGACGCAACCTTGGCGAGGTTGACGGCGTGCTGCGCGCTTTTGCGCGCCGCGGTGCCGGTCAGCGCCTCGACGCGGCGCACGCCGGCGGCGACGCCGGAGTCCGACAGACCGAAGATCAGGCCGATGTCGCCGGTGCGGCGCACATGCGTGCCGCCGCAGAGCTCCACCGACCAGCCCATGGTGTTGCCGGTGCCCTCGCCCATGGCGACGACGCGGACCTCGTCGCCGTACTTCTCGCCGAACAGCGCGCGGGCGCCGGAGGCGCGGGCGTCGTCGAGCGCCATCAGCCGCGTGGTGACGGGCGAGTTCTGGAGAACATATTCGTTCGCCATGTCCTCGACGCGCTCGATCTCCTCGGGCGTCATCGGCTTGGGATGCGAGAAGTCGAAGCGCAGCCGGTCGGGCGCGACCATCGAGCCCTTCTGGGCGACGTGATCGCCGAGCACCTGGCGCAGCGCCTCGTGCAGCAGATGCGTCGCGGAGTGATTGCGGCGGATGCCACTCCGGCGCACGTGATCGACGTCGAGCGCGAGCGCCATGCCGACCTTGAGCGAGCCTTGCTCGACCTTGCCGTGATGCACGAACAAGTCGCCGGCTTCCTTCTGGGTGTCGCTCACCGCGAAGCGCACGCCGTCGGCGGTCATGACGCCGGTGTCGCCGACCTGGCCGCCGGACTCGCCGTAGAACGGCGTCTGGTTGACGATCACGGCGCCGGCCTCGCCGGCCTTCAGCTCGGACACTTCCTTGCCGTCACGAATGAGCGCGGTGACGACGCCCTCGGCGGTCTCGGTCTCGTAGCCCAGGAACTCGGTGGCGCCGAGCTTCTCGCGGATCGGGAACCATGCGGTCGAGGCCGCGGCCTCGCCGGAGCCGGCCCACGAGGCGCGCGCCTTGGCCTTCTGCTGCTCCATCGCGGTGTTGAAGGCCGCGACGTCGACGCCGATGCCGCGCGGCCGCAGCGCGTCCTGCGTGAGATCGAGGGGAAAGCCGTAGGTGTCGTAGAGCGTGAAAGCGGTCTCGCCCTTGAGGCTGTCGCCCTGCTTCAGCGCCTTGGTCTCGTCGTCGAGGATCGCAAGGCCGCGCTCCAGCGTCTTCCTGAAGCGCGTCTCCTCGAGCTTCAGCGTCTCAGAAATCAGCGACTCGGCGCGGGTCAGCTCCGGATAGGCCTGGCCCATCTCGCGAGTGAGCGTCGGCACGAGCTTCCACATCAGCGGCTCGCGGGCGCCGAGCAACTCGGCGTGGCGCATGGCGCGGCGCATGATGCGGCGGAGCACATAGCCACGACCCTCGTTCGACGGCAGCACGCCGTCGGCGATCAGGAAGGCCGAGGCGCGCAGGTGATCGGCGATGACGCGATGCGACGCCTTCTGCGCGCCGTCGGACGACACCTTGGTGAGCTCGGCGATGGTGCCGATCAGGGCCCGAAACAGATCGATCGAATAGTTGTCGTGGGTGCCCTGCAGGACAGCGGCGATGCGCTCGAGCCCCATGCCGGTGTCGATCGACGGCCGCGGCAGGCTGGTGCGCTGCCCGCCCGCCTGCTGCTCAAACTGCATGAACACGAGATTCCAGATCTCGATGAAGCGGTCGCCATCGGCATCGGGCGAGCCGGGAGGCCCGCCCGGAATCTTGTCGCCGTGGTCGTAGAAGATTTCCGAGCACGGGCCGCAGGGGCCGGTGTCGCCCATCTGCCAGAAATTGTCGGAGCCGGCGATGCGGATGATGCGCGACTCAGGCAGCCCCGAGATCTTCTTCCAGAGATTGAGGGCCTCGTCGTCGTCGATGTAGACAGTGGCGGTGAGCTTGTCCTTCGCCAGGCCGAATTCCTTGGTGACCAGGTTCCAGGCGAGCTCGATGGCGCGGTCCTTGAAGTAGTCGCCGAACGAGAAGTTGCCGAGCATCTCGAAGAAGGTGTGGTGGCGCGCCGTGTAGCCGACGTTGTCGAGGTCGTTGTGCTTGCCGCCGGCGCGCACGCATTTCTGCGACGTCACGGCGCGCTGGTAGGGCCGCTTCTCCAGGCCGGTGAAGACGTTCTTGAACTGCACCATGCCGGCATTGGTGAACATCAGGGTCGGGTCGTTGCGCGGCACCAGCGGCGACGACGGCACGGGCTCGTGGCCGTTCTTGGCGAAATAGTCGATGAAGCCCTTGCGGATATCGTTGACGCCGCTCATTCGGCCGACCTGATCCCTGTCCAGGCCGCACGTGGCGGCCCCTTGATGTTTCAAGGGGATATGTAGCGGCGGGGTGTGGGGCTGTCCAGGAAACGGGGCGTGAGGACGGGGGTTGCGTGACGCCGGCCGATCGAGCGCCGAAGCGCCGAATCGCGCGGCATTTGCCGGCCGGCCTGGGCGCCTGCCCCGCGCCGAAAAATCAAACGCCCCCGGCCGAGGCCGGGGGCGCAACTCACTTAAGGCGTTTCCTGAAGCAACGCCGCGGGCCGATCAGGCCTCCGCGGCATCGTCGTCGTCCTCGTCGCCCTCTTCCTTGTTGGTGATCTGGTCGGCGATCAGGCCGGAGTTCTGCCGGACCGCGGCCTCGATCTGGGCCGCGACGTCGGGGTGCTCCTTGAGGAAGGTCTTGGCGTTCTCGCGGCCCTGGCCGATGCGCTGGCTGTCAAAGGAGAACCAGGCGCCGGACTTCTCGACCACGCTGGCCTTGACGCCGAAGTCGATCAGTTCGCCGGTCTTGGATACGCCCTCGCCGTACATGATGTCGAACTCGACCTGCTTGAACGGCGGCGCGAGCTTGTTCTTGACGACCTTGACGCGGGTCTGGTTGCCGATCACCTCGTCGCGGTCCTTGATCGAGCCGATGCGGCGGATATCGAGGCGCACCGAAGCGTAGAACTTCAGCGCGTTGCCGCCGGTGGTGGTCTCGGGCGAGCCGTACATCACGCCGATCTTCATGCGGATCTGGTTGATGAAGATCACCATGGTGCGGGACTTGTTGATCGAGGCGGTGAGCTTGCGCAGCGCCTGCGACATCAGGCGTGCCTGCAGGCCCGGCAGCGCGTCGCCCATCTCGCCTTCGAGCTCGGCGCGCGGCACCAGCGCGGCAACCGAATCGACCACCAGCACGTCGATCGCGCCGGAACGCACCAGCGTGTCGGCGATCTCCAGCGCCTGCTCGCCATGGTCGGGCTGCGAGATCAGGAGGTCGTCGACGTTGACGCCGAGCTTCCGGGCATAGACCGGGTCGAGCGCGTGCTCGGCATCGACGAAGGCGCAGATGCCGCCCTTCTTCTGGGCCTCGGCGATGGTGTGCAGCGCCAGCGTGGTCTTGCCCGAGGATTCCGGCCCGTAGATCTCGACCACCCGGCCGCGCGGCAGACCGCCGACGCCGAGCGCGATATCGAGCCCCAAAGAACCTGTGGAAATGGTCTCGATCTCGAGCTTATTGGCGCCCTTGCCGAGCTTCATGATCGAGCCCTTGCCGAAATTCCGCTCGATCTGGGAGAGCGCCGCGTCCAGCGCCTTCGTTTTATCCATGGAAGCACCTTCAACTACGCGCAAATTGGCGGCCGGGGCCATTGTCGTCGCTCCTTATGACCGGGATTCGGATGTCTCACAAACGGGCACCCCTCCCGGTGCTGCGCCCGCGCTGCAATGAAAAAACAATGTACACTGTTTGTTCTATGTTCGCAATATGTTCTTTTCAGCCAATTGGTACTGGCCTGTTTCGACCCTCAGTGGCCGGTTTTGGATTTTGCACGGTAGAGTTCCCCCCGCTAAGTGAAATCATTGGGGGCTACAAATGAAGCGTACCGGTCTGACCATCATTACCCTGGCGTGCCTTCTTTCAATGTCCATCTCGGCCTCTGACGCGGCGAGCGACAAGAAAAAATCCGGAGCGAAGAACGCCACGCACTCAGGCTATACGACCACCTCGGAGCGACCAAAAAATAACGGCAATTTTCGCGCGCACTGTTCCAAGTATCCTGGCAGCGCTGGCTGCTAGCTATCGCATTGGAAGCTGTACGGGAGGCCGCCTCAGTTGGCGGCCTCTTTCATTACAGTCCTTTGCCGCCGTCATTCGCAGGCTCGTATTCGAACGGCAACCGATATTGCTCAC
>CAKZHN010000004.1 GCA_936924235.1 uncultured Rhodoplanes sp. | reverse complement strand
AGATGTCCGCTGACTTGGCCCGCACGTATCCGATGCTCTCGGGCCGGTGCTGCCAGACGCCGCAGCTCATGCCCGGATAATCGTCGAGCATGCCGATGAAGCCTTCCTTGTAGCTCGCCGGCGCAAACACCAGCTGCAGATCGGCACCGCTGATGTTGGGATCGGACTTCCAGAACGCGTAGCAAAGCGACGGGCTGACGCCGAGCACGCTGGGCATTCCCATGAGCCAGCGCAGCGCCTGGCCGATCAGCGCAGGGCCGCGGGTGATTTCGTTGATGGTCTTCGAATTCTTGGCGCGCGCCACGAGGCGGACCGAGCAATGGTCGCGGAAGTTTTCGCCGACCGCCGGCAGATCGTGAACCACCTCGACGCCGAGGCTCTTGAGCAGGTTGCCGGCACCGACGCCGGAGAGCTGCAGCAGGCGGGCCGAATTGACGGTGCCGCCCGAGACGATCACTTCCTTTCGGGCCTTAACCTCGTGGACGGCGCGGCTCTTCTCGTCGACATAGCGAACGCCCACGGCCTTCCGGCCCTCGAACACGATCTTGAAGGCGCGCGCGTGGGTGCGAAGGTCGATCCGGCCGGACTGCTTCTGCGCGGGCAGGAGATACATCCGGCCTGCGCTCCGGCGCAGCCCCTTGTGGATGTTGCGCTGCAGGTAGCCGGCGCCGGGCTGCGACGCGGCGTTGTAGTCGGCGTTGCGCGGAATGCCGAGGCCCACGCAGCCTGCGAGGAACGCTTCGCAGATCTCGTGCTGCCAGTCGAAATCGGTCACCGGGATCTTGCCGTCGCGGCCTCGATAAGTGTCGTCGCCTTGGCCGATGCGCCGCTCGAAGCGTTTGAAGTAGGGAAGGAGGTCCGCGTAGCCCCAGCCCGCATTGCCGCGCTGCGCCCAGCTGTTGAAATCGTCGGCCTGGCCGCGGTTGATGATCATGCCGTTGATCGAGCTCGATCCGCCGACCGTGCGGCCGACCGGGATGATGACCGAGCGGCCGTTGACGTTCGGCGACGGCTCGGTCTTGAACTGCCACGTGTAGGCTTCATTGAACATGATCTTGATGAAGCCCGCCGGGAGGTGGATGTACGGATGCCGGTCGGGCGGACCCGATTCCAGCGCGCAGATGGTGACGCCTTCGTCCTCCGACAGGCGCGCGGCGACGATGGAGCCTGCGGCGCCGGTCCCGACGACCACGTAGTCGAAGGTTGATGTCGACTGTGGTTGTTGATCCTGGGGCATTGGGGATGTCAACTCTCGTCCGACAGCCGTCGTGTTCGTTTAGGCGCTTCCCAGCCAACTTGCGTCGCACGCCACAACGGCGGTGTCATTGCCGGGCCGCGCGTAAGCGCGTGACCCGGCAATCCATGAGCGGGCGCAGTTCAAGGCAGCCTTACGTAAGACTTCCGCAATTGAGCCGGATCATGGACCCGCGGGTCAAGCCCGCGGGTGACAGTGTGCCTGTTGCGCGGGCGTGCTTCAATTCAGAGCGCGCTTCAATTCAGACGAGTCTAGCTCTCGGCTGCCTCGGCAACCTTGGGTTCTTTCTGCGCCTCGCGCCAGCGTAGGATCGCGGCGTTGAGCTCGCCGCCGAGGATGAAGATCGACGCGATCATGTAGAGAAACACCAGCGCGATCATCACCGAGGCGAGGCCGGCATAGTAGCTGACATAGGCGTTGGCGAAGTTCGAAAGGTAATCGCCGAACAATTCGCCGGCGATCAGCCACAGCACCATCGTCACGACGATGCCGGGCAGGATGGTGACGAAGCGCCGGCGGCCGGCCGGCAGCCATTTGTGCACGATGAACAGCGCGACGACCAGCACGATGGCGGCGAGGGAGATGCGGAGCGAGTCGAACAGGGACCAGAGCGGGTGCAGCCGCGGCGAGTATCGCACCGCCGTGGTGATGATCAGCGGCGCAAGCACGATGAAGAACGAGAGCGCCAGCAGCGCGACGGCGCCGATCAGCACATAGCCGATGGATTCGAGGCGCAGCAGCCACCAGCTCCGGCTTTCCGTCAGGCCATAGGCGCGGTTGAGCCCGATGCGCAGGCTCTCGACGCCGCTGGACGCGAAATAGACCGCAAGCGCCACGCCGATGGTGAGCAGGTCGCCGCGCGCGCCGAGCAGCACGCGGCGGATCTCGCCCGCGATGGGCGTCGCCACCTCGGTCGGCCAGGCCTGCAGCAGGATCTCGGCGACCTGGTCGGCGAGCTGCGTCGAGCCGAACAGAAGGCCGCCGAGCGCCGTCACCAGAATGAGAAACGGAAACAGCGACATCAGCGCGGACAGCGCGATGTGACTCGCGATCGCCCAGCCGTCGTCGGCGAGGAAGCGATAGAAGGCGTCCTTGACGACGCGATAGCAGGGCGAGAGCAGGGGCACCGCGTGCTCCGTGCGGCCACGATGCCTTTGAAATCGCGGATAATTCGCCACTTGGCAAGGGGAAACGCCAGGCTTTTACCACCGCGCATGGCGGTGCCGTGGTAATCGATGGGCGCGGCTTTGACGCCGTTGTAATTTGATTGCCTTGGGGTTCTCGGCCCGGATACCCGATGAAGCGCAAGATCGCAGCCATCATGGCGGCCGACATCGCCGGCTACAGCCGGCTGGTGGCGGAGGACGAGGAGGAGACGCTGCGCCGTCTCGCGTCCTACCGCGCCGTGGTCGACGACTTCATCGCCAAGGCGTCAGGCCGCATCTTCAACACGGCAGGCGACGCGGTGCTGGCGGAGTTCTCCAGCGCGGTCGAAGCGGTGCGCTGCGCGATCGACATCCAGGAGAGCCTGCGCACCCGCAACCTCGCCTATCCGCCGAGCCGGCAGATGAACTTCCGCATCGGCATCACCATCGGCGACGTGGTCGAGCGCGACGGCGATCTGCTCGGCGACGGCGTCAACATCGCGGCGCGGCTCGAAGGCATCGCGCCGGTCGGCGGCATCTGCGTGTCGCGCAACATCTACGAGCAGGTCGCGAACAAGCTGTCGGTGCAGTTCGCCGACATCGGCGAGCAGCAGGTCAAGAACATCCCGACGCCGGTGCATGCCTTCACGGTGGCGTTGACCGGCGCTGAGGTCGAGTTGCCGAAGGCTCATCCGCAGCAAGCCAAACGGAGCATGCTCCCGCTGCTGATGGCGGTCACCGGCGGGGCGGCGGTCGCACTGGCTGTCGCCGTCTATGTGCTGACCAATGCGCCGGCCAATCGGGCTCCGGCCATTGTCGCGGCTGCGCCGCCCGTGCTGCCGGCGCCGCCTACGCCGCAGATTGCCGCGGTGGCGTCCGCGGCGCAGCCGGCGAAGCTCGTCGCCGAAAAAATCCCGATGATCTCCGATCGCGATCGCGCCAACGTCCGCGACAACTATATTCCGGCGGCGGGCCACAAGGCGCTCGCCATCAGCCTGCGGCGGGCGGGATTCCTGACCGGCCAGCCGGACGATGCGACCGCCAAAGCAGGCGCGCTCGCCTCGTGCCAACAGTTGACCAACGCGATCCCGGGCCAGCACGTCGAATGCGAGGTGTTCGCGGTCGGTGACGACGTGGTGTCGGCGCGCACGCATCCGCCCATGCCCCCCGAGCCCTGGGTCGTCAAGAATGCCGCGGTCGAACGGCCGATAGCGGCCGAGGATTTCCCGCTGCTCGGCAACGTTGCCCGTAACAACATCGCGCAACGCTACATGCCGGCACGGGAGCACAAGGTGGTGGCCCTGGCGCCGACCGGGATGTTCGGCTTCTACGTCAACCAGGACAGCGTCAGCGAGGCGACGCGCCGTGCGCTGGAGTTTTGCGGCCTCTCGGCCGGCGTGCCCTGCGCGATCGTTGCCGCCGACAATGTGTTCGTCGTCGCGGTTCCGGCCACCATGAAGGCCGTCGGATTTTTTCACGCCGCGGCCGAGCAGGTGATTGCGCCAGCCGAACGCGACGACGTGGCGCGGCGGCTCGCCAGCTATGGGAGCGGCTGGAGCGCGGTAGCGGTCGGGCTTCGCGGCCATGCCGGCCTGTCGCTGAAAGCGGCGGGCGAAGCCGACGCTGTCAGCCAGGCGCTTGCCGACTGCGGCGCCCGCGATCAGGAATGCCGCGTCATCGCGATCGGCATGTTCTCGGTCGAAGCCAAAATCGCAGTTCGGTGAGGCCTGTGGACCCGTGCCGCCTTTATAGGCCCGGCGTAAATTTGGGCGATTGATGCCTTCCGATTAGACTTCAATTGAATTGCGGCGGTAAATGGTGCGCTGCACACTAGCAGCCACGCCTCAACCGGAACCATGGATGGTCGCCATGCCGCAAGCCGCTCAGCGAAGCATGCCCGCCAACACGCTCGTCGCGTCTGCACAAGCCGCGGCCCAGGCGGCCGAGGCGCTGCTGGCCGATGCCACCGCGAAGGTGCGCGAGCGGGTGGTGCTCGACGGCAAGCCGTCGCCCAAGCTGCTCGACCGCGAGCAGCGCGCGACTCATGGTTTGTCCTGGCTTGCCACCTACGTCGAGGCCGTGCGGCAGCTTGCGTCCTATGCGGAGCGCCTGAGCGAGTCGGGCCAGCTGTCGGAGCTCGAAGAGCTGATCATCCGCATCGGGCTCGGCGAATATCTCGCCCAGATGCAGGGCGGCATTCCGATCAGCCAGAACGAGATCGTGCGGCCGGCCGATCTCGGCCTGCCGTTGTCCGCGGTCGCGGCGCGCATGAACGCCGGCGTCGAGGCGCTGATCGCCTCCGGCAACACCGCGGAGAATCGCGCGCGGCTGATGGAGCTGATCGGCGACAGCCATGGCGCGACGCTCGGCGTCTGCGCCATCGACGACACGCTCGAAACCATCCGCGACGAGATGCGCAAGTTCGCCGACAGCGAGGTGACCCCGCACGCCCACGGCTGGCACCGCACCAACAGCTACATCCCGTTCGAGATCGTCAGGCAGATGTCCGAGCTTGGCGTGTTCGGCCTGACCATCCCGGAAGAATACGGCGGCATGGCGCTCGGCAAGGAATCCATGTGCGTGGTCTCCGAGGAGCTGTCGCGCGGCTATATCGGCGTGGGCTCGCTCGGCACGCGCTCGGAGATCGCGGCCGAGCTCATTCTCGGTGGCGGCACCGAGGAGCAGAAGACCAAGTGGCTCCCTAAAATAGCCTCGGGCGAGATCCTGCCGACCGCGGTGTTTACCGAGCCCAACACCGGTTCGGACCTCGCCTCGCTGAAGACGCGCGCGGTGCGCGAGGGCGATGTCTACAAGGTCTACGGCAACAAGACCTGGATCACCCATCCGGTGCGCGCCGATGTGATGACGTTGCTGGTGCGCACCAACCCGAATGAGAAAGGCTATCGCGGGCTGTCGATGCTGCTCGCCGAGAAGCCGCGCGGCGACGACAAGAACCCGTTCCCGGCCAACGGCATGACCGGCACCGAGATCGAGGTGCTGGGCTATCGCGGCATGAAGGAATACGAGATCGCGTTCGACGGCTTCGAGGTGAAGGCCGAGAACCTGCTCGGCGGCGTCGAAGGCCAGGGCTTCAAGCAACTGATGGCGACGTTCGAGTCGGCGCGCATCCAGACTGCGGCGCGCGCGATCGGCGTGGCGCAGGCCGCGATGGAGGAGGCGCTGAACTATGCGCGGAGCCGTGTGCAGTTCGGCGAGCCGATCGTCAAGTTCCCGCGCGTCGCCGACAAGATCGCCATGATGGCGGTGGAGATCATGATCGCGCGGCAGCTCACTTACTATGCCGCGCGGCAGAAGGACTCCGGCCGGCGCTGCGATCTCGAGGCCGGCATGGCCAAGCTGCTCGCCGCCCGCATCGCCTGGTCGAACGCCGACAACGCCGTGCAGATCCACGGCGGCAACGGTTTTGCGTTGGAATTTCCCGCCTCGCGCATCTTGTGCGACGCCCGCATCCTCAACATCTTCGAGGGCGCGGCCGAGATACAGGCGCAGGTCATCGCGCGACGGCTGCTCGACGGTTCGAACTGACATCAAGCGTGTAGCAACCACGGAGCGGCGTCAGGCGTTTGAACTGAACAAGCCTGCGCAGACCGCCCCAAGAAGCATCCAAGAACGGAGATTTCCATGACTGAGTTGAAGATCGACACCGGCGGGTGGGTCGTCGTCTGCGACGGCGCCAAAGCCCTGGTCCTGGAAAACGCCGGTAACCGCATGCATCCGAACCTGCACACACGTCAGGTGTTCGAGCAGCCGGGCTTGAGCGACCGCGAGCTGAGCGCCGACAGGCCGGGCCGCGCCTTCAACTCAGTCGGCAGCGCGCGTAGCGCAGTGGAGCAGGTCGATCGTCATGTCCAGGACGAACAGCGGTTTTTGACCCAGATCGCCGCGCACCTGGACAAGGCGGTGCTGGCCGGCGACACGCCGTCGCTGATCGTGGTCGCGCCGCCGCGCGCCATCGGCATTCTCCGCCGCGCCTATTCATCGCATGTGCGGCAGGCGTTACGTGCCGAGGTCGAAAAGGACTTCGTCAAGCTGCCGGTCAAGGAGATCGAGCGGCATCTCTGCCAATAACGATCAGGTGCGGTGGCCGAGTTCCCGCAGGCTCGCGGCGACGGCCTGCTGGAGCGGCGTCGCAGGAATATCGCGGATCGCGCGCTGCAGCTTGTCGCCCGAGATGCGGTGCGGCACGCGCCACAGATATTCCAGCTCGGACAGCTCGCGGCCGAGCGGCAGCATAAAGCCGAAGGTCTTCAGCAGCCACCAGCTCATCATTCGGACGTTGAACTTGCTCCGCGTGGCGGCTTCGATCGCGGCGATCAGCTCGGCGCCGGTCGGCGCGTGCCCGGGAAAGCCGAAGGCTTCGAATGGCGCGAACCCGGCGCGCTTCTCGGCGAGCGTCACAAGCGTGGCGGCGAAATCCGGCAGATAGGCCCAGGCGTGCGTGATGCCGAGCGGGCCCGGATAGGTGAGCCGCTGCCGCTCCATCTCCTTGCAGATGACGAGATCGAGCCAGGAGCCGCGGCCGGCGCCGTAGAAGTCGCCGGCGCGCAGGATGATCGCGCGCATGCCGCGGTCGGTGGCCTCCTTGATGCGCTGCTCGATCTCGACGCGCATGCCTCCTTTGCGTGTGGTCGCGTCCTGCGGCGTGCTCTCGTCGATGACCGGCGGCATGGTACGGCCGAAATTCCAGACGCTGCCGGGAAACAGCAGCGTCGCGCCGTTGCCCTCGGCGGTGGCGATCGCGCCGTAGGCCAGCGACAATGCGTTCTTGTCCCACAGCGTGATGTGCGGATTGAGCGCGTTCAGCACCACGTCGCAGCCTTCGCCCGCCTTCACGGCTTCGTCGCGGGTGACGGCCTCGACCGGCTCGACCCGGCGCGGCAAGTCCTTGACGCGGCCGGGCCGCACCAGGCCCTTCACGGTCCAGCCGGCATCGCGGAATGTTTCGGCCGCGACAGTGCCGAGCCGGCCGGCCGCGCCCATGACCAGAATCCGGCCTCTCATGCGCGCAGCTTTCCTGCACGCCTTTGCAAACGGCCTGCGGTGCGCTGCGGGATCGGATTCGGTGAACACATCATGGCGGGACTGCTTTCGATATCCATGCGCCCTATATAGGATTTAACGGGCGGAGGTCGCGGACAAAATGGCGCGACGGGCGAACGGGCCGTTCTGCCGGGATTGCGCCATCCGCTTGAAGTGATAGGACAGTCCGATCATGGAATTCATGTCTCATTACGCCGTGCCTGTCGCCATCGGCGCCGTCGCCGTGGTGCTGGTGCTCGGCCTCATCAACATGATGCGGGGCGGCTCGCCGAACACGTCGCAGAAGCTGATGCGGTTGCGGGTGCTGCTGCAGTTCGTCGCCATCATCGTCATCATGACGACGATCTGGATCATGCAGCATTAGCCGCCATGGTGGTCCTCAACCGCATCTACACCCGCACCGGCGACGACGGCACCACGTCGCTCGGCTCCGGCGACCGGCGCAAGAAGTACGATCTTCGTGTCGACGCCTACGGCACGCTCGACGAGGTCAACGCCACCATCGGGCTCGTCCGCCTGCACACCGCGGGCGATGCCGCGCTCGACCCGGCGCTGGCGCGCATCCAGAACGACCTGTTCGACGTCGAGGCTGATCTCTGCCTGTCGGAGAAAGGCCCGGGCGGCGCGCGGCTGACAGTCACCGACGCGCAGGTGACGTGGCTCGAGGGCGAGATCGACCGGCTCAACGACGAGCTCGCGCCGCTGCGCTCGTTCATCCTGCCGGGCGGCACGCCGGCTGCGGCCTACATGCATCTCGCCCGCACGGTGTGCCGGCGGGCCGAGCGCATCATGGTCGAGCTGCGCGACCAGCCGGGCGAGACCGTCACCGACGCCTCGCTGAAATACGTCAACCGGCTGTCGGATTTCCTGTTCGTCGCCGGCCGCTACGCCAACGACAAAGGCGCCCGCGACGTGCTCTGGGCGCCGGGCCAGAATCGATGAGGGCTGCTGCGCTGACGCGTCCGGCGTTTGCGATCTGCTTTTTCGTTCTCACGTCATCGAACACGAGGGCCGCCAATCCGCTCGACGACCTGATCGAACCGGCCGACGGCAAGAGCGCCTGCTTCACCCGCGTCTATGACGCCGAGCATCTGCGCCGCCATCTGAAGCAGAAGACGCAATCGATGACGGCCTGGCTGTCCTACGAGCCGGCCGGCGGCAACGTGACCGGGACCGTGTTGCATGTCGCGCTCGGGCTCGTGCAGCGCGGCGATGCGGCGGCGCTGTACTCGGAGGGCGGCTGTGCCTTCGACGCCAACGCCAACCGCGACACCTCGGGAAACCGCCTGATCAGGACATATCCGAAGGAAAGCGGGCACGTCTGCATGCAGTCAGCCCGGCCGGATGTGTTCTTTGCGGTCAGCGCGGAGGAGGGCGGCTTCCTGATCATGGACCGCGGCAAGGATCGGGATACGCTGATGCTCTATCTCGACGACAGCCTGACCATGGTGAAGCGCGCCGACCGGGGTCAGCATATCGACGTCCAATTCGGGGCCGACGACCGGGTTTTCTTGCTGCGGCGGACTGATCTGAAGGCCTGCGAGGCGGTCAAGGAGGCCGTCACCACCCCGGAACCGGGCGCCAGGCGGAGGCGGCCCGTGCGGGCGCCTTGATGGTGCCGCGCCGGACCCTCGCTTCGCTCGGCGCGGCCCGCGCTGGCGAGCGTAGCGAGCGGCCAGCGCGGGCATGTCAGTGGGGCCGCGCCGGCTCCTCGCTTCGCTCGGCGGCGCGGCTGGCGTTGACCCCGAATACCGCCGCTATTAGGGTGCGGCGCACCAATCCGGGCCTCGAAATCGGGGCAAAACGGCCCGAGGAGCTGACAAAAATATGAAGATCGTGGTGCCTGTGAAGCGGGTGGTGGACAAGGACATCAAAATCCGCGTGAAGGCCGACGGCTCGGGTGTCGAGCTTGCCAACGTCAAGATGTCGATGAATCCCTTTGACGAGATCGCCGTCGAAGAGGCCATCCGTTTGAAGGAGGCCGGCAAGGCCACCGAGATCATCGCGGTTTCGATCGGCCCGCAGCAGGCCTCCGAAACCATCCGCACCGCGCTCGCCATGGGCGCCGACCGCGGCATCCTGGTGAAGGCCGACGGCCCGGTCGAGCCGCTCGCCGTCGCCAAGATCCTCAAGGCCGTGGTCGACGCCGAGAAGCCCGGCCTGGTGATCATGGGCAAGCAGGCGATCGACGACGACTGCAACGCCACCGGGCAGATGCTGGCAGCGCTCACCGGCTGGCCGCAGGGCACGTTCGCCTCGAAGGTCGCTGTTGACGGCGACACCGTGCAGGTCACCCGCGAGGTCGACGGCGGCCTGCAGACCGTCAAGCTCAAGGGCCCGGCGATCATCACGACCGACCTGCGGCTCAACGAGCCGCGCTATGCATCGCTGCCGAACATCATGAAGGCCAAGAAGAAACCGATCGACGAGAAGACGCCCGAGGCCTACGGCGTTGACGCCAAGCCGCGGCTCGAAGTCATGAAGACGGTTGAGCCCGCCGGCCGCAAGTCTGGCGTCAAGGTTGGCTCGCCCGCCGATCTCGTCACCAAGCTGAAGGACGCAGGAGTGCTCGGATGACCGCGCTACTGATCGCCGAGCACGACAACAAGTCGCTCAAGGATTCCACCAGCAAGGCGCTGACCGCCGCGAAGGCGCTGGGCGGCGACGTGCACATTCTGGTCGCCGGCAAGGACGCCAAGGCGGTGGCCGATGCCGCAGCCAAGCTCGACGGCGTCAAGAAGGTGCTGCTGGCCGACGGCGCGGCCTACGAGCATGCGCTGGCCGAACCGATGGCGGCGCTGATCGTGTCGCTCGCCGGCCCCTACGACGCGATCCTCGCGCCGGCCACCAACAACGGCAAGAACGTGATGCCGCGCGTCGCAGCCCTGCTCGACGTCATGCAGGTGTCGGACGTCAGCAAGATCGTGTCGGCCGACACCTTCGAGCGGCCGATCTATGCCGGCAACGCGATCCAGACCGTGAAGTCGAAGGACGCCAAGAAGGTGCTGACCATCCGCACCTCGACGTTCCAGGCGACCGGCGAGGGCAGCTCGGCTCCGGTCGAGGCCGCGGCCGCCGCGGCCGATCCGGGCGTCTCGGCCTTCGTCGGCGAGGAGCTGTCGAAGAGCGACCGGCCCGAGCTCACCTCGGCCAAGATCATCATCTCGGGCGGCCGCGCCATGCAGAGCCGCGAGAATTTCACCAAGTACATCGAGCCGGTGGCCGACAAGCTCGGCGCCGCGGTCGGCGCCTCGCGCGCCGCGGTCGATGCCGGCTATGCGCCGAACGACTGGCAGGTCGGCCAGACCGGCAAGGTGGTGGCGCCAGAACTCTACATCGCGGTCGGAATTTCCGGCGCGATCCAGCATCTCGCCGGGATGAAAGACTCCAAGGTGATTGTTGCTATCAACAAGGACGAAGAGGCGCCGATCTTCCAGGTCGCGGACTATGGCCTGGTGGCGGACCTCTACCAGGCGATGCCCGAGCTTGAGGCCGAACTGGCCAAGATCAAGCGCTGAACGCTGCTACGGCTGAACGGTTTCGGATCGATATCATGGCGCAGACCATTCGGAAGATCGGTATCGTCGGCGCGGGCCAGATGGGCAGCGGCATTGCCCATGTCTGCTCGCTCGCCGGCATGTCCGTGGTGCTCAACGACATCGCGGCGCCGCGGCTGAAGGACGCGCTCGCCACCATCAACGGCAATATGGCGCGTCAGGTCACGCGCAAGCGCATCACCGAGGAAGACAAGCAGACCGCGCTGAAGCGTATCTCGACGGCTGAAACCTTCGAAGGTCTCGTCGACTGCGATCTGGTGATCGAAGCCGCGACCGAGAAGGAAGAGGTCAAGCGCAAGATCTTCGCCGAGCTGTGCCCGGGGCTGAGGCCCGACACCATCGTTGCGACCAACACCTCGTCGATCTCGATCACGCGGCTCGCCGCCTCGACCGACCGGCCGGAAAAGTTCATTGGCATCCACTTCATGAATCCGGTGCCGCTGATGGAGTTGGTCGAACTCATCCGCGGCATCGCGACCGGCGATCCGACGTTCGAAGCCGCCAAGGAGTTCGTCAAGAAGCTCGGCAAGACCGCGGCGGTGTCCGAGGATTTCCCGGCCTTCATCGTCAACCGCATCCTGCTGCCGATGATCAACGAGGCGATCTACACGCTCTATGAAGGCGTCGGCAACGTCGAGGCGATCGACACAGCGATGAAGCTCGGCGCGCATCATCCGATGGGGCCGCTGGAGCTTGCGGACTTCATCGGCCTCGATACGTGTCTGTCGGTGATGCAGGTGCTGCACGAGGGGCTCGCCGACACCAAGTACCGGCCGTGCCCGCTGCTGGTGAAATATGTCGAGGCCGGCTGGCTCGGCAAGAAATCCGGCCGAGGCTTCTACGACTATCGCGGCGAGAAGCCGGTGCCGACGCGCTAGCGTCCGCAATCACAGCTCATCTGCGTGAATGACCGGCTTCTCATCTGAAGGCGGGTCACCTAACATTTTGTAAGCGTCGAGCCGGTAAACGGCCGCAGCGCCGGAAATTCCTTTTCAGGGACATGCGCCAGGCGATGGAGCAGGTTGCGGTCTTTCTCGCTGCCGTGTCTCCGGGATTGCTGATGCTCGCCTATGGCGTCGCGAAGACCGGCATCCGCTGGAGCAACGAAGCCCTGCGCAACGCTGTTTTGGCAGGTGCGGTCGGCGCCATCGTGCCGGCGCTCGTGTCCGAACTCGAGAATCTTGTCCCTGTCGCATCGTCCACGCCGCTGGCGTGGGCTGCTGCCAGCGCAGTGTTGTTCGCCGCGATCCCTGAACAGGCGGTCAAATTCCTCATTCTCGTCAGCGCCATCCGGCGCGACGTCAATGTGCGGAGGTTTCAGGACATCGTGGCGCTGGCGCTTGGCGTGTCGATCGGGTTCGCCACGTTCGAAAACCTGCTTTATCTGGTTTTCGGCAGCGACTGGCGAGCCGTAGCGATCGGGCGGGGCCTCCTGTCGGTGCCAAGCCACGGCATCGACGGCTTGATCATGGGGGCGTTGCTGACGTCGGCGAGGCTCTGCACGCATCGACGTCGCCTCGCTTATTTCACCGCTTTCGTGGTTCCTGTGATCGCGCACGCGGCCTTCGATTTTCCGCCGATCGCGTTACGGGACGTCTTTCATCCGTGGCTCGTCGTGATGTGGGTCGCGGTGCTGCTTCTGTCGCCGGTGCTGGCCATTTGGCTGTGTAACCGCGCCCTGGCACGGGCAGCGGAGGCGGATCGCATGTCCGGACGCGACCTGGTGCCTCCTGTGATGGGCCAGCATCTCATCCTGGGCGGATGCGTGTTGTTGGGGGCCGCGCCCTTGCTCGGCGTTCTGCTGTTTCGTCTGATCGATGTGCCGATTGTGTGGGCTGGTGCAGCAGTCGGCATTTTCCCGGTCGCACTCGGTATCGACCTGATCTGGACCGGGATCCGCCGGCGCAAGCTTGCGTCAGCCCCGGTCCCTTGAGCCGTTATTGCGTCTCGACCGGCTCGACTGCGGCCGGCAGCTCCAGCCAATGGTGCCGCCGCGACGCCCAGAACAGCTTGCCGGGCTTCTCGAAGTTCGGATCGGCGAAGCATCCGACGCCAATGCCGACGATGCCCGGCAGCACCTCGAGGCGCCCCAACACGCTGACCCCGCAGGTCGGGCAGAAATTCAGTTCCTGCCAGCGGCCGGCGTCCGACGAGCGCCGATAGCTTTTCGTCTCGCCGCTGATCTTCACGGCGTCCTCCGCGAAGAACGCCGAGTAGGAGAACGCGCTGCCGGTGCTGCGCTGGCATTCGTGGCAGGCGCAGGCATGCGTCATCCTGGGCGCAGCCGAAACCGTGACGGTGAGCGCGCCGCAGGCGCATGACGCAGTCTTGGGATAGTCCGCCGGTCTGGCCATGAGCCCACTCCCTTCGGCACGGTGTGCCGCGATAAAAAGTGACGCCGCCCCGACCATGTGGGGCGGCGTCACCGAAAGTCGAGGGACTGGAACTAGGCCGCGGCCGCGAATTGCGGCGCGGTCTGCTGCCAGCACGGCAGCGCCGAGACGCGGCCGAACCACGCCTGCGCGTTCTTGTAGGAGCCCATCGGCAATCCCGCCTGCTGTGAATAGAACAGCGGCGCCGCCACCGAGAAGTCCGCGAGCGTCACCTCGCGGCCGACCAGGCAGGGCTGCCGGCCGAGGTGCGCGTCGAGCACCGCCGCGTCGCGGTTGAAGCATTCAACGCCCTTGGCGATCGCGACCTCGTCCGGCGGGCCAAGATTGAGCAGCTTCTTCACCAGGCGATTGAAGATCAACGGCTCGCAGCCTTCCTTGCTGAAGTGCGCGAGCTGCCAGCACTGCCAGTGGCTGATATCGGCCCGCGCGCGGGCATCGTCAGGCCACAGCGAATTCGGCTTCTGGCTCGCGAGATACTGCATGATCGCGTTCGACTCGCCGAGCTTGAAGTCGCCGTCGACCAGCGCGGGCGTGCGGCCGGCCGGATTGATGGCGAGGAAGGCGGGCGTGCGCGCCTCGCCTTTGGTCAGATCGACCTCCTGATAGTCGAGCGCGATGCCGAGATGGGCCGCAAGCGCGCGGACCTTCCAGGTGTTGGGGGAGGCGGCAAATCCATAAAGCTTCATGACTGACTCCTGCGGTTGAAAAGTTGGTGTCCGTTCAGTCGCAGCACGATCCTTGGGACGATCCTTGAGATGATCCTTGGGCCTTCGGCTGCTGATAGGTGGCGTTGGGATTGACGGGCTTGTCGTCGTAGCGGTCGTGATGGCGGACCCAGGACATGGAGAAGGCGAGGCTGTCCTCGTCGCGGCCTTTCGGCGCGAGGTCGAGCATGTTGTAGGTGCCGACCAGGATGTCGAGGCCGCGGCCGTAGGTGGAGTAGGTGTGGAACACCTCGCCGGCTTCGTTCTTGATGAACACGCTCAGGCCCGGCGCTTCCTCGGCCGGGAAGCTGGTGACCTCGTAGTTGTAATAGACCTGCTTCTTCTCCAGCTCGTCCTTGCCGAATGAGACGTGATAGTCGCGGTTGAAGTCGTTGCCGAACGACGACATCCATTTGAAGCGCCAGCCCATGCGTTTCTGGAAGGTCTCGATCTCGCCGAGCGGCGCGCGCGACACCACCAGGAACGTCACATCGCGATGCGCCAGATGAACGGCGGCGCCGTCGAAATGATCGGCGAGGTAGGAGCAGCTCGGGCAGCCTTGCTCCCAGCCGGGGCCGAGCATGAAATGGTAGATCATGAGCTGGCTGCGGCCGTCGAACAGGTCGGCCAGTGTCTGGCGGCCGTTCGGACCGTCGAACACGTAGGACTTGTCGACCTTCACCCAGGGCAGCTCGCGCCGCTGCCGGCTGAGCTGGTCTCTGGCGCGGGTGAATTCCTTTTCGGCGGCGAGAAACGACTTGCGCGCCGCGAGCCATTCGTCCTGCGGGACGATCTTGTGCATCGGCATGCTCATAGCGGTCTCCTGTGACAAGAACTCAACCAACCGGCGTGATCCAGCCCACCGCGGCGCCGCCGGGCTCGGTCAGGATCGCGATGCGTCCGACATTGGGCACGTCGAAGATCGGCCGCATCAGCTTGGCCCCCGCGGCCTCGGCCTTCTTCGCGCGCGCATCGACGTTGTCGACCGCGAGATAGGACATCCAGCCGTCCGGCACGCTGGCAAACTCAGGCCGGTTGGTCGGGAAAATACCGGCGACCGGCTGGCCACCCTGCATCGCGACCCAGTAGGTCGCGCCGTCGCCCATCGCCATCGGCTGGAAAGTCCAGCCGATGGTCTCGCTGTAGAATGTCTTGGCCTGCTCGACATCGCGAGCACATCGCTCGTTCCAATGGAAATGGCCGTGAGCCGCCATCGGAGCCTCCTTACATCGTGATCACGTTCTTGAAGCCGCCATAGATCAGCCGCTTGGTGTCGAACGGCATGGCCTTGCCGCTCATGATGTCGGCGGACCGCTTGTCCTTCATCACCTTGGCGCCGACCTTGTCGCGATGCGCGCGGGTCTTGTAGGTGATCCAGGCAAAAACCACCGTCTCGCCGCGCTTGAGCTTCACCGAGCGGGGAAACGACGTCCACTTGCCGACCTTCACGTCGTCGGCGATGCTTTCGCAGTAGTCGACCGCGCCGTGCTCCTTGAAGACCTTGCCGACCTTCCTGGCCATGGCGAGGTAGGCCTTCATCTTGGCCTTCGGCACCGGAACGACGAACCCATCGACATACATGCGGACTCTCCCTTGCGCTGTGTTTCCTGACGAAGCGTTGCGCTCCGCGATCACGCGAACATCTGTTCCAGCTTTTCGAGCGCGCCGGTCCAGCCCTGCTGGTGGCGATCGCGCGCCGGCTCGTCGAAGAACATTTCGTGCAGCAGCGTCAGGATCGTGCCATCGCCGTCCGGCTTGAGTGTGACGGTGACCAGCGACTCGCGCTCCGGCGTGGTCTTCCAGTGCCACGTGAACACGAGCTTCTGGTTCGGCACGATCTCGCGATACACGCCCATGACATCATGCCGGTCGTCCGGCACGTGCATGGTGATGTGGTAACGACCGCCGACCCGAAGATCGATCTGCGCCTCGACGCTGGTGCAATGCCCCGGGCCGAACCAGATCGCTAACGTTTCGGGCTTCGTCCACGCGGTGAATACCTTCTCCGGCGGGGCATTGAGACGACGTTTGAGCGTGAGGCTTGGCTTGACGGGGGCGTTGACGGCGGGGCTGGCGGCCATGGGTCTTTCTCCACGAAGGCGGCGAGGCGATCGAGCTGCGAGGTCCAGAAGCGCTGGTAACGGTAGAGCCAGTGCATGGCTTCTTCCATCGGGGCGGCCTTGAGCTCGCAGCTCACGACGCGCCCGCTCTTGGTTCGTGCGACAAGCCCCGCGTTGCCCAGAACGTCGAGATGCTTCATCACCGCGGGCAGCGACATGGAGAACGGCCGCGCCAGCTCGCTGACCGACAGGCTTTCGTTGTCGGCGAGCCGCATCAGCAGCGCCCGCCGGGTGGCATCGGACAGCGCCGCAAACGTGCGGTCCAGCGCGGGTTCTTCATACTTAACCATATAGTTAAGTGTAGGCGCATGCGCCGAGCAATGTCAACCGGCTCGAACAATCACGAATTCGTGCGGCGGAACCGGCGGATCAGGAAGCGGCCGGCGCGGCCATCGATCGCGACGATGCCGACAAAGATCGCCGCCATACCGATGAGTTGCCGGGAGTTCAGGCTCTCGCCGAGCAGCACGACGCCGATCACGATCGCACTGACCGGAGTGAGGAACGTGGTCAGCAACGCGTTGGTCGCGCCGGCGCGCGCGATGAGCCGAAAGTAGATGAGATAGGCCAGCGCCGAGCACAGCAGCGCGAGGCCGAGCAGGCCGCCAAGCGCCGGGTGCGAGGCCTCGAGCAGCGCGGATGGGCGGCTGAAGATCAGGACCGCCGGCAACAGCAGCACCGTCGACATGGTCAGTTGTCCGCTGGCGACCTGCATCGGCGGCAATCCGCGCAGTCGTCGCGTCAGCACGGCGCCGAACGCGTAGGAACACGCGGCGGCAAGACACGCCAGTTCCGCCCACAGGCTCGCGCCAAGCTCCTGCAACAGGTCCGGGCCGATCAGCACCACGACGCCGACAAAGCCCGCCACGAGACCGATGACACGGTTGAGGTTCAGCCGGTCGTCATGGGTCAGCACATGCGCCACCACGACGCCAAACAGCGGCGACGTGGCGTTGAGGATCGAGGCAAGCCCGATCGAGATATGGATCTGGCCCCAGAACAGCAGCACGAACGGGATGGCGTTGTTGAGCGCCGCCATGAAGGCCAGTTGCAGCCAGATCGCCGGATTGCGCGGAAATGGTCCGACCACGAGCCTGGCCAGGGATGCGAGCACGGCTGCCGCAATGCCCACGCGGCCGAGCGCGAGCGTCAGCGGCGGGATCTCCGGCACCGCGATCTTGGCGAAATAGAACGATCCGCCCCACAGCACCGAAAGGAATACGAGGAGCAGCCAATCGGTCGTCGACATCGACGGCGTGGCATTGGGGGAGGAAGGCATGGCGGTGCTTATGGTTCAAAGAAATGGTTCTGGAGGGGCGCCGTATGTGCGGCCACCCGATTTGTATCTGAGTGTTTCTATCCAGATTCGGGGAAACCGGGAGAAACACTGCGCCGATCGGCCGCGCAGATTGTCAGGCATTTTTTAACCGTCGCAGCAGAGAATGCGAATCGGGGCGACTGCTTTGATCAAAGCGGTTGCGGTCATGTCCGTATCTTCGGTTTTCTCGACGCCGTGGGCCAATCTCACGAGCTCGTCCCAGTCGTCGTCGGCGACTTCTTCTTCCTCCTCAGCTTTATCGTCTTCCGCGGCTGCTTCGACGTCAGCGTCAGGCACCCCGACCGTGGCCCCCAATGCCGGCGTGCTGTCCAGCATGGGCTCGACGCAATCGATTTCCTCCAGCACCGGATCAAACTGGCTGGCTGAGGCGCAGTCCGCGATTCAAAGCAGTAGCAGCAGCGGCGGCATGATGGGCGCGCTGCAGACCGAGTCCCAGAACAATTCGCCCGGCAGCATCGCGTCGTTCCTGGCGCAGAGCCAGGCCAATGCCGATGCGATCGCCAGCATCATGCAGAGCAGCCAGCAGAGCCAGGGGCAGTTCTACGCCCAGCTCGCTGCGGCGCAGGGCCAGCAGGCCGCGCAGGAGCGCGCGCAGGAAGAGGCCAATCTCCTCAATCCGCCGCAGCAGCAGAACTTCACGCCGGACGCGCAGCTCGATCCCGTCATCTATTTCCAGGACGGCACATCGATCGACACCACCAGCAACATCATGACGCTGAGCAACGGCAACCAGATCGATACCACCACCGGCCTGCCCTATGTCGATCCGAGCTCGCTGATCACCATGGCGAACGGCTCTTATCTCAATACCGCGACGAATATTCTGACCGAGGCCGACGGCACGCAGATCGACGCCACCACGGGATTGAAGGTCTCGACCACGGCCTGATCCACAGCCCTAACGGCGGGTTAACGGTTAGCATTCGTTAACGGCTGGCCTCTAGGATGAAGCGAATCGAAATTGGTTCGCTCATCCCATGGCCGCTGTTTCTCCGATCGCTTCCTCCACCGCGCCGAACTGGCTGAAAGAGGCGCAGGATTCCATTGCTGCCTCGGAAAGTCCCGGCGGGCTGCTCGGCACCCTCCAGGATGCGCGCTATCCCGCGAGCCTCAAGAACTTCCTGACCAAGAGCCAGAACATGGCGAACAACTTGGCTCAGATCAATTCGAGCACCGCGCAATCGCAGAACACGCTGACGATGCAGATGGCCGATGCCGCGGCGCAGAAGCGGGCGAACGAAAAGCTCGCGCTGGCGCAGAAGCTGAATCCGCAGCAGACCAACTTCAATCCGCCGGCGGAACTCGATCCGTTCATCTACTTCGAAGACGGCACGTCGATCGACACGCAGAACAACATCATGACGATGGCGAACGGCACCCAGATCGATACCACGACCGGCCTGCAGGTCGTCGATCCGAAGTCGATCATCAGCATGGCCAACGGCGCCTATCTCAACACCTCGACGAACGTCCTGACCATGGCCGACGGCACCAAGATCGACACCGTCACCGGCCTCAAGGTCACGGCCTGAGCCTGTAGAGAGTATCGCGCATGGACCCGTCCTCGCTCGCCGCAGCCTTCGTCGGCGCCCAGACCAGCCAGCTGCAGACCGCGGTCGCGGCCAAGATGCTGAAGATGAACGCCGATGCTGCGTCGAACGCGGCGCAGCTCCTTGACGCGGCGTCGCAGAACCTCAACCGGCTGGCCAACGTCGCCGCCGGCATCGGCAACAATCTCGACATCACGGCCTGAGCGGGTCTGTTAAGCGCTCAGCGCTTGAGCGCCGCCGTCACGAGCTTGACCGCGTCGTCGCTCGCCCATTCGGCGGGGCCGGCGAGTGTCGCAAGCTCGCAGCCGTTCGGATCGACCAGCAGCGTGGTCGGCATGCCGAAGGCCTTGCCGATCACTTTCAGGTCCTGGAACACTTTCGCGTTGCTGTCGGCATAGTAGTTGAGCTTGTGGATGCCGACGTCCTTCAGCCAGGCCTTGGGCTTGTCGGGATCGCGGGTGTCGATATTGACCGAGACCACCTCGAAATCCGGTCCCCCGAGCTTGCCCTCCAGGGCGTCCAGCGCCGGCATCTCCTTGCGGCAGGGCACGCACCAGGTCGCCCAGAGGTTCAGGAGCACGGTCCGGCCGCGCCAGTCCGCGAGCGACTTGTCGGCGCCGTTGGCGTCCTTGAAGGCCAGGACCGGCAGGGTTTTCGGGGTCTGCGCCACGCCCACGGCAGCCACCTCGCCCCGGGCCAAGGGCGCCATCCGGCGCGCGGTCTCGACGCTGGCCTTGCAGGCCGGCTCCGCTCCCGCATTGCCTGCGAGGCGGCCGATCCCGTATACCCCCGCAAGCCCGACAGCCACGCCGACGACGCCCCCCAAAAGGATCACGGTCAGCCGCTTTTTGGCGTAGCTTCGCGCGGCGTTCTGCGACCCTGTCATGATTGGTGAATCCCGGTGGCCAAGAAGAGCAAAGACAAGAGCAAGAGCAGCAAGAAGCCTCACGCTGTGAGCAACACGATGTGGGGCGGACGCTTCGCGTCGGGCCCTGCGGCCATCATGGAGAAGATCAACACCTCGATCGACTTCGACTGGCACCTGTACCGGCAGGACATCGCCGCGAGCAAGGCCCACGCCGAGATGCTGGCCAAACAGGGCATCATCGCGGCGGACGATGCCCGCAAGATCGCTCACGGTCTAGACACGATCCTGTCAGAGATCGGCTCCGGCAAGTTCCAGTTCAAGCGCCAGCTCGAGGACATTCATATGAATGTCGAGGCACGGCTCGCGGAACTGATCGGGCCCGCGGCCGGCCGCCTGCACACCGCGCGCTCGCGCAACGACCAGGTCGCGACCGACTTCCGGCTTTGGGTGCGGGCGCGGATCGACGACATCGATGGGCTGCTCGCCGACTACCAGAAGGCGCTGGCCGAGCGCGCGCTCCAGCATGCCGCGACCGTGATGCCGGGCTTCACGCATCTGCAGACCGCGCAGCCGGTGACCTTCGGGCATCATCTGCTCGCTTACGTCGAGATGGCGGCGCGGGACCGGAACCGTCTGGCCGGCGCGAGAGCGCGGCTGAACGACTCGCCGCTCGGCGCTGCCGCGCTCGCCGGCACCTCGTTTCCGATCGACCGCGACATGACCGCGGAGGCGCTCGAGTTCGACGCGCCGATGGCCAATTCGCTCGACGCGGTCTCCGACCGCGACTTCGTGCTGGAGACGCTGTCGGTCGCCGCGATCGCGTCGATGCATCTGTCGCGCTTCGCCGAGGAAATCGTGATCTGGACCTCACCCTTGGTGGGCCTGATCAAGCTGTCCGACAAGTTCACGACCGGCTCGTCGATCATGCCGCAGAAGCGCAATCCGGATGCCGCCGAGCTGGTGCGCGCCAAGACCGGCCGTGTGGTCGGCGTGCTCAACCAGATGCTGATGGTGATGAAGGGCTTGCCGCTCGCCTATCAGAAGGACATGCAGGAGGACAAGGAAGGCACCATCGACGCGCTCGACGCGCTGGCGCTGTCCATCGACGCCATGACCGGCATGGTGAAGGACATGGAGCCGGATGCGGCGCGCATGAAGGATGCGGCCGGCGCGGGCTACGCCACCGCCACCGATCTCGCCGACTGGCTGGTGCGCACCCTGAAGATGCCGTTCCGCGAGGCGCACCACGTCACCGGGCGGATCGTCGCGCGCGCGGCCGAGCTGCACCTGCCGCTGCACAGGCTTTCGCTCGACGAAATGAAGAAGGTCGAGCCGAAGATCACGAAAGCCGTGTTCGACGTCCTGTCGGTCGAGCGCTCGGTCACGAGCCGCACCAGCTTCGGCGGAACCGCGCCGAAGAACGTCCGGACGCAGGCCAAGAAATGGCTGAAGACTCTGGAACGCGAACGCGAGTGAACTACCTTGGCGCCGTCACGATTCGCTCACGATTGAACGCAATCGTAATCAGGGCGTGGCAAAAGTTAACGCCGGGGGCGACGAATTTGGGGGCGGCGGTTTCGCAAAATGGGCGCCTTCTGCTATGGTCCGTGAAATCCCGGAGTTGGACGTGCCGCGGCGCAATCGCCTGCTGATTTCCTGTGCCGTCATTGGCGCTTTGACCCTGACGCTGGCGGGTTGCGGCCGCAAAGGCCCGCTCGATCCGCCGCCTGGCGGCTATGCCCTGGACCAGACCACGACCATGACCCCCGTCAGCCCCCGCGGCGAGCGCTTGGCACCGCGCACCGGGCCGGCTTATGACGAGAACGGCAAGCCGATTGCCCCGGAGGGTCCGAGACGACGGACTCCCGCGGATTGGCTGCTCGATTGATCGACTGAGCACCCGATGCACCATTTCGACTATCGCCACGGCGTGCTGCACGCCGAAGCGGTCAATCTCGTAGATCTCGCCAAGGCCGTCGGCACGCCGTTCTATTGCTATTCGACCGCCACCTTGGAGCGACACTACCGCGTGTTCGCCGGCGCCTTCGCCGACGTGCCGTCGCTCGTCTGCTACGCCGTGAAGGCGAA
>CAKZHN010000003.1 GCA_936924235.1 uncultured Rhodoplanes sp. | reverse complement strand
CGAGGGGCGCCCGCGCGCGCGGCAAGCTTGAATGTCCTTCGTTTGTAGGAGGCTGACGTCGTCGAATTCGACTACACGGTGGCCGTTCGTTTCCCGACCCGCAGGAGTAGGCTCGTGGCTGTCGAGGGCGATGGAGAGCAGAGCGGCCTGGACTGCTTGGCTTTGCTGCTGCGCTTTCACGGAGTCGCAGTCGACCCGGCGCAGATCGGCCACCGCTTTGGCGGAGGCCCGATCAAGGTCACCGAAATGCTCCGCTGCGCCAAGGAGCTGAAGCTCAAAGCGCGCGTCATTGCTGTCGATTGGCCCCGCCTCGCAAGGCTGTCGCTGCCGGCCATCGTGGAATGCAGGGACGGCGGCTTCCTGATCCTGGGCAAGGTCAGCGAGCAGGGCGCTCTGGTGCAGAAGCCCAACGCTGTCCGCCCGCAAATCCTGCCACGCGAGGAGCTGGAAGCGCTCTGGACCGGCCGTCTGGTGCTGATGACCCGTCGCGCCGTGCTGGGCGACCTGGCGCGGCGGTTCGACATCGGCTGGTTCCTGCAGGCGATGGCCAAATATCGCCACCTGCTGGGCGAGGTTCTGGTGGCGTCATTCTTCCTGCAGCTGTTCGGGCTTGTGACGCCGCTGTTCTTCCAGGTCGTCACCGACAAGGTGCTCACGCATCGCGGTTTCACCACGCTCGACGTTCTGATGATCGGCCTCGTGACGGTATCGATCTTTGAATCCGTGCTCGGCGCCTTGCGCACTTATGTCTTCGCGCACACCACCAATCGCATCGACGTCGAGCTCGGCGCGCGGCTGTTCCGCCACCTTGTGGCGTTGCCGATCGCCTATTTCGAGGCGAGGCGGGCAGGCGATTCCGTCGCCCGCGTCCGCGAGCTGGAGAACATCCGCAACTTCCTGACCAGCTCGGCGCTCACCCTGGTCATCGACCTGTTCTTCACGTCCATTTTCCTGGCGGTGATGTTCTATTATTCACCGCTCCTGACCTGGATCGTGGTCGGCTCGTTTCCGTTCTACATCGCGATATCGGCCGGCGTGACGCCGCTGTTTCGCCGCCGATTGAACGAGAAGTTCGACCGCGGCGCCGAGAACCAGTCATTCCTGGTCGAAAGCGTAACCGGCGTCGAGACGCTCAAGGCCATGGCGATCGAGCCGCAAATGCAGCGGCGCTGGGAGGAGCAGCTCGCCGGCTACGTGCAGGCGAGCTTCCGGGTGCTTTCGCTCGGGAATTGGGCGAGCCAAGGCGTGCAGCTCGTCAGCAAGCTGGTGGCTGCGTTCACGCTCTATTTCGGCGCCTATCTGGTCATCGACGGCAATCTCTCGATCGGAGAATTGATTGCCTTCAACATGCTGGCCGGACGCGTCGCGCAGCCGGTGCTGCGGCTGGCGCAGCTCTGGCAGGATTTTCATCAGGCAAGAGTCTCGATTGCCAGGCTGGGCGATATTCTGAACACCACGCCCGAGCCATCCTATGATCCCGGGCGCGCCGTGCTGCCGCCCATTCGCGGCGACGTCACGTTCGATCACGTGACGTTTCGATATCGCATCGATGGCGCGGAAATCCTCAAGGACGTCGTGTTGCGCATCACGGCCGGTCAGATGCTCGGCATCGTCGGGCCATCCGGTTCGGGCAAGTCGACCCTCACCAAGCTGGTGCAACGCCTGTACGTTCCGGAATCCGGGCGTGTTCTGGTTGACGGCACCGATATCGCGATGGTGGATGTGGCCTGGCTGCGGCGACAGGTGGGAGTCGTGCTGCAGGAGAACGTCCTCTTCAATCGAACGATCCGCGAGAATATCGCGCTCTCCGATCCGGCCATGACGATGGAGCGGGTCATCGCGGCAGCGGAGCTTGCGGGAGCGCACGATTTTATCCTGGAGCTGCCGAACGGCTATGACACGATGGTTGGCGAGCGCGGGGCAAGCCTGTCAGGCGGTCAGCGTCAGCGTATCGCCATTGCCCGTGCGCTGATCAGCAATCCGCGCATCCTGATTTTCGACGAAGCCACCAGCGCCCTGGATTATGAAAGCGAACGCATCATTCAGGAAAACATGCGCTCCATCGCCAAGGGGCGCACCGTTCTGGTCATCGCGCATCGGCTCTCCACGGTCCGCCATGCCGACCGCATCATCACCATCGAGCGCGGCCGCCTCGTCGAGGACGGAACGCACGACGAGCTGATCCGTCGCGGCGGGCGGTATGCCACCTTGCATCGTTTGCAGGCAGGGCTCCATGCAGCCAACTGATCATTCGGCACCGGTGCCCGCAGCGACGCCGTCGCCGAAGCCTGCCGCGACCGCCCTGCCGGTGCGCTGGAAAGGACGCAGGCGGCGCAAGGCGGAGCTGGAGTTCCTGCCTGCCGCGCTCGAGGTTGTCGAGACACCGGCTTCGCCGATCGGCCGTGCCATCGCCGGCGTGATCATGCTGTTTGCCGTCATCGCGCTCGTCTGGGCGAGCTTCGGCCACGTCGACGTCATCACGACGGCACAAGGCAAGGTCGTGCCGACGGGACGAACCAAGATCCTCCAGCCGCTGGAATCCGGCATTGTCAAAGCGATCTACGTCAAGGACGGCGACCGGGTGAGCGAGAAGCAGATCCTGGTCGAGATCGATCGCACGGCCTCCACGGCGGAGCGCAACCGGATTGGCCATGAGCTCTTGAGCTCCCAGTTGGATGTGGCGCGGCTCAAGGCGCTGGGCGACGGGCTCGACGCGGACATTGCCGTCGCCGACTTCACGCCTCCATCCGACGCGCCGCCGTATCAGATCGCCCGCACCCGGGCGGCCATGCAGGCCCAGGCGAACCAGCAGGCGGCCAAGCTTGCGGCGCTCGATCAGCAGATCCTGCAAAAAGGCGCCGAGACAGAGGAGGTCGCCACCGTCATCGCCAAGCTGAAGGCGACACTTCCGTTGGTGGAGGAGACTGCGAGGATCCGCGAAAGAGTTATGCAGATGGAGTACGGCAACCGGATCGCTCATCTCGAGGCACAGCTCAAGCTGGTCGAGACGCGCCATGAGTTGGTGGCGCAGGAGCGTCGCGCCGTGGAGGTCGGCGCTGCCAAGCAGGTGCTCGAATATCAGCGTGAGCAGGCCAAAGCGGAATATGCTCAAGGCATTTCCAGTGATCTGGCCGAGGCCGAACAGAAAGTAGCCCAGCTCTCCGAGGACATGACCAAAGCCGAAAAGAAGATGGAGGATCAGCTGTTGCGCGCGCCGATCGACGGCACCGTGCAACAGCTGGCGATCCACACCGTCGGCGGCGTGGTGACGCCGGCGCAGACGCTGATGGCGATCGTGCCGGCGGACAGCCATCTCGAAATCGAAGCCATGGTGTTGAATCGCGATATTGGCTTCGTGGAGCCCGGTCAGACGTCGGAGATCAAGATCGATACATTCAATTTCACGCGGTACGGCCTGCTATTCGGTCAGGTGCTGGACATCTCGCATGATGCGGTCTCGCGCGAAAAGCCGGCAAGCAAACCGGGGGCAGGGGCAACCGGCGCGTTCGCAGACTCGAGCGAGCCGCAGGGCCAGGAGTTGCTCTATATCGCCCGCGTTTCGCTGAATCAGAATTGGATGCAGATCGAGAACAAGCGCGTAAAGCTCGAACCCGGCATGGCGGTAACCGTCGAAATCAAGACCGGCGCACGCCGCATCATCGAGTACGTTCTGTCGCCGCTCCTGCGCTACAAGCAGGAAAGCCTGCGCGAGAGGTGACGCCTGTCGCGCTTCGCTCGGTGATCGGGGATTGCTTCGCATCGCCAGCCGGCCGCTGTGAATTCAATTTCATTTTGTTTTTGATTTTCGATTCCGCCGCCGTGATTTTCGACGCCACTGATTCATCGATTTGTCATCGTGCGAATCTGTTTCGCCGGGTGTCGCAGTACCGTTCGCGCCTTGTTGATGCTCGCGTACTGCTCACGGTGATGAATCTTATGGCCTGCTCATACGATTGACCGACGCAAACGGTTCCATCTTTCGCCAGTGTTGTTCCGCTTGAGGCTGCTCCACCCGGCGCTGACGCGTGGCGGATTTTGCAACTCCTCGAACGGGATTGCGGCTCGGCCACTGCGATCAATCTCCTCCGCGGCGCCGGTTTCGACGAAGAGCGCAGGCCGAGCCTGCGCTGAAGCGCTCGTGACAATCTCACAACGTCAACAAGTGAAAACAAGGGGTCATCCAATGAAGAACACGTCCTTGGTTCAGCTGGCTGCGCTCGCTCCATTCGCCGCAACGGAAGATCAGCAGCTTTCAATCAACTCCGCGGCGCTGATCAATGGCAGCGGCCAGACTCTGCGGTCGGTGAGCGGCGCGGCTCACGGCACCGTTACGCTGCGGAACGGAAAAGTTGTTTTCCGGCCGGATGCAAATTTCAGCGGGATCGCGACGTTCGACTATACGTTGGTCGACAGCCACGGCGTCGCCACGGTCCAGACCGCGACCGTCGATGTTGCCCCGGTGGCGGACGCGCCGGCGCTGTCGGTGACCCCGGGAGACGGGGTTGGCGCCGTTAACAAGGTCGGCGCGGAGTTCACCGCGAACCGGATTACGGCGGGCGGCCAGTTCTTTTCGACGGTCGCGACCTTCGCGGATGGCGGCTACATCATTTCCTGGTCGGATACGAGCTACACGGACGGCGAGGAGAACGCCGGCATCCGCGCCCAGTTGTTCGATGCCAACAACAATAAGGTCGGCGCCGAATTCCGGGTCAACACGACCGTCGCGGGAGGCCAGTACCGGTCGCAGATCGCGACGCTGAACAGCGGCGACTTCGTCATCACCTGGGAGGACGAGGGCGCGACGGGCGGCGACACCAGCGGCGATGCCGTGCGGGCCCAGATGTATCATCGCGACGGCAGCAAGGTCGGCGGCGAGTTCATCGTCAACAGCACGACGACGGGCAATCAGGGCGATCCTGCGATCACGGCGCTGTCCAACGGCGGCTTTGTCATCACCTGGACCGATGACAGCGGGCTGGGCGGCGACAGCAGCAGCTCGGTCAAGGCGCAGCTATACGATGCCGGCGGTCACAAGGTCGGCGGCGAGTTCCTGGTCAATACGCTGACGACCGGCGACCAGGACGAGGTGTCGGTGGCGGCTCTCGCCGGTGGCGGCTTCGTCGCGACCTGGCAGGACAACAGCCAATTGCGTGGCGATGAGACCCGCGACGGTTCGATCATCGCGCAGCGGTTCGACGTCAACGGCAACAAGATCGGCGGCGAGATTCTCGTCGACACCAAGGGCATCAACTACGTCAACGACGTCAACAGCGTCGTCGGGCTGTCCAACGGCGGCTTCGCGGTGACCTGGCAGGCGCAGTCGAACGTCGGCGACACCGACGATTCCTCGATCCAGCTCCAGATCTTCGACAAGGACGGCAACAAGGTCGGCACCGAGCTTCAGGTCAACACCAAGGGAGCGCAATACCAGCAGGCTCCGAAGATCACGGAGCTGACCAACGGCAATCTCGTCGTGGTCTGGGAGGACGTGGAGGACGGCACCGGCGACCACGGCCAGATCAAGGCGCAGGTCGTCGACGGGCAGGGCCATCCGGTCGGCGGCGAGTTCACGATCAACGGCACCGCGCGAGGCGAGCAGCATACGCCGGCGATCGCGGCGCTTGCCGACGGCAGCTTCATCGTCACCTGGACCGACAACAGCGGCGTCGGAAGCGACAAGGACGACGACAGCATCAGGGCGCAGATTTTCTCCGTCGGCAAAGCCGCCGAAAACACGGCGGTGAAGCTCGGCCTGTCGGCGAACCTGACCGACACGGACGGTTCGGAGACCTTGGCCGTCACGGTATCGAGCATCCCGGTCGGCGCGACCTTGACGGACGGCACGCACAGCTTCACGTCGTCGGCCGGCAACACCACCGTCGATATCAGCACCTGGTCGTTCGCCAACCTGACGGTGACGCCGCCGCTGAATTTCACCGGTGACTTCAAGCTCACCGTCAACGCGACATCGACCGATCATGCGACGCTCACGACCGGTGCGGCCATCGACAGCAAGACCGTGTCGCAGACCATCGACTTCACTGTCGCGGCGCCCAAGGGAGCGATCACCGGGGAGACCCTGTCGGGCGCAACGGTGGCCGAGAATGCTGCGAACGGCACGGTCGTTGGGACCGTCACGGCGACCGACACGCTGTCGGGAGCCGTGCTGACCTATTCGCTGCTCGGCAATGCCGGCGGTGCTTTTGCGATCAACGCCAACACCGGCGTGATCACGGTGGCCGATGGCACCAAGCTCGACTTCGAGACGGCAGCCTCGCAGAGCGTCCAGGTTCACGTGGCGGATCAGACCGGGGCGTCGCTCGACAAGACCTTCACGATCGCCGTCACCAACGTCAACGAAGCCCCGACGAATGAAACGCTCACGGGCGGTTCGGTGGTCGGAAGCTCTCCGAACGGCACGGTGGTCGGCACCGTTCACGGCACCGACCCGGATGCCGGCAGCGTTCTCACTTATTCGCTCGTCGACAATGCCGGCGGCGCCTTTGCGATCAACGCCAACACCGGCGTGATCACCGTGGCCGACAGCACGAAGCTCGACTTCGCGGCCGGGGCGTCGCGCGCCATCGACGTCAAGGTGACGGATCAGGGCGGCCTGAGCTTCGACAAGGTCTTCAATATCGCCGTCACCGATCCGGCCAAGGAGTTCGTGGCCGTGAACGAGCACAAGGCGTCCAACGAGGACAACTCGCTGGTGGTCTCGGCAGCCTCTCTGGTCGCCGACAGCAGGAACCCGTCGGGCACACCCTTGTCGGTGTCGTCGGTCGGCAACGCGAGCCACGGCACCGTGTCGATGGTCAACGGCAACATCACGTTCGTGCCCGCTGCGAACTTCAGCGGGATCGCCACGTTCGACTATACGTTGAGCGATACGACCGGGCGTTCCAGCACCGCAACGGTGACCGTGGATGTTGCTCCGGTCGCGGACGCGCCGGCGCTGTCCGCGTCGCTCGTGTCGAGCGGGCCGACCGCCGTCACCAAGGTCGGCGCCGAGTTCAGTGCCAACCAGATCAAGGTGGGCGGCCAGTTCTTCTCGACGGTCGCGACATTCGCGGACGGCGGCTACATCGTGTCCTGGTCGGACACGAGCTACACGGACGGTGAGGAAAACGCGGGCATCCGTGCCCAGCTGTTCGATGCCAGCAACAACAAGGTCGGCGGTGAATTCCGGGTCAACACGACGGTGGCTGGAGGTCAGTACCGGTCGCAGATCGCCGTCCTGAACAGCGGCGATTTCGTCATCACCTGGGAGGACGAGGGCGCGACCGGCGGCGATACCAGCGGCGATGCCGTACGAGCTCAGATGTATCACCGCGACGGCAGCAGGGTCGGCAGCGAGTTCATCGTCAACTCCACGACGACGGGCAATCAGGGCGATCCCTCGATCACGGCGCTGTCCAACGGCGGCTTCGTCATCACCTGGAACGACACGAGCGGCCGGGGCGGCGACAGCAGCGGCTCCGTCAAGGCGCAGCTGTACGATGCCGGCGGTCAAAAAGTCGGCGGCGAGTTCCTGGTCAACACGCTGACGACCGGCGACCAGGACGAGGTGTCCGTGGCGGCTCTTGCCAATGGCGGCTTCGTTGCTGCCTGGCAGGACAACAGCATGTTGCGTGGCGACGAGACCCGTGACGGCTCGATCATCGCGCAGCGGTTCGATGTCAACGGCAACAAGATCGGCCCTGAAATTCTCGTCGACACCAAGGGCATCAACTACGTCAACGACGTCAACAGCGTGGTCGGGTTGTCGAACGGCGGCTTCGCGGTGACCTGGCAGGCGCAGTCGAATGTCGGCGACACCGACGACTCGTCGATCCAGTTCCAGCTGTTCGATGCCGGCGGCAACAAGGTCGGCGCCGAGCTTCAGGTCAACACCAAGGGCGCCGAGTACCAGCAGGCTCCGAAGATCACGGAGCTGACCAACGGCTTCATCGTCGTGACCTGGGAGGACGTGGAAGACGGTGACGGCGACCATGGCCAGATCAAAGGCCAGGTCATCGATGGGCAAGGCCGTCCGGTCGGCGGCGAGTTCACGATCAACGGCACGTCGCAGGGCGAGCAGCATACGCCGGCGATCGCGGCGCTGTCCGGCGGCCGCTTCATCGTCACCTGGACCGACGCCAGCGGCGTGGGAGGCGAGGACGACGACGGCATCAGGGCGCAGATCTTCTCGGTCGGCGGCTCGGATCCGGGCGCCCCGGTGAAGCTCAACCTGTCGGCAAGCCTGACCGACACGGACGGATCGGAGACGCTGGCCGTCTCGGTGTCGACCATTCCGGTCGGCGCGACCCTGACGGACGGCACGCACAGCTTCACGTCGTCCGCCGGCAGCACCAGTGTCGATATCAGCACCTGGTCGTTCGCCAACCTGACGGTCACGCCGCCGCAAGGCTTCAGCGGCGATCTGCGGCTCACCGTCAACGCGACGTCGACCGATCACGCGACGCTCTCGACCGGTGCGGCCACCGACAGCAAGACCGTGTCGCAGACGCTCGACTTCATCATCGGCCAGCAGCAACAGCAGGCGGTTGTCAGCCAGCACACCACGGGCGGCACCGGCAACGATGTGCTGTTCGGCGGCTCCGGCAACGACGTGCTGACCGGGGGTGGCGGCAACGACACCTACCAGTTCGGCCGCGGTGGCGGACAGGACCGGATCGTCAACGGCACGGCCACCAGCACGGCTGCGAGCGGCGAGCTCGACTTCGGCGCCGGCGTCAACGCCAACCAGCTCTGGTTCCAGCGTAACGGCAACGATCTGTCGATCGCGGTCATGGGCACGCATGACCAGGTGACGGTTGCCGGCTGGTTCGGCGGGGCCGGAGCGCAGTTGGCGGAGATCAGGTCGGCCGACGGCTTGAAGATCGACGCCGGCGTGTCGCAGCTCGTTCAGGCGATGGCGACCTTCTCGTCCACGCATGCCGGCTTCGATCCGACGACCGCGACGCAGGCGCCCAACGATACGGCCCTGCAGAACACCATCGCGACCAGCTGGCACGCTTAAGCTCGGCAGCTCGCACGCCAATCGCCGCGGCCGTGAAAACGGCCGCGGCGTCGCTATTTGATATGGAGGTCGTCGTCCTGACCGCCGATCTCAAAGATATTTCGCGCGGTGGAACCCGGAGCGCCTGGATCGGCTCCGCGGGCATTTCCTCGGGCTCACAATTCGCTGCGCCCACCGCAAGTGTACCGTTGTGAAACTTCCGTGCGTCAAAAGACACGCCGCGCCGGCGCGATTTGCGCATCGCGAACCGTAATAACAGCGAAGCTCCGTATATTTTTGAAATTGCTCCCCATGATACCGTCCGGTATATGATCCGTTAAATTTGTACTGGCTGCACCGCCGTTTTTTTAACGGTCGTGATGGGGCTCAGCCGGACTGATGACGACAAAAACGACACTGCCCGCAGAGGCAGGACCGGTGCGTCATCCGCGATTTTCATGTTCGGGAATATGAGCTGGGGGGTCCGTGACAAACAGAAATCCTGTCGCCGTTGACGTCAACATTGCAATCCTCGAGGACGCAGTTGCCGCGCCTGTAACACGGAGCGCCGGTGTCCTTGCCAACGACAGCGATCCGGATCCCGGTGACACGGCGAACCTGGTCGTCAGTGCGATCAAAGCCGCGGGCGGCAGCACGTTCTCGGTTTCTTCGGGAGGCACGACCGTTGCTGGCATCTATGGCAACCTGACCATCAATCCCGACGGGACATACAACTACTCGCCGAACAACGCCTCTGCTGAAGCGCTGGAGCAGGGTAAGAACGCGAACGACGTCTTCTTCTATACGATCTCGGATCCGGGCGGCGCGACCAGCACTGCCCATCTGACCTTCAACGTCACCGGGCAGAACGACGCACCGACACCGGTCAATGACACGGCGTCGGTCAACGAGGGCGCCACCATCATCCCGTCCGGCGGCGTCCTGGCCAACGACACCGATCCGGATCATGGCGACAGCGCAAATCTGGTCGTCACGGCGATTCAGCATGGCAGTCAGGGCGCCGTCTCCGTCACGAGCGGCGGCACGGACCTGGTGGGTGACTATGGCACCCTGACAATCAAGTCGAGCGGAATTTACCGTTACGTCGCGAATGGCGCCGCGGCCAATGCGCTGGGACAAGGCGATCAGGCCAGCGACACCTTCACCTACACGGTCAAAGACACCACCGGCGCAACGGCAACCGCCACGCTGACAGTGACCGTCAACGGGCAGAACGACGCTCCGGTCTTTGGCACGGCGACCAACGGACACGTCACGGCGGATGCGTCCTATGCGGTCGGCTTCGACGGTCCCGAACTGCTGCCGGTCACGGACTTCAGCCGTAACAGCTTTGCGGGTTGGACGTTCCCGAGCGGGATCGGCAGCGACGTTATCGTTCCCGGCGACGGCATCTACGCCTATTTCGCCCAGATCGATTCCGATGCACCGATCGGCCAGTCGTTGCAGACCATTGCGGGCGCCCACTATCTCGTTACGGCGACCACCGATATGCCAGCTTACTGGAACGGTGCTTATCTGATTCAAAGCTCTTCTTCCAATGGTCCCTCTCTCGAAACAGAACAGGGCCAAACGGTCGGCACCGGTGGTACCGATATCGTCACGGTGACGGACTTCGGCGATTCAGACGTGATCGCCGGCTTGTCGGTCAAACTCGAATCCGGCGCCGAGGCTGCGGCCGGTACGATTTCCTTCGACGATCCAGACACCGGCGACGCTCATGTGGTCAGCATCACGCCGCACCCCGGAACGTATCTCGGCAGCTTTGCGGCCACGGTGCTTGAGCCGACGTCCGATCCCAATTCCGGCGTGGTGCACTGGACCTTCCAGGTCAGTGACAGCGATCTGGAAGCGCTGACTCCCGGCCAAACCGTTCAACAGTTCTACGACGTCACCATCACCGACAGCGACAATGCGTCGGCGACGCGCACCGTGGAGGTCGATCTCACCGGCCCGTCGGCGAACGCGCCGACGCCGGTCAACGATATCCGGACGCTCGACGAAGGCGCCTCCGTGTCGGCGACGACGCGCGCCACAGGTGTGCTCGGCAACGACACCGATCCCAATTCCGGCGACGCGGCAAACCTGGTGGTCGCGGGGGCGTTCGCAGGAACGAGCGGCATAGCGGCTGATGCCAGCCATGGGCTTACCCTGCAAGGCACCTACGGTACGCTCGTCATCAACGCGGATGGCACCTACACCTACGACGCCGACAATTCGTCGAGGCTGGCGTTGGGTGAGCAGGGCGCGGATGTTTTCACTTATACGGCAGAAGACCCCGCGGGAAATATCAAGAGCGCGACGCTGACCTTCGACATTGCGGGGCAGAACGCGGCGCCGCAATTCCAGTCAGCGTCCCACGCGGCGCCGGTGGTCGCGGACGCTTCGTTCGTGCCGGGCAGCTTTGGGGCGAGCCTTACGCCCCTTGGGAACTTCCAGAAGGGATTTACCGAGTGGACGTTTCCCGATGGCCAGGGCGCCGATCTTCTGGTTCCTTCTGGCGACCTCCTCCCGACCCACGCCGTGATTTTTCCCGGGTCGCCGATCGCAAAACTGGTGCCGACCGTCGCCGGCGGTCACTATCTGCTCACAGTCATCACGGACCACAACGGCATCGTCTATTGGAATGGCGACGAACTGTTCTTCGGTACCAGTGGTCCTGGTTTCGGGTCGCTTGCCTCGCAGCAATACGAGGTGACAGCGACCGGTCCCTCCACCTTGGCCGAAATCCAGACGTTTGTCCCCGAAGGCGCGGCCGTCCTGGAGA
The DNA here is from genome assembly GCA_936924235.1 of uncultured Rhodoplanes sp. Lineage (GTDB taxonomy): Bacteria > Pseudomonadota > Alphaproteobacteria > Rhizobiales > Xanthobacteraceae > Z2-YC6860. Next base: position 10,367 of record CAKZHN010000003.1, on the reverse strand, counting down.
TGTTTGCGGAGAATGCGGCCGGCACAGAAGCGACGGCCGGAGCTATCCGTTTCACCGATGCGGATGCCCACGACACCCACACCGTTACCTTCACGCCGGAAGGCAGCGATTATCTCGGACTGTTCGCCCCGGAACTGTTCAATGAGCCCCACTTAGCCACCGGCATCGTCTACTGGTCCTTCCAGGTCAACGACAGCGACCTGCTGTCATTGGCGCCGGGACAGATCGTCAAGCAGTTCTACGACGTCACTGTCACTGACAACCACAACGCTGCGTTCACGACGACCGTCGAGGTCGATCTGACCGGAATCTCGGCTGACGCCCCGACCCCGGCCGACGACAGCGCGACGCTCAACGAAGGCGATGCCGTCTCGGCGACGACGCGCGAGACCGGCGTTCTCGGCAACGACACCGACCCCAATCCGGGCGACGCCGCCAACCTTGTGGTCAGTACAGTGGTGGCCGGCACTGGCGGCGTGCCGAGCAGCGTCAGCGCTGATGCCACCACCAGCGTGGATGGCGCCTACGGCACGCTCCAGATCAATTCCGACGGCACTTACAGTTATACGGCGGACGATCGCTCGCTCCATCTCCAGGAGGGCGATCACGCGACAGATGTCTTCACCTACACGGCGGAGGATCCGTCCGGAGCGATCCGGACCGCGACGCTCAGCTTCGATATCGCGGGGCTGAACACGGCGCCGGAAATCGACTCTACGTTCACGCTGGGCCAGGTAACCGCGAATGCTTCGTTCGCGCCTGACTATGAGGGAGCAGGCCTCGAACCCATCGGCAACTTCGGCCTCGGCCTCGGGTTCGTGGGCTGGACGTTTCCGGATGGCCAGGGTCCCGATCTGCTGATTCCTTCTGGCGAAGATCTGCCGAGACACGCCGAGATTTTCCCAGGGTCGCCGATCGGCAAATTGCTGCCGACCGTCGCCGGGGGACATTATCTGATCACAGTCATCATGGACGACAACTCCGTCCTCTATTGGAATGGCGTCGCCCAGCTCTCCGGTGTCCCCGGACCTGATGAGGGTCAGCCCGCCACGCAGCAATACGAGGTGACCGCGACCGGCTCCTCGAGCCTGGCCGAAATCCGGACATCCGCGACCGACGGCGGCTATGTTGTGCTGTTGTATGCGCAGACGGCGGCCGGCACCGAAGGGACGAGCGGGGGCATCGGTTTCATAGATCCGGATGATACTGACTCTCACACGGTCAGCTTCACGCCGGACGGCAGCGGTTATCTCGGAGCCTTTTCGGCGAGTCTGCTCTATGAGCCCTCGTGGATCACCAGCTACCGCGGCTACGTCAATTGGGTCTTCCAGGTCAACGACAGCGATCTGCAGTCGCTGACGAGAGGCCAGACTGTCGAGCAGTTTTACGATGTTACGGTCACCGACAGCCATAACGCTTCATTCACGACAACCGTCGAGGTCGACATCAACGGCGCCAATCACGCGCCTGTTGCGGCGGATGACGCCGCCACGCTGGTGGCGGGCGGGACGACGGCTGGTGAAGTCATCGCCGGCGCCGCAGGCGGGGCGGGTGCCGACACCGACCCCGACAACGACGTGCTGTTCATCACCGCGATCAGCGGAGCGAGCGGCGGCGGCTCGCTCGATACGCCGCTGGCCGGCAGTTATGGCAGCCTGACGATCGGCCTCGACGGCAGCTACACCTATGTGGCCGACAACGCATCGTCGCTGGGACCGACCGGGTCCGCGCATGACGTGTTCACCTACACGATCAGCGACGGCTATGGCGGCACCAGCACAGCGACGCTCGACATCCTGGTGCTGACCAGCACGCCGACAGTGGCGCAGTTGTTCGGAAACCAGTCGATCTATGACGCGTCGGGTTTCACCGTGACGGACACCGCGGCCAATGTTGCCGCGGCGCTCGATGCGCTGCATGCCGACGGCCACGTGGCCGCGATCGAGCTCACCGACAACAACAATCTGCCGGTGAGGTCGGTCGGGCAGATGCAGCATTTCATCGCTGCTGATGCCGATGTGTTGTCGGCGATCTTTGACACCGATGGCTATGCGTTTTCGTTCACAAGGCAGGACGCCAACAACGTCACGACCGTCAGATTCTACGATATTGCGGGCCGGCTGGACGAAGCGCAGGCCTTCGATGGTGCGGGCGACCTGATCAAGGATACGTTCTACCTTCTCGACGGCTCCCAGGAAGTGCGTCTGTATGGGGTCGTTGGAAAGCCGTACACCTCGTCGGACACTTTCTATGACGTCCATGGAAACGCGTTCTCAATCGCGCAAACCTATGCGGACGGCACTCCGTATTATCTCAAGATCATCAACCCGGATGGTTCGGGTGAAACCCAGACGTTCGATCCATCAGGCCATCTTGTCGTCCAGCAAGACCTCAACGCCGACGGTTCCTATTCCTTGTGGCACTATCAGCTGACCGGCGACCATGACCGTTTCATCTATGATGTAAACGGCAAGCTGACGGAACGGGACCAGTTTCTGGCCAGCGGCACGATCTCATCTTACAAGCTCTATTATTCCGATGGCTCGAGCTTCGCTGCCGTGAATGATTCCTCTGGAAATCTGCTCAAGGCCACAACGACCAACACCGACGGCAGCGTTCACGACGTCCACACTTACGGCGTCACCGGCCAAGCCTATACCGACTTCGATGTGGTCTATGGGGCCAACGGCAAACCGGCGAGCGCGACCTATTCCAACGGAATGACCGAAGCCTGGACCTACCGGCAGGACGGCACGCTTGAAGCCGTCAAATATGAGAATGTGACTGGAAAATCCTACACGGCGCTGGAAAGTGATTACGACAGCTCCGGCAATCTGACTGTCAGGATTGCGGCCAACACCGATGGCACCCACACCATTACGGCCTTCCAGGCTGGCCTCACCATCGAAGGGACGAACGGCGCCGATAAGCTGGTCAGCGCCGGCAACAACGACACCTTCGTGTTCAGGCCCAACTTCGGCAACGACACGATCATCAAGTTCAACGCCGGCACGCAGACCGGTCACGATGTCATCACGATCGATGACACCATTGCGCACACTCTCACCGATCTGACGTTCCATCAGAGCGGTCACGACACGCTGATCACGACGGGCACAGGCGACAGCATTCTGGTGAAGAACACACAGGTGGCTGACGTGCAGCACGACGTGACGTTCTTCCACCACGGCGACGGCCTGATCTGATCGATGCAGGCCGCTTGACCCGCTGAGGCAGGTCGACCGGATGGCCGGTCGATCCGAGAGCGTGCTTTAGAGAAAGCTCGAAACAGCTCCTTGGCGGCGCCGGCAGGAGCCGTGGCATTCGGCGGACCGCCAAGCCCCTCGGTTGCGTGGGACTGCCCGAAATCGTCCTGAGGGGCGAGATCATGCATTCGCGCTTGTCGTGACGCACCCAGTTTGGTTCAAGGAGGCCCGGGTCGAGGTTGATGAGAAGGGCCGAACATGTACCGAATGATGGTGGCGGACTACGACTCTCCGTCGTATTTCGTGGCGACTGCCGCAGTGAAGCTTGGATTCTTCAAGCAGGAAGGCGTCGATGTCGAGTTCATCGCGGAATACGGAGCAAAGCACGGCCCGGAACGGCTTCGCGAAGGTCACATTCATTTCTTCGGCGGCCCCGCGTTTGCGGCCACGCGCGCGTTCCCGGCGTGGAAGGGTGTGAAGCTGGTCGCCGCGCTGGCGCAGCATTCCTACTGGTTCATGGGCGTGCGCAAGGACATCGATATCCGCCGCGGCGATATCGATGCGCTGAAAGGGCTGCGGATCTCGTCGTCGTTCGCGTTTCCAAAGACCGCGCTGCGCCACATGCTGATTCAGGCGGGCATCGACGTGGATCACGATGAGGTTCGCATCGTCGAGAGCCTGCCGTCGAAATCCGAATCGCACAGCCTGGATGGTGTTCGGGCCTTGCGGGAAAATCTCGCCGATGGCTTCTGGGGCAATGGCATGCGGCTCGCTCTCGCGGAGAAAGCCGGCATTGCCAAGTTGCATCTCGATCTTCGGCGCGGCGATGGCCCGCAGGGTGCGCGGCATTACAACTTTGCCGCCTTGACGGTCACCGATGCGCTGATCGAGAAGGAGCCTGAGGTTGCCGCCGCCGCCGTCCGCGCCATTGTGGCCACGCAAAAGGCGCTGAAGGCCGATCCGACGCTGGCCAAAAAGGTCGGCGATGAGCTGTTCCCGGGCGAGGAGGCGGACATGATCCCGGTGCTGGTCGGCCGGGATGCGCCGTTTTACGACGCGACGATCACGCCGGAAGCCGTCGACGGTCTCAACAAATTCGCGCTGGCCAACGGCCTGCTGGATCGGCCCTTGGCTTACGAGCAGATTGTGGCCGCTCAATTCAAGGATATCTGGAGGAGTTGATACTTCTCATCGCGGCTGAAATGGGATAATCAAGCCGCTGAAAATGCAGGATAATTACCGATAGATGAGAAATCTGGACCGGCGATTTTCGATCGCGCCGATGATGGACTGGACCGACCGGCATTGCCGGTTCTTCCACCGTCTGCTGACGCGGCATGCGCTACTCTACACCGAGATGGTGACCACCGGCGCGGTGCTGCATGGCGACCGGTCGCGGCTTTTGGGTTTCGACCCGGCCGAGCAGCCGGTGGCGCTGCAGCTCGGCGGCTCGGATGCCGCGGCGCTCGCGCAATGCGCACGGATCGGCGAGGAGTTCGGCTATCGCGAGATCAACCTCAATGTCGGCTGTCCGTCGGACCGCGTGCAGGAAGGCCGGTTCGGCGCCTGCCTGATGGCCGAGCCTGCGCTGGTCGGCGACTGCGTCGCCGCGATGAAGGCCGCCGTCGCGATCCCGGTAACGGTGAAGTGCCGGATCGGCATCGACGAGCAGGACCCCGAAGCGGTTCTACCGGCCTTCGCCGACATGGCGAAGCGGGCAGGGGCCAACGCCTTGATCGTGCACGCCCGCAAGGCCTGGCTTAAGGGGCTCTCGCCTCGGGAGAACCGCGACATCCCGCCGCTCGATTACGGCATCGTCTACCGGCTCAAGGCCGCGCATCCAGACTGGCCGATCGTCATCAACGGCGGCGTTCCGTCGATCGAGGCCGCGCGCGAGCACCTCGCGCATGTCGACGGCGTGATGCTCGGCCGCGCCGCTTATCAGGAGCCGTGGCGGCTCCTGGCCGCCGATCCGACGCTGTTCGGCGAGCCCGCGCCGTTTGCCTCGGCCAAGGACGCGGGCCTGGCGCTGATTCCTTCTATCGAGCGCGAGCTCGCCCGTGGCGCGCGGCTCAACTCGATCACGCGCCACGTGCTCGGCCTGTTTCACGGCGTGCCCGGCGCGCGGGCGTTCCGGCGGCATCTTGCGACCGAGGCGGTCAAGTCCGGCGCATGCGCGCAGGTTTTGGCAGAGGCGCTGGCCCTGGTGGTGGACAGGCCCGCGGAACTGTCGCAAACCGCCGCCTGAGGTTTTGGGGCTTTTCGAGGTTTCTTGATGCTGCTCGGAGTGCCGTTCGGCGAGTTGGCTTGGCTCGTCGCGGCCGTGGTCGTGGCCGGTGTCGCCACCGGCATCCTGGCCGGGCTGTTCGGCATCGGTGGCGGCGCCATCATCGTGCCGGTGCTGTACGAGGTGTTTCGCGTGCTCGGCGTGCCCGAGGAGGTGCGGATGCAGCTCTGCGTCGGCACATCGTTGGCCATCATCATCCCGACCACCGTCCGCTCCTATCTCACTCACCGCGCCAAGGGCGCGGTGCTGAACGACGTGCTGCGCGCCTGGACGATACCGGCGGTCGTCGGCGTTGCGGTCGGCGCGGTGATCGCCTATTTCGCCTCGGGCATCGTGTTCAAGCTCGTGTTCACCGCGGTGGTGACGATTATTGCGCTCAAGCTTCTGTTCGGCCGCGACAGCTGGCGCATCGCCGACGATTTTCCGGGCGGCATAGCGATGGCGGGCTATGGCTTTCTGGTCGGTGTCACCTCGTCGCTGATGGGCGTGAGCGGCGGCTCGGTCTCCAACATGATCCAGACGCTGTACGGCAAATCGCTGCACAACGCGGTCGCGACCTCGTCGGGGCTCGGCGTGCCGATCACCATCGCCGGCACGATCGGGCTGATGATCGCGGGCTGGCCGAAGATGGCGCTCCTGCCGCCGCTGTCGATCGGCTACGTGTCGCTGATCGGAGTGGCCATCATGGCGCCGGTGTCGAGCCTGACGGCATCCTACGGCGCGCTCCTGGCGCACAAGCTGTCGAAGCGGCAGCTCGAGGTGGGCTTCGGCCTGTTCCTGCTGGTGGTCTCGGCGCGCTTCATCGCCACGCTGGTGTGATCACTGGGTGTGATCACGCGGTGTGATCCCGACGGATCGCCAATCGGACACTACGATTTTCCGCGCATTTGAATCGCAGGGTGCCGCCGTACCGCTCACGTCGTGTTGATGCTGGCGGGCGCGCTTTATTTTTTGAATCCCGCCGCCGCTTCCTCCGATCGACCGACGCCCGCCGCCCGATCTTTCGCCAGTGTCACGCCCCCGACATGACCCGCTGACCGACAGCGGCTTTGCAACTCTTACTCTCAGAAGGATTGCGAAATGGCTATTACCACCAACTTCGATCGCGGCACCGGCGTTTTGACGGTGACTGGCGATCAGCACAAGAATTCGATCACCATCGGCCGCGATGCCGCCGGCCACCTCCACCTCAACGGCCACAATATCCACGGCCAGCCGACTGTTGACGACACCACGCTGATCCAGGTGTTCGGCCAGGACGGCAACGACACCATCACGATTGACCAGAACAACGCGCTGCCGGCTCTGGTGGCGCAACCCAACGCGCAGCCCGGCACGCTCCCTGACGCGGAATTTCATGGCGGCGCCGGCAGCGACGTGCTGAACGGCGGCGCCTACGCCGACCAGCTGTTCGGCGACGCCGGCCGCGACACGCTCAACGGCGGGGGCGGCGCCGACGTGCTGCATGGCGGCGCGGGCAACGACATGCTGACCGGCGGCACCGGCAACGACCAGGTGTTCGGCGACGCCGGCGCTGACAAGATGATCTGGAACACCGGCGACGGCAGCGACCTGTTCGAGGGCGGCGACGGTATCGATACGCTCCAGGTCAACGGTGGCCAGTTCAACGAGACCTACACCATCACGGCCAACGGCGGCCGCGTGAGCCTCAACGGCACGGGCATCGAGACGTTCAGCCTCGACATCGGCACCACCGAGAAGCTCGTGCTCGTCGCGGGCGGCTCGGACGACGTCATCACCGCGGGCCCCGGCCTTTCGCCGCTGACCTCGCTCACGATCTACGGCGGCGAGGGCAACGACACCATCACGGGCGGCGACGGCAACGACATGCTGTTCGGCGGCGATGGCAACGACGTCATTACCGGCGGCCACGGCAACGACACCGCCTTGCTCGGCACCGGCAACGACACCTTTATCTGGAACAACGGCGACGGCAGCGACGTGGTCGACGGCCAAGCCGGTTTCGACACGCTGGTCTTCAACGGCGCCGACGTCCAGGAGCGCATCACCATCTCGGCGAACGGCGATCACGCGACGCTGGCGCGCGATCTCGGCAACGTCACCATGGACCTCAACCGTATCGAGCAGATCGACGTCAACCCGCTTGGCGGCCCGGACACCATCATCGTCGGCGATCTGACGGGGACCGGAGTGCGGCAGGTCGCGATCGACCTCGCGGCGGTGCCGGGAACCGCGCCCGGCGACGACCAGGCCGACATTGTCAGCGTCAGCGGGACCAACGGCGGCGGCGACCACATCACCCTGACCGGCAACGGCGGCAACATTCAGATCAATGGCCTGCCGGAGATGGTGTCGATCAACGGCATCGACGGCCGCATCGACATCCTGAATGTCCACGGCCAGGGCGGCGACGACACCATCGATGCGTCGGGGCTCAACGCTCATATCGTGCTGACGCTCGACGGCGGCGACGGCAACGACGTGATCCATGGCTCCGACTTTGCCTGCAACATCGTCGGCGGCGCCGGCAACGACACCCTGATCGGCGGCGCCGGTGACGCTCACATCTCGGGCAACGACGGCGACGACATCATCATGGGTGGCGCCGGCCAGAACGTGATCGACGGCGGCTCGGGCGACGACCAGATCACGAGCTTCGGCGGCCCGGACTTCCTGCAGGGCGGCGCCGGCAATGACATCATCCATGCCGGCGCTGGCGAGGACACCGTCGAGGGCGATTCCGGCAACGACACGCTGTTCGGCGACGCGGGTGACGATACGTTCCTCTGGAGCAACGGCGACGGCAGCGACACCGACGACGGCGGCACAGGAACCGATACGCTGGTGTTCAACGCCAGCGGCGCCGACGAGCAGTTCGCCATCTCGGCCAACGGCACCCATGTCAGCCTGACCCGCGACGTCGGCAACGTCGCCATGGACCTGAACGACTTCGAGCATCTCATCGTCAACACGTCGGGCGGCGCCGACACGGTCACGGTCAACGACCTGACCGGGACCGGCGTGCTCAGGACCGAGATCGATCTCGGTCAGGGCTCGGGCGGCGCCGGCGGCGACGGTGCGAACGACACGGTGGTGATCAACGGTACCGCCGGCAACGACACCTTCACGCTGTCGATCGTCAACGGCGTGCTGCACATTGCCGGTCTCTCGACCGAGGTCACCGTCGCGCATTTCGACGCCAACGACACCATCCATATCAATGGCCTCGGCGGCGACGACGTGTTCGACACGACCGGCATCGGTCCCAACGGTCCGAAGATCGTCATCGATGGCGGCGACGGCAACGACACATTGACCGGTCCCGCCACCGAGGTGGCCAACGTCGAGACCATCAACTCGGGCTTCCACCTGGTCTAGCTTCGTGGCAGTCCGTCGGCCGTGGGCGATGCGCCATCGTCGCCCGCGGCCGAATTCTTTTTGGAGCCGCCCGGCTACGGGTTGCCCTTCATCGTCAGCTTGTCGCCCTGCACCTGCCAGCTCGCCAGCCGGTTGAGGAAGGTCATGCCGAGCAGGCTGGTGCGGAGCTGGCCCGGCTGCGCCACCAGCGCCGGCACCTCGCGCTCGACGATGTCGCCGACCACGATGCGGTCGATTGTCACCGAGGCCGCGCGGGTGCGTCCGTTCGCGGTCTCCATCGGCACCGAGTAGGACAGAAGCTCCAGCGGCAGGCCCGCGGCCTTGGCGGCGTCCTGCGTCAGCACCACGGCGCTCGCGCCGGTGTCGAGCGCCATGGCGACGCGGGTGCCGTTGATCTGCGCCGCCACCTGGAAGTCGCCGCCGCGGCCGCGCACGATCTCGACGGTGCGCTCGCTCTTTTGCACGGCGCGGCCCGGCACCAGCTCGGCCATCACGCGGTCGGCGATGCCGCGCAGCTCGCCCCGATACGTGTAACCGAACGCCAGGATGAAGCCGATCACGACCCAGAACAGCGCCGCCTCGAGCGCCTGCGACAGCCGCTCGCGGAACATCACCAGCACGCCGCTGCCGACCAGCACCACAAGGCCGACGTGATAGACCAACGAGCCGAAATCGTAGGTGTCGAGCCCCGCGACGGTGTCCTTGCCGTGGTTCGCGACCAGCACGCCGAGCGTCAGCGCGATGCCGATCATGACGACCCACAGGAGGCGGCGGCTCACCAAGGCTGCGGTCCTCACGAATGCGGCGCGGCCGGCTGCGCCATGGCGGCAAGCCGCGCCGGCAGCTCGGCCATGATGCGGCGGCGCTCGCCGTCGCTATAGGCGGTCCAGCGCTCGATTTCGGACAGCGAGCGCCCGCAGCCGCGGCAAAGCCCGCTCGCCGGGTCGAGAATGCAGATTTTCTCGCAGGGGCTTTCGATCAAAGCGGCAGTCCGCGGGTGATTTGGGTCGAAGCCCAACATAGGCACCCCGCGGCGGAACGCAATTGCTGCACTCAGGCGCCCATCTTGAACAGCGAGCGCCGGTTCTTCTTCGGCGTGTTCAGCTCCTGCGGATGCTGCGGCTGGACCGGCGGCGCGGTCTCCGACAGCGGCGGCAGCGCCGCCATCACGCGCTCCGGCGGGAAGGTTGCGATCAGCTCGGTGCCGATCCGCACCTTCGATTTCAGCGTGAAGGTGCCGCCATGCATGTCGACCAGGTTCTTGGCGATCGGCAGGCCGAGGCCGGTGCCTTGCTCGGCCGACTTGATGGCGTTGGAGCCCTGGCCGAACGACGACAGCACCACCGGGATTTCCTCTTCCGGAATGCCCGGGCCGGTGTCTTTCACGCTCATGTACTGGCCGCCTGCCGCGGTCCAGCCGACCTTCAGCCAGATCTCGCCGCCCGACGGCGTGAACTTGATGGCGTTGGACAGCAGGTTGAGGAACACCTGACGGATCGCGCGCTCGTCGGCCC
>CAKZHN010000002.1 GCA_936924235.1 uncultured Rhodoplanes sp. | reverse complement strand
GCCTTGAGCCAGTCGCGCGCGGCGCGCTGGGCCTGGCCGATCTGGGCGTCCGACATCTCGGCCGCGACCTCGCGGCGAAGACCCGCCGCCTCGGCGTGGCCCTTGGTGGCCGCGATGTTGAACCACTTGTGCGCGGTGACGAGATCGACCGGCACGTCGCGGCCGCTCGCGTACATCATACCGAGCTCGAACATCGTGTCGGCCGTGGCCGGCGCTTCACCGAGCCCCGCAAGCGCAAATTCCGGCGTCTCCAGACGTGCCATGTGACTTCCCCTGTCCTGCGCGGGCTCGTCCCTATCGAGCGTCGCGCTTTTGCCCTGGCCGGTTGTTCCGGCCTGATGAGGCAATCATGGGAGCCAAATTTGAATCGCAGTTTAATCGTTGCGATGAATCACGGGTGAATGCATCAACTATCAGGAGCTGCCACAACGCTTTGTTATCAACGCAAAGGCGCGCGGTTGCTGGATTTTCGAATGGTGGCGCCGCACCAGTTAACCGGCGCTAACCGCAACGCTTTGCACCCGGCTAACCAGGCCGCAAAGCTCAGGTGCCCCTCACCTCGCCCGCTGGCCGAACAGCACGGCGCGCACTTGCGGGTCGGTGACGTCGACCTTGCCTGCGTCCTCGACGCGGATGTGCATGCCGCGCCCGACCGCCGACCGCGCCCGCACCTCGTCGAGCCAGCGCTTGAGATGCGGAAACTCCGCGAAGCTCTCGCCCTGACGTTCGGCGTGGCGGATCCAGCCGACGCTGGCCATGTCGGCGATCGAATAGGCGCCGGCGAGGAAGCGGCGCGCCTTCAGCCGCGTGTTCATCACGCCATAGAGCCGGTTGAGCTCGTCGCCATAGCGGTTGATGGCATAGGGAATCTTCTCGGGCGCGTAGCGGCGGTAATGACCCGCCTCACCCGACTTGGGACCGAGATTGGCCATCTGCCAGAACAGCCACTCGTCGACCGCCACCCGGGCGCGCTCCGCGCTCGGATAGAACCGGCCGGTCTTGCGGCCGAGGTACTGCAGGATCGCCCCCGACTCGAACACCGAGATCGGCCGGCCGCCCGGACCGTCGTGATCGACGATCGCAGGCATGCGGTTGTTCGGCGAGATCTTCAGGAACGCGTCGGTGAACTGCTCGCCGCGGGCGATGTTCACGGGGATCACGTTATACGGAAGCCTGCACTCCTCGAGCATGATCGAGACCTTCCAGCCGTTCGGGGTCGGCCAGAAGTAGAGGTCGATCGGCTTCTTCTTGGCGGGCTTCTTTGACGGCCTAACCTCAGGCTTCGCTGGCGCCTTGCGCTTTCCTGGCATGATGCTGTCCTTGCTAGGCTTTTCTACCTGCCGCAAGGATCGTAGGCTTCATCCCGTTGATGTCGAGCGGCCGCGAGCCCGCGGCCATATCCCACCCCATATCCGACCAAGGAGATTGTCATGTTGAAGCATCTTGCGGCCGCGGCCGTGGCCACTGCGCTGATCGCCCTTCCCGCCGCGCCGTCGTTTGCCCAGGCGCCTGCCGCGACCGAAAAGAAGACCACGCCGCAGCAGCAGAAGATGAAGGACTGCTCCGCCAAATGGGGCGACTACAAGAAGGAAAAGAACGTCAAAGGCAAAGCCGAGCACCAGAAGTTCATGAGCTCGTGCCTCAAGGGCTAGTCGGCCAACAAGCGCCGAGGGTCTGAAAACACCCAAAGCTTGAAACACCGAGAGCCTCAAAACATCCGGGGCCTCAAAACACCGAGGGCGTCGACGAGACCCGATGTCTCGTCGACGCCCTCTGCCGTCTTTCGGTCCTGGAAGCTGTCCCTTGGGAAGCTGTCCTTGCGAGGTCTTCGGTCGAGCGCGATGCGCTCAACGCGCGACACTTGCCGGACCTATGACGTCACGTTCGACGTGAAAGTCGAAGCGCGTCAGGCCGGACTACCTCTTCTTCCGGGCCTTCGCCTTCTTCGCCTTCTTCGCCTTGCGCTTCTTCGCCATTTGCTGCCCTCCTAGCCACGGGATGTGGCGATGTCGGAACAGTGCAGTCGTGGATCGACATGCACTGCAATCGGATTACACCGATACGAATGAAAAAAACACTGACCCCACTTAACGGAGCGTGTACGCGAGCCCAATCGCCGTCTGCGATCGCTCGCATCGCGATGCAAGCGATCGCATCACATGATGCGAATGCGCGCGCTGCATCACGACACGCGATGCGAAATTTCGATTCCGCGCAAACCCAGATGTTGTCTGCATTCGCGTAGAATTTATCGATCGACAATTTTCGCGCGCGCACGAACGGAAATCTTCGTCATCCACAGCGCGCGTCAGGCGCAAATCCAGACGCTGTGTCGCTTTTGCACTGACCAAAAAAATTTTTCCACAGACCGCCCTGCAAGGGCATTGCATCGACGGTGAATCGATCAAAAACGAGCGAATCGGGTCCGACTCGATTCGCAGAAGCCTGTCGTGAAGCGACGTCGAGGTGGCGATCGATGCACGTCGGCGGCATCGTCGTCCGCCGTTCGAACGGTCTGAATGTTGAAGAGCGCAACCAACGATGCACCGCAACAAGCGGCGCATCACCCGCGCATCAGGACCTGCCGTCAGGACCTGCGCGTCCAGGACCTGCGCGTCAGAGCCCGAGCTTCTTCTTCAGCACGTCGTTGACGGCCTGCGGGTTGGCCTTGCCGCCCGAGGCCTTCATCACCTGACCGACGAACCAGCCGATCGCCTTGGGATTGGTCTTGGCGTCGGCGACCTTGTCCGGGTTCTTGGCAACGATGTCGTCGACCACCTTCTCGATCGCGCCAACGTCGGTGACCTGCTTCATGCCGCGCTGCTCGACGATCGCCCGCGGGTCGCCGCCTTCGGACCACACGATCTCGAACAAGTCCTTGGCAATCTTGCCGGAAATCGCGCTCTCGGCGATCAGATCGAGGATCGCGCCGAGCTGCGCGGCGCTCACCGGCGTGTCCTCGATGCCCTTGCCTTCCTTATTGAGGCGGCCGGTCAGGTCGTTGAGCACCCAGTTCGCCGCGGCCTTGGCGTCGCGGCCCTTGGCGACCGCCTCGAAGTAGTCGGCGAGCGCCTTCTCGGCGACCAGCACGTCGGCGTCGTAGGCTGATAGCCCGAGCTCGGCGGCAAAGCGCGCGCGCTTCTGGTCGGGGAGCTCCGGCAGGTGCTCTTTCAGCTCGTCGACATAGGCCTGGTCGAATTCGAGCGGCAGCAGGTCCGGATCGGGGAAGTAGCGGTAGTCATGCGCCTCTTCCTTCGACCGCATCGAGCGGGTCTCGCCCGCTTCCGGATCGTACAGGCGGGTCTCCTGTACGATCTTGCCGCCGTCCTCGATGATCTCGATCTGCCGGCGCGCCTCGTACTCGACCGCCTCGCCGATGAAGCGGAACGAGTTCATGTTCTTGATCTCGCAACGCGTCCCCAGCTCCGTTGAGCCGGCAGGACGCACCGAGACGTTGACGTCGGCGCGCAGGTTGCCCTTTTCCATGTCGCCGTCGCAGGTACCCAGATAGCGCAGGATCGATTGCAGCTTGCCCAGATAGGCCTGTGCTTGCTCCGAGGAGCGGATGTGCGGCTTCGACACGATCTCCATCAGCGCCACACCGGAGCGGTTGAGGTCAATCGCGCTCATCGCCGGATGCTGGTCGTGCAGCGACTTGCCGGCGTCCTGCTCGAGATGCAGCCGCTCAATGCCGACCGTGATGGTGTCGCCGTCGGGCATCGCCACCGTGACCTCGCCCTCGCCCACCACGGGCTGCTTGTACTGGCTGATCTGATAGCCCTGGGGCAGGTCCGGGTAGAAGTAGTTCTTGCGGTCGAACACCGAGCGCAGATTGATCTTTGCGTTGAGGCCCAAGCCGGTGCGGACCGCCTGGCGGACGCATTCCTCGTTGATCACCGGCAGCATGCCGGGCATTGCGGCGTCGACCAGCGAGACGTGGCTGTTCGGCTCGCCGCCGAACGCCGTCGAGGCGCCGGAGAACAGCTTGGCATTGGACGTGACCTGGGCATGCACTTCCATGCCGATCACGACCTCCCAGTCGCCGGTGGCGCCTTTGATCAGCTTTCCGGGCTTGCTCTGCACGTTCATGGTTCCGCTCCGTTAGATGTCCATCGCCCCTGATCCCGGCAAGGTCAAGGCCGCAGGCATGGCGGCGCGGCGGTTGTCGGCATGCGGCCCCGCCAGTAGTGTTCGGGCGAACAAAAAAACCGCGGGGCGGAAATGCAGAAGC
>CAKZHN010000001.1 GCA_936924235.1 uncultured Rhodoplanes sp. | reverse complement strand
CCAGGGAGTATTTGCTGCCCGCGCCCTGCACCAGATAACCATTCAGGAGATCGCCGAAATACAGCGTCTCGCCGGACGGCGTCTTCGCGGCGACGAGCAGGCCCTTGTCGCGCAGATACCCGCTGAGCGCGTCAGGAGTCGCGGTCTTGGCGTCCGGCATCGGAATGTCGCGTTTTTCAAGCCGTGCCCAGACGGCATTTTGCGCGGCAAAGCCGGTCAGCGCGCCGATCGACACCAGCAAGGTTTCGGCGTGAACGCCGCGCTCGGTCCTGAGCCACATCATCAGGGAGTCGCGCAGGCTGCCGATCGCGAAATTCGTCGTGATCTCGTCGTCCGACGATGTCTTCCAGGGCAGGTCAGCGATGGCCTGCTGCGCGTTTGCCATGTGGTGACGCGGGAGAAGCGCCGCGGGCGCAAGCAGCCATGCCAATGCCACGAAACATGTCGCCGGAAATCCCAATGGCGCGCGCATCGGATCGCCTGAATATCGATCGAACAAAAACCGGAGACGACCGGGCCGCGAGGCCCCGCCGTTCGAAATATCAAACCAGCCGGCTGCGCTCCACCGCGGCCCCAATGAAGGACGAGAACAGCGGGTGCGGCTCGAACGGCCGCGATTTCAGCTCGGGGTGATACTGCACGCCGATGAACCAGGGATGATCGGCGTATTCGATCGTCTCCGGCAGCACGCCATCGGGCGACATGCCGGCAAAGCGCATGCCTTGCTGCTCGAGGCGGTCCTTGTAGGCGGTGTTGACCTCGTAGCGGTGGCGGTGCCGCTCGGAAATGTCGGTCGAGGCGTAGATGTCGGCGATCTTGCTGCCGCGCTTGAGCGCCGCCGGATAGGCACCGAGCCGCATGGTGCCGCCGAGGTCGCCCGCAGCCTGGCGCTTCTGCAACTCGTTGCCCTTGAGCCATTCGGTCATCAGGCCCACGACCGGCTCGGGCGTCGGCGCAAACTCGGTGGAGTTGGCCTCCTGAATGCCGAGCAGGTTTCGCACCGCCTCGATGACGGCCATCTGCATGCCGAAGCAGATGCCGAAATACGGCATCTGGCGCTCACGGGCGAACTGCGCCGCGCGGATCTTGCCCTCGGCGCCGCGCTGGCCGAAGCCGCCCGGCACCAGGATGCCGTTGACGTGCTCGAGGAACGGCGCCGGGTCCTCCTTCTCGAACACCTCGGACTCGATCCAGTCGAGATTGACCTTCACCTTGTTGGCGATGCCGCCGTGCGACAGCGCCTCGATCAGCGATTTGTAGGCGTCCTTCATGCCGGTGTACTTGCCGACGACCGCAATGGTCACCTGGCCTTCCGGATTGCGGATGCGCTCGTTGATCAGCTTCCAGCGCGCCAGATCCGGCGGCTGGCTCGGGTCGAGCCCGAACGCGTGCAGGACTTCGGTGTCGAAGCCCTCGGCCGAATAGGCTTCCGGAACCGCATAGACGTTGTCGACGTCGCGCGCCTCGATCACGGCGCTTTCGCGCACGTTGCAGAACAGCGAGAGCTTGCGGCGTTCTTCCTTGGGGATAGGCCGGTCGGTGCGGCAGAGCAGGATGTCCGGCTGGATGCCGATCGAGAGCAGCTCCTTCACCGAGTGCTGGGTCGGCTTGGTCTTCAGCTCACCCGCGCTCGGGATGTAGGGCATCAGCGTGAGGTGCACGTAGATCGCGTGGTTGCGCGGCAGCTCGTTGCCGAACTGGCGGATCGCTTCCAGGAACGGCAGGCTCTCGATGTCGCCGACCGTGCCGCCGACCTCCATCAGCACGAAATCGACGCCGTCATTGCCCTCGCGGATGAAGTCCTTGATGGCGTTGGTGACGTGCGGGATCACCTGGATGGTGGCGCCGAGATAGTCGCCGCGCCGCTCCTTGGTGAGGATGTCCTGGTAGATGCGCCCCTGGGTGATGTTGTCCTGCTTGCTCGCAGGATTGCCCGTGAACCGCTCGTAGTGGCCGAGATCGAGATCGGTCTCGGCGCCGTCGTCGGTGACGAACACCTCGCCGTGCTGATAGGGCGACATCGTGCCCGGATCGACGTTGAGGTAGGGATCGAGCTTGCGCAGCCGCACCGAATAGCCACGGGCCTGCAGGCAGGCGCCGAGCGCTGCCGATGCGAGACCCTTGCCAAGTGATGAGACCACGCCGCCGGTGATGAAGATGTACCGCGCCATGGGGCTCAACCTTTAGCGGCCGCGAATCGATTCGACGAGAGCGCCGGACGTGAATGAGCCATGCGGCTTCGCATGTTTTGTGGATAAGCCTGTTCGGAACCCGAACCGCTCAACCTCACAACAACTTGGCCGAGAACTTTCATGTTTCACCTCGCCCAAAAGCGAAGGGGCCGGTCACCCGGCCCCTTGGCGTCTTTACTGCCGCGGCACCTGCGGCCCGGAAGGCGCTTGCGGCGCCGCCGGCTGTTGCTGCGGCGTCCCGCCGCCGAGCTGGTTCAGCACGCCGCCGCCTGCGCCAGGAGCGCCTGGAACCGCCGGCGCGGAGGGTGCGGCCGGCGCGCCGCTGTCGAGGATCGAGCGCGGCTTGCGATCAAGGCTCGCGTACCAGGACAGGAACAGGCTGGTCGCAAAGAACAGCGCCGCGAGGATCGCGGTGGTCCGGCTCAGCACGTTGGCGGTGCCGCGGCTCGACATGAACCCGCCGCCCCCGCCTCCGCCGCCCAGGCCAAGGCCGCCGCCTTCGGACTTCTGGATCAGCACAAGGCCAACCATGGCCACGACGATCATCAGGTGGATCAGGATAATGACGTAATGCATTCCGGCGTGCTCAAGCGGGTTTGCGGGCGAACGGGCCCGGTTCACGATCCCCGATATAGGAATTCGGGGCGGTGTCTACACCATCGCCCGGGCCATTTCCACCCCGGACCCATGGACCGGACCCCGGATCGGTCCCAAACCGCCGAAATCGGCTAATTCAGGCTTTTCAGGTAGGCCAACACGTCGTCGACGTCCTTGGCCTCGCGCAAGCCCCCGAACGGCATCCGGTTGCCCTTCACCTTGGCCTGGGGGTCGGCGATATAGGCCTTCAGGTTGGCCTCGTCCCAGGTCAGGTTGGCGCGCCGCATCGGCGCCGAATAGCGGAAGTCGTCCAGCGATGCGGACTTGCGCCCGATCACGCCCTTGAGGCTCGGCCCGATCGCGTCGGGCTTCTCGGAGTGGCAGGCGACGCAGGCCTGATAAAGCTCCTTGCCGTGCGCCGCGTCGGCGGCGCGGGCCGGTGCCGTTGTGCCCAAGGCTGCGACGCTCGTGGCTGCAACACTCGCAATCAACAACATCCAACGCATCGTACGGTCGCTCCCCTTTTTTCGGACGTTCAACGCGCTCAGGCGTGCACCAGCGGTCCGGGATTTTTCAGGTACTTCGTGGTGATCGCCTCGGCCGTGTGATAGGCGAGCGCGCCGACGAGCCCGGTCGGATTGTACGAGGCGTTCTGCGGGAACAGCGACGCGCCCATCACGAACAGGTTGTCGGCGCCCCAGGCCTGGCAGTAGCGGTTGACCACGCTCGACTGCGGATCGAACCCCATCATGGTGCCGCCGGTGTTGTGGGTCGACTGGTACGGCACGACGTTGTAGTCGCCGACCCGCGCGCTCGCCTTCTCCTTGATGGTCGGATTCATCGCGGTGGCGAGCTTGTCGAGCACGCCGGCGATGTACATCGCCATCTTCTTGTCGTTGTCGCGGAAGTTATAGCTCATGCGGACGAGCGGCCGGCCGAGCGCGTCCTTGTAGGTCGGATCGAGGTCGAGATAGTTCTCGCGGTGGGCGTAGTTGCAGCCCGACGCGCCGATGTTGACGGCGTGGTTGTACCACTTGGCCGTCGCCTTCTTCCACTCGCGGCCCCAGCGCGGCGTGCCGGACGGCACCGGTCGCGTCAGGATCGGACGGCCGTTCGTGCCGCTGCAGGAAATCCAGGCGCCGCCGAAGAAGCCAAGCCCCGAGTGATCGAAATTGTCGCCATTGAAGTCGTCGATGTTCATGCCATGCCCGGCGCCGGCTGCCATGAACGGATTGACCTCGATGTTCTCGAAGTACATCGTCACGCTGTTGCCGCTGACCTGGTAGCAGTAATTCTTGCCGATGGTGCCCTTGCCGGTCGCCGGGTCGTACTGCTCGCCGATGCCGGCCATGCGCATCAGCAACACGTTGTTGAACACATAGGCGCCGAGCAGCACGAGCTGCGCCGGCTGCTCGAACTCCTCGCCGCTGCGCGTATCGACATAGCGGACCGCCTTCACCTTCTTGGCCTGCTTGTCGTAGACGAGCTCCTTCACATAGGCGTAGGGGCGCAGCTCGAAGTTCTTGTCGGCGGTGAGCACCGGCAGGATGGTCGAATGCGGTGAGGCCTTCGCGTTCGCCTCGCAGCCGAAGCGCTCGCAGTGGCCGCAATATTCGCAGGCGCCGAGCGTCAGCCCCTCCGTGTTGGTGTAGGCCTCGCTCATGTTGGCGGCCGGTGCCTGGAACGGGTGATAGCCCAGCTCCTTGGAGGCCTTCTGCATGAGCTCGCCGCGGATGGTCATCGCCAGCGGCTTGTTGGGATACTCGTTCTGCCGCGGGCCTTCGAAGACGTTGCCGCCCTCGACCTTCGTGCCGCGCAGGTTGCCGGCCTTGCCGGAGATGCCGCAGAGCTTCTCGAAGTGGTCGTAATACGGCTCGAGCTCCGCGTACGTGACAGGGAAATCCGCGATCGTCATCTCGGCCGGCACGGCATTCTTGCCGTAGCGGTTTTCCAGATGCGAGCGCAGCAGATGGTCCGACTCCATCAGCCGCCAGGTCAGGCCGTTCCAATGCGCGCCGGCGCCGCCGACGCCGGTGCCGGGCAGGAACGAGCCGAGCCGCCGGATCGGCAGCGCCGTCTCGGACGGCGAATGCCGCAGCGTCACGGTTTCGGTCTGGGTGTCCTGGAACAGCTCCTGGCGCACCGCATATTTCAGGTCGTCGCGCACGCTCGGAATGGTGAAGTCATCGCGCGACGTGCGGTTCGGACCGCGCTCCAGGCCGACCACCTTGAGGCCGGCCTTGGTCAGTTCGCGCGCGAGAATGCTGCCGGTGAATCCAACGCCGATGCAGACCGCATCGACTTCCTTGAGCATCGTGGCCATGGTCCGCCTCCCCTCAAGAAAAGTCCGCGATCGAACGCGGCGGCTTGTCGTATTTTTTGTTGTAGTAGGTCTTGATCTCTTCGCGGTAGGTCGCGGGCAGCCCCGGATAACCGACCATCTTCCAGGCGGCCATGTCGCGGTTGCCGCCATACATCGGGTCGGCGAAGAAACCCTCCATGGTGATCTGCAGCAGCGCGTCGAAGAACATCTTGCTGGTGAAGCCGGTAAAATTGGCCTTGCCCTCGTCGATGGTCTTCAGCGCGGCATTGCGATCCTGCTCGGAGAGCCGGTCGAAATCCTTGCCGTAGGTTTTGCGGGTGAACTCGTTCGCGGCCACGATGCCGGCGCGGAAGAATTCGCGCGGGTTCAGCTCGAGCTGATAGCCGAGCTCGGGCTTGGCCTTGACGAATGGGCCCTGGCGGTAGAGCCGCGCGCCGCTGCCATAGGCCCCGGCGAGCTGGCGGTCGATGAACACCACGACGCCGCAGTCGCTGCCCGACGGCGACAGCTCGTCGGCCGGGATGATGGCGTCGACCGCGGCGGTCAGGAACGCCACCTCGGTGGCGTTCAGCGTGAGCCAGGTCTCCGGCGCATGCTGAGCCGGTGCCGCCGGCTGCTGTTGCGCCACGGCGGGCGCGGTTGCGGCGACCGGCGCAAGCGTCGCGGCAACTGCGGTGCCGGCAGCGCCCGCTCCTTTCAGGAAGTCGCGGCGCGGAATCGGAGTCCGATTGTCATCTGACATGGCGCTCTCTCCCCAATCTCGTGCGCCCCGGTTTCATGCGAACCGGGCGACGCACGGCGCGTGCGGCATTCGCGCTGGCGAGCAAAGCGAGCGGCCAGCGCGAACACTTTTACCTGGCCGCGCCGGCTCCTCGTGTCGCCTGGGCTCCACTCGGCGGCGCGGCAGCGCACGCTTGTTATTGGTTTGAGATTAGACCAATTCGAATGGAGCGGTACAGCCGCCTTGCGCCGGTCTCGATTGCGTCAGCGGTATGCGGCCGCAATGCCGAAGAAGTCGTCGGCCTTCAGGCTCGCGCCGCCGACCAGTGCGCCGTCGACGTTGGCGACGCCCATCAGCTCCGCAGCATTCGATGGTTTCACCGAGCCGCCGTAGAGAATGCGGATCGCGTCGGCCGTATTGCCGTACCGCGCCGCAAGACGCTGGCGGATGAAGGCATGCGCTTCCGCGACGTCGGCCGCAGTGGGCGTCAGCCCCGTGCCGATCGCCCAGACCGGCTCATAGGCGATCACGAGGTTGGCGCCCGTCGCGCCATCCGGCAGCGAGCCGTCGAGCTGGCGGCCCAGCACGTCGAGGGTCTTTTTGGCTTCGCGCTCGGCCTGCGTCTCGCCAATGCAGACGATGGCGGCGAGGCCGGCACGCCAGGCGGCCTCCGCCTTGGCGCGCACGTCGGCGTCGGTTTCCCTGTGGTAGGTCCGCCGCTCCGAATGGCCGACGATCACCGCCTTCGCGCCGATGTTGGCCAGCATCTCGGCCGCGATGTCGCCGGTGAACGCGCCGGACGCTTTGGCATGACAATCCTGGCCCCCGATCGCGATCCGCGTCCCCTCCACGGCGTCGACGCAGAACCCGAGCAGCGTCGCCGGCGGGCAGATCATCAGGTCGGCTTTGGGAACGGTGCCGGCGCCCCGGGCGATCTTCTGCAACTCCTCGATCGAGGGCAGGAGTCCGTTCATCTTCCAATTGCCCGCGACCAGCGGGCGGCGCGGTGTGGCGGCCATCCCTCAACCCTTTTTCTGAACCCGTTTTTTCGAGCCGTAACAGAGCCCGGCGGGCCGCGCCAGTATCCTGCCGGCGTTCACGCGATTGTCCCGTGGGACACCGCGACGGATTTGGAATTCAGAAGGACGGAGCCGGGCGATGGCGCGCCCAAGCCTAGGTATCCGCGGCCTCGTCTCCCGACACCCGCGGCGGCGGCCAGGCCCGGAACCGGCAAATCATCGTGCTCGGATCCCCGGTCAGCATCGACTCCATTTGCTGTCCGTAAAACGCCAGCCAGCGGGTGACGAAGGCGGCAACCTGCCGGTCGGCCCCGCCAAGCCGGCCAAGGCGTTCGGCGGCGCGAAGGTCCAGTTCCTGCTGTCGGAGCTTGGATTCCTGATCGAACTGATCGAAGCCCCAAACCACCGCCATACCTTCCGGCCAGGCGTCTAGCCGCCCGGCTGGCGGCGCCAAGCCGCGCCTGGTTGCCGGGGGGCTTGGTTGCGACGCCATCGGCCGGCCTCTATATTCCGGCCGCAAATCGGCCCCTAACGGCCGCTCCTTCCAGAAAAACGAACGGTCTCATGCTCCGGGGTATTCACAAGGCCTCCTCCAACTGGATCGGCCGCGCCATCATGGGCGTGGTGCTCGGCCTGATCGCCATCAGCTTCGGCATCTGGGGCATCGGCGACATCTTCCGCGGCTTCGGCCAGTCGACGCTCGCCAAGGTCGGCAGCGCCGAGATCCGGATCGAGACCTTCCGCCAGCTCTACCAGGACCGGCTGACCCAGCTCGGCCGCCAGTTCGGCCGCCCGATCCTGCCCGACCAGGCCCGCGCGCTCGGCCTCGACCGCCAGTTCCTGAACCAGGTCGTCGCCGACGCCGCAATCGATGAGCGCACCCGGTCCATGCGGCTCGGCGTCAGCGACGCCGAAATCGCGCGCCAGGTGACCGACATGGGCGCCTTCAAGGGCATCAACGGCCAGTTCGACCGGGCGCGCTTCGAGGCGGTGATCCGCAACGCCGGTTATACTGAGCAGCGCTTCCTCGCAGAGCAGCGCCGCAACATCCTGCGCCAGCAGCTGATCAGCACGATCAGCGACCAGACCTTCGTGCCCAAGACCGCGCTCGACGTGTTCAACCGCTTCCAGAACGAGGAGCGGACCATCGAATACGTCATGCTCGGCAAGGCGCAGGCCGGCGACATTGCCGAGCCCTCCCCCGAAGATCTCGCCAAGTATTTCGAGGAGCGCAAGGTCGTGTTCCGCGCGCCGGAGACCCGCAAGGTCACCGTCGTGACGCTGAAGCCTGAGGACATCGCCAGCCGGGTCGAGGTGTCCGAAGACGACCTGAAGAAAGCCTATGCGTCACGCAAGGCGCGCTACGAGACGCCGGAGCGGCGCAAGATTCTGCAGATCGTGTTCCCGAACATGGACGAGGCCAAGGCCGCGTCGGAGAAGCTTGCCTCCGGCACCACCTTCGAAGATCTCGCCAAGGAGCGCGGCCTGAAGGACACCGACATCGATCTCGGCACCGTGACCAAGACCGCCGTGGTCGACCGCGAGGTCGGCAACGCCGCCTTCGCGCTCAAGGACGGCGAGGTCTCGAAGCCGATCGAAGGCCGCTTCGGCATCGCCATCGTCAAGATCGCTGCCATCGAGCCGGCCACCACAAAGTCCTTCGAAGAGGTCTCGGCCGAGCTCAAGCGGGACATTTCGCTGGACCGCGCCAAGAACGAGATGACGTCCGTCCAGGAGAAGGTCGAGGACGAACGGCTGGGCGGGGCATCGCTCGTCGACGCCGCCAAGAAATTCGGCCTGACGCCGCGTGTCATCGAGTCCATTGACCGCACCGGCAAGGACGCCGCCGGCAAGCCGGTGGCCGACCTGCCGGAGGGCGCGGACCTGGTCTCGTCGATCTTCGCCGCCGACGTGCACGGCGAGAACGAGCCGCTGAAGCTTGCGAATAACGCCGGCTATGTTTGGTTCGACGTCGACAGCATCGCGCCGTCGCGCGAGCGCAAGCTCGACGAGGTTAAGGACGAGGTGCTGACGCGCTGGCGCGACGACGAGCTGACCAAGGCGCTGCGCACCAAGGCCACGGCGCTGGTCGACAAGATCAAGGGCGGCACGGCCTTCGCCGATGCCGCCAAGGCCGACGATCTCAAGGTCGAGTGGCGCCCAGGCCTCAAGCGCGGCGCCACGCCGCCCGGCCTGTCGGGCGTCGCGGTGGCCGAGGTGTTCCGCACGCCGAAGGACAGTGTCGGCACCGTGGAAGGCGCCACCCCGGCCGAGCGCATCGTGTTCCGCGTCACCGAGATCAAGGTGCCGCCGCTCGATACGGAAGGCGCCAATTCCAAGCGCGTCGACGAGGCGCTGCGTCAGAGCAACTCGGAAGACGTCATCGCCCAGTATGTGGCGCGCCTGAAGGACGAGGTCGGCGTTTCCATCAACCAGGGCCTGCTGGCCCAGGCGAGCGGCAACAGCCAGCAGCAATACTAGCGCGTCCGTACCGAGTCTGAGCCAATGCTGGTCGAGCATGCAGATCGAGCCGCAGGCTGACGCCTTCGCCGCGCATTACGGCCGCGGCGAGGCCCAAGGCGCTGCCCAGGTGGTCTGGACCACGCTGGTGGCCGATCTGGAGACGCCGGTGTCGGCGTTCATCAAGATCGCCGGCGGCCGGCCGATGAGCTTCCTCCTGGAGTCCGTCGAGGGCGGCGCGGTGCGCGGCCGCTATTCGGTGATCGGACTCGATCCCGACGTGGTCTGGCGCAGCGTGGCAGGCCGCGCCGAGATCAACCGTACGGCGCGCAGCGACGCGGAGCGCTTCACGCCGTGCGACGCGCCGCCGCTCGATGCGCTGCGCGCCTTCATCGCCGAAAGCCGGATCAATCTGCCCGAAGGATTGCCGCCGATGGCCGCCGGCGTGTTCGGCTATCTCGGCTACGACATGGTCCGGCTGATGGAGGAACTGCCCGCCTCCCATCCCGACCCGATCGGCATTCCCGATGCGGTGCTGATCCGCCCGACCCTGATCGTGGTGTTCGACGCCGTCAAAGACACCATTACGGTGGTGACGCCGGTGCGGCCCGAGCCGGGCGTTGCCGCGAAAGTCGCGCTGGCGCGCGCCGAGGAGCGGCTGTCTGCCGTGGTGGATGCGCTGGACCGCCCGCTCGACAAGGCCGCGGCGGGCGCCGAGGCCGGTCCGCTCGACGTGCCGGCGCAATCCAACACCACGCCCGCCGAATACCAGGCGATGGTCGCCAAGGCCAAGGAGTACATCCTGGCGGGAGACATCTTCCAGGTGGTGCTGTCGCAACGCTTCCAGGCGCCGTTCGCGCTGCCGCCTTTTGCGCTCTATCGGGCGCTGCGGCGGGTGAACCCGGCGCCGTTTCTCTATTTTCTCGACTTCGGCGGTTACGCGATCGCTGGCTCGAGCCCGGAGATCCTGGTGCGGGTGCGCTCGGACGTCGTGACCATCCGCCCGATCGCAGGCACCCGGCCGCGCGGCGAGACGCCCCACGACGACAAGGCGCTGGAGGAGGAGCTGCTCGCCGATCCGAAGGAGCGCGCCGAGCATCTGATGCTGCTCGATCTCGGGCGCAACGATGTCGGCCGCGTCGCCAAGATCGGCACAGTCAAAGTGACAGATCAATTCTTCATCGAGCGCTACAGCCACGTCATGCACATCGTCTCCAACGTCGAGGGCGTGCTGGCGGAGAGGCACGACGCGCTCGATGCGCTGGCTGCGGGCTTTCCGGCCGGCACGGTGTCGGGCGCGCCGAAGGTGCGCGCCATGCAGATCATCGACGAGCTCGAAAAGGAAAAGCGCGGCCTCTATGCCGGCTGCGTCGGCTATTTCTCGGCCGCTGGCGAGATGGATAGCTGCATCGTGCTCCGCACCGCGCTGATCAAGGACGGCACCATGTACGTGCAGGCCGGCGCCGGCATCGTCGCCGACAGCAATCCTTCGAGCGAGCAGGCCGAATGCGTCAACAAGGCCAAGGCGCTGTTCCGTGCCGCCGAAGAGGCGCGGCGTTTCGCCAGCGCGGCCGGCCGCGGGCAGTAGACGCGCGGCTCAATCGTCCTCACTCAACGTCATCGGGTCCGGCGGCCAAGCCCGCCGTCAAGATGTCGCGGTCGAGCGCGCCCTCCCATCCTGAAATCACGATGGTGGCGAGCGCATTGCCGAGCACGTTGACCGCGACGAAGGCCGACGACATCAGGCGGTGAACGCCCAGGATGATCCCGACCGCCGCGACCGGCACCGTGGCGGTCGCCGCCAGCGTCGACACCAGCACGACAATCGCCGAGCCCGCGACGCCCGCCCCGCCCTTCGAAGTGACCAGCAGGATTCCGAGCAGCCCAAGCTGCTGCGGCAGTGTCAGCTCGATGCCTACGGCTTGCGCCAGGAATATCGGCGCCGCGGCAAAGTACAGGCAGGTGCCGTCGTGGTTGAAGGCGTAGCCGGTCGGCAGGATCAGGCCCACGATGGATTCCTCGCAGCCGAGCCTCTCGAGCTTCTTCACGAGCTGCGGAAACACCGACTCCGACGAGCTCGTGCCGATGACGATCAGGAGCTCGGTGCGGATGTAGCTTGCGAGCTTGAGGAGGTTGATGCCGTTCCACCACGCGATCGGCCAGAGGATCAGCACGATGAACAGCAGGCAGGTGAGATAGAACTCACCGACCAGCGCGCCGAGCGAAACCAGCGAACTGACGCCGAAGCGCGCCACCGTGAAGCCGATCGCGCCCATCGCGCCGAGCGGCGCAAGCCACATGATATAGCCGACGATCTTGAACACGATCTGCTGCGTGGCGCCGAGGATGTCGACGATCGGCTTGCCTTTCTCGCCGATGGCAAGCAGGCCGAAGGCGAACAGCACCGCGATGAACACCACCTGCAGCACATTGCCTTCGGTGAAGGCCGACACGATGGTGTGCGGCACGAGATGCAGCAGGAAGCCCTGGCCGCTGATCTCCTGCGCGGTGTGGACGTACTGATCGAGGCCCGCGCCCGAGAGAAGATGCG
The DNA here is from genome assembly GCA_936924235.1 of uncultured Rhodoplanes sp. Classification (GTDB taxonomy): domain Bacteria; phylum Pseudomonadota; class Alphaproteobacteria; order Rhizobiales; family Xanthobacteraceae; genus Z2-YC6860. The sequence continues at coordinate 10,899 of CAKZHN010000001.1, read as the reverse complement.
GATCGACGTGCATGCCGCGGCCGGGGCCCAGCAGATTGATCATGCTGAGCCCGATCACCAGCGCGAACGTCGTGACCACCTCGAAATAAATCAGCGCCTTGATGGCGACGCGGCCGACCTTCTTGGCCTCGCGCACCGTGGCGATGCCGTGCACGATCGCACAGAAGATGATCAGGCCGACCAGCATGCCGATCAGCCGGATGAACAGCTCGCCGAGCGTGCGCATCCATTCGGCCGTGCCGGGCCAGAGCCAGCCGATCACCGCACCGAGCAGCATGCCGGCGAAGACCTGCACCGACATGTCCATGTAGAACGGCTTGCGGCGCGGGCGGGCGCCGTCAGTGGCTATGGGTTGAGCCATCGGGTGGCCTCGCTCCGGTTGCGAGGCTTGCTTTCGCAGCCTCCAGCACAGCTTACCACCGAAGCCGGATTTGCGGCCGCGCCGTCAGGCGCTTGTCGCGACGCACCGCAGCAAAACGAACCCTATCCGACCGGCCGCAAGCTCACGGCGCCTCGCCGTAAGCCACCGTGATCGCGCCGGCGAGCCGCCCCTTGTCCAGGGCGCGGTCGCCGAAGGCCGTGGTGACGTTTTTGATCGCCTGCTCAATGGTACGGCCGGCGCGCTTTTCAGCGATGGCGCGGTCGCGGACCTCGATCAGATAGGCGCGATAGCCGGTGATGAAACTCAAGCCCTCGCCGGTCGGGCCGTGGCTCGGCACGACGATCGCGGGCTTGAGCGCCTCCAGCCGGTCGAGGCTCGCAAGCCATTGCTTGAGGCTCGAATGCGGGCTGGCAAAGGCCGGCGGCGCGCGCATCGCGAGATCGCCGGCAAACAGCACGTGATCGGACTCGATCCAGACGATGGTGTCGCCGGCCGTGTGGTTCGGGCCCATGGCCATGATCTGCGCCGTGACGCCGCCGAGATCGAGATCGTGGCTCTTCTCGAACGTGACGTCGGCCTTGCGGAAGTCCGCGTCCTTCAGGAGTTCCGCGTTGATGGCGGAGCGGCCGGCGAAGACCTTGGCGAGCTGCAGGCCGAACTCGGCGATGTCCTTCACCTGGTCGGTCGAGCGGATGAGCGTGGTCGTTGACGGGAAGGCCTGGGCGCCGAGGTCATGCTCGGGATGAACGTGGGTGGTGACGAGGTAGAGCGGCTTTTCGCCGGCGAGCTTCTTCGCCACCTCGTACACGGCCTTGCCGTTGGGCGGGCCCAGCCCGGTGTCGATCACAAGGACGGCGCGGTCGCCGACGACGTAGCCGACATTGGGCACCGCGGGGACGCTGTTGTCCGGGATGATCTGGACGCGGGGAGAGATCTGGCGGAGCCCCTCGACCTTGACGATCGGCGCCGGCGGCGTCTGCGCCGCGAGGTTTGGCGCGGTTCCGGTGAGCGCCAGGGCTGCGATGATCCCCGTGAACAACACGCGCATGCTGCTTCTCATCGAGCTGTTTGAAGCCCGATGGAATATGGCCTTTGCGAAGGCATGGCAAGAAGCCCGACGCCCTCTCCCGGGCGTCAGGCGCGGCGCCCGTACGGATCAGCCGGGCACGAGTTCGGTCGGCTCCGCCTTCTGAAGCGGGCGATCCGGCTTGAGCGTCGCGTGATACAGGCGGTTCTGCTCGGCGATCACCGTTCTGACCAGAAGATCGAAGTCGCATTGGGTGGCGCGGCAGGCGTTATCAAGCGTTGCGGCCGCCAAGGCAGCGGTTGCCGCACTCCGCCGGCGTTGACGCACGAAGAACGCAATCGCCAGAGCGCCCGCGACGACCATGCCGCTCAGCAATCCAGAGACGAAGCTGAGCGAGGTTACGGTGGCCGCGCCGGTCGATATCGTGGTGGTAAAGAGACTGATGGTTTCCCGCCACCCGGTCTGGCCGCCGGCTGTCGCGTTCGACGCCGCCGTCTTGGTCGCCTCGGTCTGCGCCGTTTGAATCTTCGCCGGTTCAACCTTCGCCGGTTGAGTCTTTATCGGCTCGGCCTTCGCCACTTGCGTCCTGGCGCGCTCCGGTTCGGCTTTGGCCGGCTCCATCGCGGGCTGCTTCACCGGCGCCATGTTGGCATTGATCGCCGCCGGCTTGACCGCCGGCACGGGAGCGGCCGCAATCTTGTTCTGAGTGTCGCTCAGGGCAACAGGCCGGTCGGCCGGCTTGTTGTCCGTTGTGACGCTGCGTTCGGCGACCGGCTTGATCGGGACAATGACCTCCTCGGCCCCTTGCTGGGCTGCCTCGTGCGGCGCGGCCCTGCCCGCCTCGGCCTTATCGCTCGACGCGATCTGCACGACGTCGCCGTTGGCCGGGAGCCCGCCCGCGGCGGTGGTCTTGGGCGTCGTCGTTTCCGCTACGATATTTTTGGCGGCGGGTTCGACGGCCGTCACTTTTTCCCCAACCGGCTTTGCGGCCGCCACGTTGTCGACCGCAGACTTCTTCATGCCCATCGCCTCGACCACGGCCTTGCCGGTCGCCAGCTGATCCTTGGCAATGCTGTCGTTCTTCTCGTCCTGCATATTGCCGGCCGCGGCCGTGCGGATTGCGGCCTTGTTCGCAGCGGGGTCGCCGGGCTTGCTGCTCTCCTTGGCGGTCTCCTTGGTGTTCGGCTTCACACTGTCCTTGGCAGCCGTGGCATCGGCGACTTTCAGCGTCAGCGACGTCATCTCGGTGCCTTCCATCTTGCAGTAGGCATCGACGCGCGGGCTCTGCCCCTGCAATTCGAGACGATTGTTGTTGTCGCGGAACATGCCGTCGACCCGGAACGGGACGCGTCCGCAGGTGCTGGTGTATTTGTATGCGGTGCCGAGGAAATGCGTGCCGAAGGTCTTGCCCTCGATCAGCAGCGAGCCCTTCTTCGCGCCCGTCGCCTCCGCTTCCGATTGAACCTGGAAGTAATAGTACTTTCGCAGATCGCCGTCGGCGACGAGATTCAAGGTCGAGCCGTCGAGGCTCCAATACTCCCGGGGCTGCTCGCGGCCGGTTTCACGCTTGGTCGCCTGGACCTGTGACGTCTGGGAGGTTTGCGAAGTCTGGGACGCCGGCGACGTCTGGGAGGTGTGCGAGGTTTGCGAGGTCTGAGTGGTCTGCGTGGTGCGAGAAGGCTGAGAGTTCGACGACGTGTGATAGGTGACCGTGGTGGTGGTCGTCGTCGTGGTGGTGGGACTGCCCGTTGTCGTTTTTCCGTGACAGCCGGCGCGAAGATCTTTCGCCGCCCGATCGGCCGGGCCGATGCCCTGCTGGATCATGCTGTAGAGATTGGAGTTGCGGGCGCGCAGCGCCTGGTCGACGCAGTTGACCTCGGTCTGCGTCAGCCTGCGCCACTCCTTGTTGGCCTCCTGCGCGTTGCGCCCGGTCTGCGCCGAAGCGGCGCCGGCGGAAATCGCAACGATCGCCAGTGCGGCCTGAAACACGCCGCACCACCGGTGCAGAGCTCTCGGCGCCGTTCGGCCCCCAGTCGACGGCATCATCATATTTGGCCTGTTAGGTTGCGGTGTCTGCGTGTTTCGGTTGGGTTGCGAAGCTTGCCGTCGGTTCGTCAGCGCTGGCATCCCCGGACTGTCCACTCGCTGCTGCACGTGCGGCTGCGGCCGCCTCGAGCGCTTTGCGCAGCATCGCGACCGAGCTGATCAGGTTGTCGCGCCGCTGCGCCGCGGCCTTGGCGACCGTGGAGTATGCAAAGTTCTGGGGATCGTGGATTCCGGTCCGCTCCTCTTCGATCTGCACAGCCCGATTGAGCTCGGCTGCGAGCCGTTCGAATTCAACAATCATGCCTTTGGTCTGCGGCACCCGACGCGGGCGTTCCGCAATCTCGACCTCGGCCCCAAATTCCTGAGCCCCAAGATCTTGGGCCCCAAGCTCCCGTTTGTTCAGCGAGTCCATCGAACACCCCCGCGATGAGGTTCTGCGTCCGTGTCGCCGCCGCTTGTCTCTTCGACTGCGGCGTTCTGCAGATGGATTGCCGCGGTCCGCAGGCTAGGCGGCACCAGGATGCCGAACAATGTCGCGATGATGTTTACGTAAACAGTTACCCTGAATTGTTAGGGCTAATGCGCGCGCGGGCGCGGCGCTGATTTCCTGGTGGTTCAGATTGTGACGTTGAGCAGCTGAAGCGGGAGAAAGAAGCACCGGCCCTACCCAATTCTAGGGCATAGAGGGGCAGAGCCGGCGCCAGTGGCCGTAGAGCCGCCGGCGTGAAATTGCGTGTACCGCCGGTATGAATAAGTCCCGATCAAAAGCTTCGTCAGGACTACCAGCGCCGGCAAAAAGGGTCTTTGTCGGAAGCGGCCAATTCTTTGTTTTGACGCGCCAACCGCTGAGGCAGCGAACACGTCGGTCTGCTTGAAGCGCAGCGCTTCGCGTGCGTGAGATGGAATCTCACCACGTCGAGCGTGCGGATGCGTCTCGGATCGCCTAGTGGGCCTTGGCCTGCGCCGCGGATTGCGCTTCCCACTCCTGCTGGGTGCGCACCGCCTGCCGGACCTCGGGCAGATAGTGAGCGAGGCCCAGCAGCGTCTTGTTCACCCGCGTCAGCCAAGCCGGAAGCGGCCGGCACACGTCGAACAGCAGCACGACACGGATGCTGTCGGTGTCGTTCCACACCTCGTGCTTGTGCGTGTCGTCGAAGATCACCAGCTTGCCTTCCTCCCAATGCACCATTGCGTCGCCGACCGTCATGCGGACGTCCTTGCTGGGCTCCGGCACGATCAGTCCGAGGTGGCAGCGCAGCACGCCCTTGTAGCTGCCGCGATGGCGCTTGATGTGCATTCCGGGCGCCAGCACCGAGAAGAACGCCAGCTGCAGGTCGGGAATGGAATCGAGCAGCTTGGCCGTCTCCGGGCAGCGCTTGTAGCTGTCGTCAAACTTGTGACCGAGCAGATAGAAAAAATAGGTTTTCCAGCCGCCCGCGATGGCGTTCTTGCTGAGATTCATCTGCCGCGGGGAGATGTCCTGGATGTTCGGCAGGTTCTTGTGTCCGTACAGCACGGCCAGCAGCTCCTGCTTGATCAGGCCGCTATTCTTTTCCAGCCGTTCGGCCCACTCGAAATTCTTGTTGTCGACGATCGAGACGTTTCCCATGGGCGATTGGTCTGCCACGTAGTCCTCGATGGCGTGACCAACCCCTTTCATCGGCATCTTGATGAAGCGCCGGTACAATTCTTTCAAAGTGAATCGCGGAGCAGACCCGGACTGGGACATGGACATGAAAGGCCCCCACGCTGCGGAGAAATTTCTTTGAGCCCCAATGCTAGCACACAACCGGGAAGGACGGACCACGCACTTTGTGAGCCGTTCATGCCCGCCTTGTGCAGCGCGGAAACAGCCGGCGCTGGCTGACGTGCTCCATTTTTGGGCCAAGGCGGAACCGGGCCGGCCGCAAACACGTTCCGTATGTGGGTTTAGGCGGACGCTTGAAGACAATGGTCCAATCGGGGGGCGACGATGCACGCGCCTTTTTGCGGGGCGGCGGCAACATTGCCGACATCATCGCGAGCTTCGACTGGGCCGGTACGCCCATGGGTCCTCTCGACCTGTGGCCGACGTCGATCAAGACGGCCGTAGGTCTGCTGCTTCGCTCGCCGGTGCCGATCGTCGCGCTGTGGGGCGAAGCCGGCACCATGATCTACAACGATGCCTATTCGGGTTTTGCCGGGGGACGGCACCCGAAGCTCCTCGGCTCGCCGGTGCGCGAAGGCTGGCCGGAGGTGGCCGACTTCAACGACAACGTGATGAAGGTCGGCCTGGCCGGCGGCACGCTCTCCTACACCAACCAGGAGCTGACGCTGTTTCGCACGGGCCGGCCCGAGCAGGTCTGGATGGACCTCGACTATTCGCCCGTCATCGGAGAAAGCGGCAAGCCTGTCGGCGTCATCGCGATCGTGGTCGAGACCACGGCGCGGGTGCAGTCCGAACAGAAGCTTCGCCAAAGCGAAGAGCGTTTCCGCGCGCTCACCCTTGCGTCGTCCGGAATCGTGTACCGGATGAGCCCGGACTGGCAGGAGATGCGCGAGCTTGTCGGCCAGGGTCTGCTGGAAGATGCAACGCAGGGCACCACGCGATGGATGGATGTGTATCTGCTGCCGGAAGACCGCAAGGACATCCTTGAAGCGATTTCGGTCGCCGTCCGTGACAAGAAAGTCTTCGACAAAGAGCATCGGGTCCGCCGTGCCGACGGGACCGTGGGATGGGTCGTGTCGCGCGCCATTCCGATCCTCGACAACGGCGGCGAGATCACCGAGTGGTTCGGCTCGGCGTCCGACATCACGGCCCGCCGCGAGGCGGAATCCCGGCTTCGTTTCATCAATGCGCTGATCGAAGAGGTTGGAAAGTCCTCGGAGGCCGACGCGGCGCTGGCGCTCACCACGCGCATGCTGGGCGAGCATCTCGGCGTCTCCATCTGCGCCTACGCGGACATGGAGCCCGACCAGGATCACTTCACCATTCGTGGCGACTGGACCGCGCCCGGCAGCAGGGGCATCGTCGGGTACTACAGCCTCGCCGATTTCGGCGCACTGGCGGTGAGCAACCTCAAGGCAGGCCAGCCTCTCATCATCGGCGACAACAGCAAAGAACTGCCGGCCCACGAGGCGGCGGCCTTCCAGCAACTCGGCATCGCCGCCACGATCTGCGTATCGCTGGTCAAGGACGGCCGCCTGACCGCATTGATGGCCGTTCACGACAGCAAGCCGCGAAATTGGACGCACTACGAGCTTGAACTGCTGCAGGAGGTCACCGACCGCTCCTGGTTGCATGTCGAGCGCGTGCGCGCCGACAAGGCCGCACAAACCAACATCGAGCGCCTTCGTCTTGCGACCACGGCGGCCTCGATCGGCACCTGGGACTTCGATCCCGTCACCGGCTCACTGCAATGGGACGAGCGCTGCAAGCATCTGTTCGGCCTCCCGGCCGATGCCGACATCGCTTATGAGACGTTCCTGGCTGGCGTGCATCCCGATGATCGCGAGCGTGCCGACCGGGCCGTCCAGAACGCGCTGGAAAGCCCTGATCCGTTCGAGCTCGAATATCGCGTCATTGGTCTGAACGACGGCGTGGAGCGGTGGCTCGTCGCGCACGGCGAAACCCTGTTCGAGAAAGGCCGCGCCGCGCGCTTTGTCGGCACCGTGCTCGACATCACCCGCCGCAAGAAGATCGAGGCCGATCTCGCGGTCCTCAATGCCGTCGGGGCGAGTGTCGCCAAGGAGCTCGACCTGGAAAAGATCGTCCAGACCGTCACCGATGCCGGGGTCGCTCTGGCGGGGGCTCAGTTCGGGGCGTTCTTCTACAACGTGCTCGACGAAAAGGGCGCGCGCTACACCCTTTACAGCCTGTCGGGAGCGCCCCGTTCCGCATTCGAGAACTTCCCGATGCCGCGCTCGACCGCGATCTTCGAGCCGACATTCAAAGGCACCGCGGTGGTGCGCTCCGACGACATCCTGAAAGATCCGCGATACGGCAAGAACGCTCCGCGCAAAGGCATGCCGGAAGGCCACCTGCCCGTCCGCTCGTATCTTGCGGTCCCGGTGATTTCCCGAGGCGGCGAGGTCCTGGGCGGTCTGTTCTTCGGGCACGAGGAAACCGGGCGCTTCACCGCCGGGCATGAGACCGCACTGGTCGGCATCGCCGGACATGCCGCAACCGCCATCGACAATGCCCAGCTGTTCCGAGCGGCGCAGCGCGAGATCGCCGAGCGCACCCGCGCCGAAGGCGCGCTGCAGACGCTCAACGCGACGCTCGAGCAGCGCGTCACCGAGGAGATCGCCGAACGCTCGAAGGCCGAGGAGCAGTTGCGCCAGGCCTTGAAGATGGAAGCGGTCGGGCAATTGACCGGCGGCATCGCACACGACTTCAACAACATGCTGGCCGTCGTCATCGGCGGGCTCAATCTTCTGCAGCGCAAGCTTGCGCGCGGCGAGACCGACGTCGAACGCTTCATCGAAGGGGCGACCGATGCGGCGCGCCGGGCTTCGGTGCTGACGCAGCGGCTGCTCGCATTCTCGCGCCAGCAGCCGCTGCGTCCCACGCCCCTGGACGCCAACCGCCTGGTCAGCGGCATGAGCGATCTGCTGTCCAGAACCCTCGGCGAAACCATCGTCGTTGAAACGGTGCTGGCCGCTGGCTTGTGGGAGATTCACGCCGACGCGCCGCAACTGGAAAGCGCGCTGGTCAACCTTGCGGTCAATGCGCGGGACGCCATGCCGGCCGGCGGCAGGCTCACGATCGAGACCGCCAACGCGTATATCGACGAGCGATATGCCAAGGACCATGGACTGGCGGCCGGTCAATATGCGCTCGTCGCGGTGACCGACACCGGCATCGGCATGACGCCCGACGTGATCGCGCGGGCTTTCGATCCTTTCTACACGACAAAAAGCGTCGGCAAGGGCACCGGGCTCGGCCTCAGCCAGGTCTACGGCTACGTCCGGCAATCCGGCGGCAACGTGAAAATCTACTCGGAGCCGCGCGTCGGAACGACCGTAAAGGTCTACTTGCCGCGTCATTACGGCGGCGGACCGGCCGCGGTCGAGCCCAATCCCGTTCGCACTTTGAGCGGCGGACTGAAAAGCGAGGTCGTTCTCGTCGTCGAGGACGACGCGCGCGTCCGAAGCGTGTCGGTCGAGGCCCTTAGAGACCTCGGCTACACCGTGATCGAGGCCGCAGGTCCCCGCGAGGCCCTCACGCTGCTTCACGCCGGACAAAAGATCACGCTGCTGTTCACCGACGTCATCATGCCCGAGATGTCGGGCCGGCAGTTGGCCGAGCAGGCACGCGCCCTCGATCCGAACATCAAAGTGCTCTTCACCACCGGCTATACGCGCAACGCCATCGTCCACAACGGCGTCCTCGATCCGGGCACGCAGCTTCTGTCGAAGCCGTTCAATGTGGATGAGCTTGCGGTCAAAGTGCGCTCGGTCCTGGATGGATGACGGGGGCTGCCGCAGGCCAGCTCTTTTGAAATCAGCCGGTCCGAACAATACCGACGTCCGCCAGAACACGGTCGCACATTCTCTGGATGTCTCGCTCGCCGGCCTTGGCCATGTCGATAATGCGCCTCGCAATCAATTCGTTCACGATCTGCGGCTGTCCTCTGTCGTGAAGTGCGCGGCAAGCTCGGTCATAGGCTTCCGAGATGATCTTGACGGTTTCGGGGTCTAGCGCCGCGGCATCGAACAGCGGAATGATTTTGGCTGACATGACACGTGCTGCAATTGCCGCGGCGATGACTCCGATTGGACATCGTTGGCGTCGGAGAGTCCCCTATCCGGCATCATGAAATTGGCCCATAGTGCCCGGCAGCGTACGTATCTCAGCGAAATAAGGGGCCCTTTGCAGGGCGAAGCTGGCGAAACCGCTTAGGTCAGCCTTGTGCATCGTGCGGCACTGGGGGGAACAGTCCGCACGGCACAAGGGACCGGATGCCCCGTTATTTTTTCCATGTGTTGAATCATGTTCGCACCCAGGACCACGAGGGCATCGAATTGCTTGACATCGATGCCGCACGACGCGAAGCCTTGAAGGATGTCGAAGACGTCAAGCGTCAGAACTTTGCGACGCTGGACAACTACGGCTGGGCCAAGTGGAGCATCGAAATATGTGACGCCGAAGGGACTGTGCTTGCCGTGGTCCCGTTTTCAGAAAACTGATCAGTTGGAGCCCGGCGCATCCTTCGCGCGCTTTGCCAACTCGATGATCTTGTCGATATTTCCCTTCACGATTTCATAACAGCTGCAAGCCATTCGGGCCACGCCCGGCCTGTCGACAATATGCACCTTGCCGCGCTGGTATTTCAGCAAGCCTCGCTCCTCCATCGCGCCGGCGATGAGGGAAACGGTTGTCCGCCGGACGCCCAGCATTTGGGCCATGAACTCCTGGGTCAGCGGAAGCGTGTCGGAGGGATACCGGTCCTGTGCATGCAACAGCCATCTGGCAAGCCGTGCTTCTGCTGAGTGAACCGCGTTGCAGGCTGCAGCCTGCTGCAGGTTCGTCATCATCACGTCGTTGGCGCAGGTCGCGATATGGGCGATCGCGGGATTTCCAAGCGCGACGTTCTGGAATTGCGGCAGCGGCATTCGAAGCGCCGTGCCGGGCAACTGCACGAGGGCCCTGGCAAAGGCAACCTGGGGCAACAGTCCGATTTCGTTCCGATCGCGCCTTCGCGACCGATGGCCGCGATTTCGATCTCCTGGCCGGCTGGAAAGGACGCCACCACGGAAATCATGCCCTCCAACGGAAAGAAAATATCCTCGATCGGCTGGCCGGCCTCCTGCAGGACGCTGCGTTGCTCGAGATGAACGCGCGTCAGATGCGGCCTCAACAGCGCGTAATCGGCTGCAGCCAGCGAGGCCAATAGATCGTTGCCGGTGTCTTCTGACATTTCGGAGCTCGCGCCTTTGAAATCATGACACGTCGCCCCCCCCCCACACCATCGCAAATAAATAGCGGCGCGCCAGTTCCACCTTTTCCCGCATGATCCGGGCGCTAACGCACCCGCAGGTACCTCATGGTCCAAAATGCGACCGATCAGGTCACCGCTCGCTCCTGGTCAGCCGCGGAAATACTCGACCTGTTTGCAGAGTGTCCGCCAAGGACGCCGTGCGCTGGAGCCCGAAACCGCCGGCTGCTGTCCTGCATTGTCCTGCCGCACGCTTGTCGCCTGGCAGTGTTGATAGACCTTGCAAACTCCGAATTAAAATTGACGGCCCTGCTTCCTCGCTTATCGTGCGGCCTGCCTTGCTCAGTTGAGGGCGTCTCCGGAGGCGGTCCGCTGGCGGAGCAAGGTGTGGCGCCCGGCTCCCTGAGACGACGCAACTCAGAGCACCGGGTCGTCTCGGATCACCACCCGCTTCCGTCGCAGGACAGAAGCCGCCTTAGATGGCTGCAACGGGCAGGACGAAGGGCGGCGCCAATGCCGCCTGG